>DATEZE010000340.1:0-7056 GCA_035255845.1 Burkholderiaceae bacterium | reverse complement strand
CGGATCGCGTCGGCGCAAGCTCGTGCCGCCAAAAAAAAGGCCCCGCAAGCGTGCGGGGCCGGTGTAACCGGTGCCGACTTCGTGGGGAGGGAAGGGGGGAAGGGTCGGGCACCGAACAACCGACGTTCCAGGACGATGGTTGTATGAGCTTTAAAGCAAAGCGCGTGCCTTGCTGGATTTCGGCGAAAAAGCCGTTTCGCACCCTGCATTCGATGTCGCAACCGCCCCTGCAACGCAGCCTGTGGCAACTCTTACAGCATCCTTTCCCGAAGCCGCGTCTGCGCGGGACTTTCGGCGCGCGCTGCGCGTCTGGGAGCGGACACCGCGAGGTGGCGCACGGCCTGAACCTTGGTGAGCGGTGTGCGATCCTGCAGCAGCGCCTCGAGCTTGCGCTGCCACGCTAGCCGCAGGTCGGCGTAGGCGGCGTCTTGCGGATGCAGCGCCAGGCGTGCCAATGGTGCTTCGATCCATCCGAGCGTCGCCCAGGCACGTGACAGCGTCCGTCGCCAGGGCGCCCGGGTACTGAACGTCAGGCAGGGTGCGCGCACCGACACGTCGGCGTGCAGCGCGTGGACGTGTGTGAAGGTCGTGACGTAGCTGAACGCCGGAAATTCCCGTAACGCGTGCCAGGCTTCGGGCCCGAGCAGCCACGCGGGAGGGACGAACCCGGCGAGCGGCCAGCGGTTCGCGGCAAACCAGCGCTGTCCAAGCAGGAGGCGCTCCGCCGCCTCGTCGCGACTCAGCGCCCAGAACTCACCTTCGCCGGCGGTATAGATGCGCCGCCGCAGCCAGTCGACTGCCGATTGCGGTACGCCGAGGTCGCGATGAAAGTAGCCGTGCAGCGCCAGCTCGTGCCCCTGGGCCAGCTGATCCGTCATCGCGCTTTCGAAGCCCGGTGCCAGCGCCGAGCACTGGCCGTGGTATGCGGGAACGACGAGAAGCGTCACCGGGATTTCGGCCACCTCACGCACTGCGGCGAGGACGCGCTGGCACGAGCGCCAGGTCGCCGGTGCAACGTCGTGCACCGATACACAAAGGTGGCGCGACTCATGCACGGCGCAGTTCTCCGATCCGGGCAGGCTGTGGCCGGCGTCGCATCAGCGCTGCATAGCGCTCGAACTGCCGACCAAAGGTCCGCCGCTGGTCGAACGGGCCGGCAGCCTTGAGTGCATATTGACGCAGTGCTTGCGGCGATTGATCGCGCAGCGCCCGGACCCCCTCGGCGAGCCGCCCCGCAGTCGCGCCGCCGACGCCTATGGCGGCACGGCCATCGATTAGGTCGAGGAAACCTGCGCTTGCCGGCAGCACGACCGGCGTGCCGCAGGCCAGCGCCTCCAGCGCGGCAAGTCCGAAAGTCTCGCGCGTTCCGGCATGCACGAACACGTCGGCGCTGGCGAGCGTGACCGCCACGCCGCGAGGGTCGGCGGAATAGGGCAATACTTTCACGCGTCTCCCGCGAGGCGGGCACGGTCCACCACCCTGTGCCACCAGCATGTATGGCTCGCCAAGCGTGTCAACCATCTCGACCAGCAGACCGAGGTTTTTTTCCGGCGCGAAACGACCGACGTAGGCCAGGACAATCGCGTCGTCGGCGAGGTCAAGCTCGCGGCGCCACTGAGCGCTGCGACGTGACGGATTGAAGTGTTCGAGGTCGACACCGAGTGGCTGATGCACCACGTTGTCGAGGCCAAGTTCGCGCATCTCGTTGACCATCCAGCGGCTCGCCGCCATCACGAGATCAAAGCGGCGCAGCAGGCGGCGAAGGTAGGCGTGTGCGGCGACGCGGCCGGGTCCACCGAACCACCGCTGTGCTTCGGCAACGAGGTTCGAATGGCAGAAGGTCGCGACTGCGCTGCCGCAGCGGGCGGCCGCATCCAGTGCCGACCACGCAAGGCAGTACGGATCGCCGGCCTCGATTACGTCCGGCTCGAGAGCGGCGAGCAGGTGTGCGTGCCGTTGCCGCAGCAGGGGAAAGCGGTAGCCGCCGCTGAAGGGAAGTGGCACGCCACCGATGCCGAGGCCGGGTGCCTCGCTCGCACCCGGGACCACCCACGTGTGTTGCCAGCCGGCTTCGCGCAGCGCCCAGCGGTGCTTGTCGCGCAGGTAGCGCGCCACGCCACCGCCCGCAGAACTCCAGAACATCGTGGCGTCGACGAGGTGCGGAGCACCCCGCACGCTGCTTGAAGGGGTGGCGAGCAGCACATGCTCGGGTGCGTCCATGGCGTTTGTATTGCAAGAGCGATGCCGGACTCGGGCACGGTGCCTGCCATGGAGATCGCTTTGATGTCCGCGTCGCTATCGGTGCGACGAGCGCGGCTTCGCGCGTGGGACATAAACCGGTCGGATCGCCGTGGCGTCCGTCGGTCCACGCAGCAAGGTGACGCGCGAGCCCGACAGGCGGCACTTCCGTAACTTCAAACCGATCGGAGTCCTGATGGATCGCAACACTGTTACTGAAACACTGAACGAGCTCGTCGAGACCTGCAACGATGGCGAATATGGTTTCAAGACTTGCGCCGAGCATGCGCGCTCAGGTGAGCTGAAGGAGTTCTTTGCCCGACGCGCACGCGAATGCGCGAGTGCTGCGCAGGAGCTGCAGGCTCTCGTCGCGCGCTTCGGTGGCACACCGGATACCGGCGGCAGCATCAGCGGTGCCTTGCATCGCGCCTGGATCGCGGCACGCGGCACAGTCGCCCTCAATGACGACAAGGCTATGCTCAACGAATGCGAGCGAAGTGAGGATTCGGCGGTAGCCCGTTACCGTGCTGCGCTCAAGAAAGACCTGCCACCCGAAGTCGAAAACGTCGTGCGCCACCAGTTTGGGGGCGTGCAGCGCAACCATGACGAAGTGAAGCGGCTGCGCGACGCGATGCGAGCGACTGCCTGAAGTGAAATTGATCACCGCATTGGCGCGCGGCCCGAAGTCCCGGTCCGCGCGCCGGATCTTGGGTGACATAGCGGTCCCACCGCGAAGCGTTCAAGCGTAGGCGCAGTGCCGCCGCCATCGCGCGGAAACGTTCTTACGCCGGACCGTGTAACTCCAGCTCGACGATGGGCGGGCGGGTATGCAGAGTGCTGCGACAGGAGCACTGAATTCGAACCTCGGGGGAACGCCATGCTCGCCATGACCGACACGTCGACAGAGACGTTGCTCTGCGAACTGCTCGCGACATGCGTGGATACGAATCACATCGCGTCGGAACTCGCCGCACAGTCGCGCGACGAGCCCCTCCGGCAACTGCTTGAGGACCGCGCGGTCAGTTATCGGGGCGCCGCCCGAACATTGCGCGCGAGCGGGGCGACTGTCGCGCCGGAAGACACCAGTGCCAGCCTCAGCATCGACCGTGAGGCGGGACTCGCCGACATCGAATCCGTCTGGGAAGCGGTCGAGTGCAGTGCTCTGATCTGCTTTCGGGACGCGCTCGATGCCGATCTGCCGGCAGAGCTGCAGCATGCTGTCCGCGGTTGGATCGAGGAAGGTGTCAGCGCACTAGAGCGTCTGCGATCGCTCCCGGCGGACTGAGTCCGCCGGGTTCTGTGAGCCCGCCTCGTGCAGCAGTGGTTTCTACTTGTGGGCGCACTGCTGGTCGCGATGGCGTTCGGCAGCAGCGTCGTCCGGCGACTGCCCCTGTCACCGGCGATGCTTTATCTCGCCGTCGGGTTTGTGATCGGTCCGGGCGGAGCCCGCTGGATCGATGTCGACATCGTTGGCGATGCCGCGATCATCGAGCTTCTGGCCGAAGTCGCTGTGCTGGCCACGCTCTTTTCGGTGGGAATGCGACTGCGCCTGCCGAACCACTGGCGTTCATGGTGGCTGCCTCTTCGCCTGGCGACACTCGGCATGGTGCTCACGACCGTGCTTGCCGCAGCCGCCGCGCATTGGGTGCTCGGCCTGCCGTGGCCGGCCGCACTCTTGCTGGCCGCGATACTCGCACCCACCGACCCGGTGCTCGCGTCGGAACTGCAGATCCGCGATCCGGGCGACCGCGATGCAGTTCGTCTGGCGCTGACTGCCGAAGGCGGCCTCAACGACGGTGCCGCCTTTCCGGCGCTGATGCTGGCCCTCGGCCTGCTCGGAACCCACACGCTGGGAACACATGGCGCACGCTGGATTGCGGTGGATCTGATCTGGTCGACGGCCGGAGGCCTTGCAGTGGGCTGGGTCGGCGGCGTTGCGGTGGCACACGTGATGCGCAGACTGCAGGGTGCGGGCCGGCCGATCGTTGAGGTCGAATTTCTCGTGCTCGGGATGATCGCGCTCGTCTACGGCGCGGCGCTCGTGCTGCAGACCTACGGCTTTCTCGCAGTGTTCGCCGGCGGGCTTGCGCTCGGCAGGACGATGCAGCACGACTCTGCGCTTGCCGATGGCCGGGCGGCGGGTGCACCGGCTGGACTGCGCGCCAGTGTCGTGTCATGGACCGCGCAGAGCGAACGACTGTGCGAAGTCACGCTGGTGCTGCTGGTAGGCATGCTGCTGGGTCGAACCGAAGGAACACTGTCCGCAGTGCTGTATGCGCTCGTGCTGCTCGTGGCGGTGCGCCCGCTCGCGGTGCTGTTGTCGGCGCCGACTGGAATCGCATCGCACCAGCGACGGCTGATCGCGTGGTTCGGTATCCGCGGAATCGGCTCACTTTTCTACCTGGCGTATGCCCTCGATCATGGCGTCCCGGCGGCCATTGCGCCGCTCGTGGCGGACGCGGCGCTGATCACGATCGCAGTCTCGATCACACTGCATGGCGTTTCCGCCACGCCGTTGATGGAGTGGTACGAGCGTCGACGGGCATGAGCGATGCTGCCTGTCCCGAGAGCAGCGCAGTCGCTGTCGGGCGGAGGAGCGATGGAAGCCATGGAAGTCGAGCAGGATCCGGTCGAAGCATGTATTGCGGCATGCGCCGACTGCAGTCAGATCTGTCTTGCGCATGTTCGGCACTGCCTTGAGATCGGCGGCGACCACGCCGCAGCAGCGCACATCGCAATGCTGCTGACGTGCGCCAACGTCTGCCGTACAGCGTCGGAGCTGATGTCGATTGGCTCCGACTGGTATCCGACGGTGTGCGACCTATGCGCACAGGTGTGCGAGGAGTGTGCGGAGCACTGCGCAACCATGGACGACATGGAAGATTGCGTCGCCGCGTGCCGCCACTGCGCGCAGACATGCCGCATCATGGTCGCTGAGATGGCGACCGAGGAGCCCTCCGACGCGGCCTCGGAGCGATCGACCGAGACGATGAACTGAAGTGCCCGCGCGCCGCGGCGCTTGAAGAATTCAACCAGACGTCGTGCGCGCGAGGTTCTCGGCGCGCGGTAGGGCTTTATCCCCAGTCACTTGGTCGCTGGTGGCGAGCTCGGGCCGGAACCGGCGGCGCGCGGCAGGCTTCCCGTCGGATGCTCATGCGGGAAGTGCCTGCTGTTCTCGCTGCTCCACTTTTCATCGGCAAGATTGGGCCAGTTCTTCTTGTCGAAACCGGGCGCGCTTTTAAGCCGCTCCCGATCGATGTCGAGAATGAAGGCGTTGCGTCCTGTCTGTGTCTGCAGCGACTGCCATGGCACGGCGTGGAGACGATCGCCGATGCCGAGGAAGCCCCCGGTCGACACCACGGCGTACGCGATCGAGCCCTTGCTGTCTAGCACGATATCCTCGATGTCGCCGATCTTCTCGCCCTGGCGATTGATCACGTCGGTACCGATGATCTTGCTCGCACGGTGCACGCGTTCCCAGCTGGGCCCGTCCTTCACGCCTTTGTAGCTCGTTACCTCGACTTCGCCGCCGACGCGCGATGGTGCAGCCGTTGCAGGCGCGGCGGGGCGCTGCGTCGTCGCCGGAGCCGTCGTGATCGCCGCGGGGCCGGAATCCTCGCTGCCTTCGCGCGCGGTCTGCGAATGCGCAACGCTGCTGCCCAGCGCGAGCAGCAGCGTGGCGATCAGGGCAGTCAACAGATGTCCTTGCATCGTGCGGACTCCTGCCAGTTGCGGAGCGTCGCTCGCTAACGCCCGAGAGAAGGGCCCTTTCTTCGACCCGGCGAGCGGTCGTCCTCCGGGATGTCACGTTCCTCGTCGGACAGCAATGCGTCCTCGCGGTCGAGACCGTCGGGCACGACTGGGAGATCGAGTCCGATCACGCGGTCGGGCGCAATGTCGGCGCCGTCAGTGGGAGTGTCGTTGCCGGCGGATGCGCGTTCGCCGGTGCCCTCCGCGTCGGTCTCCGCTTCAAGACCACGCGGGCCCATGCCAGGCGGGTCGGCCTCGCGGCGCCAGTCGTCAGCGCCGATCAGATCCGAGGCGCTGTCGGTACTGTCGCTTGGACCCACATGAGGTGGTGTGCGCGCATTCCGGTTCGTCATCGCCATCCCTCCGAAGAAGATTGATCTTCGTTCGCAGCAAGCCGGGTGCCGCGGCGCGTCCTCAGCGTCCGGCCGCGGGCGCCGGCTTGAGGAGCGAAGGAACGAAGTCACGACGCGTTCCTAGCAGATCCGCCAGTACCACTGCCGACTGCGCGGCTGCCAGCGCATCGATGCACGCCGCGATGTCGTCAGCGGTCGGATATCGGCCAGCCTGCAAAAACTGGCGCAGTCGCTGATCCGAATGCTGGTAGATCAAGGTGCATCGCGCTGTGACACCGTCACGCCCCGCGCGCCCAGCTTCCTGATAGTAGGCGTTGAGCCCCGGCGGCAGCTGATAATGCAGTACGAAGGGATGTCGGGCTTGTCGATGCCGAGGCCGAATGCGTTGGTCGCGACCATGACTCGGATGTCCGCGCGCATGAACCCCTCCTGCTGCCGGTCGGCCGTGGTAGAGCCCGGCGTGCTGCCGGTCGGCGGCGAGCGCGCGGGCAACTGGTAGCACATGGACTTGCCGGCGCCCGTCGGCAGGATCGCCAGCGTGTTGCGGCCCGCAAGCACGTTGGCGATTACCGGTTCCCGCGCCTCGCGCATCCGGTCGTGACCGAAGACGCTTCGCAGCGTCTGTTCAGCCGCGCGCGCTCGGCATGTTTCAGTTCCGACATTCCGGTCGCGTGCCGTCGAGCGTTGATCGATCCAGCATTGGCCAAGTGAGACA
>DATEZE010000339.1:0-8268 GCA_035255845.1 Burkholderiaceae bacterium | reverse complement strand
ATCGACGACGAGGGCGTGAGGCATCTGGACCCGAGGCGAAGCGCCGCGGCCGCCGCTCGAGGCGGCACGCGGCTCAGCGCACTGGATCACGCGGTCATAAGGCACATCTACCCGGGCCCTAACTCCAAGTGGTCGGACGTCAGCTTTGCGGCGGGCTTACCTTGACGGCGTTTTGCACGCTCTTCACGCCCGGCACGCTGGCCGCCAGCTGCGCCGCGCGCTGCCGCTCAGCCTCGCTGGTCGCGAATCCACTCAGCTGCACCACGCCCTTCAAAGTTTCCACAGAGATGCGCGTTGCCGCGACGGTCTTGTCCTCGGCGAACTTGGTCTTCACGCGCGCCGTGATCGTGGCGTCGTCGACGTACGCACCAGTCGTCTCCTGCCCGCTTGTCACCGCGCAGCCCACGCTGAACACACTGAGCCAACCCAGCATTGCAGCCAATAGAATCTTTTTCATCGGTCGTCCTCTTTGTTTGTAATGGGAAGTGAAAGTACCGGCGCAATGCGCCACCAAAGCCCTTGCAACCGATGTGCCTGTCACACAAGGCACGCTATTCGCCAGCGCGGCCGCGCAGGCCTCGAGGGCGCGGTTCGCTCGCGGCACCGGGGAACCCGGGGCGCCATACACGCGTTCCCTCCGGCGCCCCAGCCTGCGGTCGCTACTAAGCAAGGGGCGATCCCGCGATCGAGTCATCGCACCGTTATGCGCAGCGACGGCACGCAAACTGCTTTGCAACTCCCGTTACGAAGGAGATTTGAGATGCCGCCTCGCGGGGATCGACTGCGCTGGCCTCCGCGACGTGCGCGTCGCCGCCCGGATACCCGCTCAACGCTCGCCACCGACGAGCAAAGCACAGCGCCGCGCCAGCCGAACGAGCGCGACGAGTCCTCTGACTCGCAGGCAAGCGCGCAGCGCGATGTGATGCGCCAGGCGGCATCCGACATCGAGCGCGGGCTCGAGGACACGGACTGCCGCAACAGCGCCGGTGAAATCGTGCGTGAGCGTCAGCGGGACGGGACAAAGTGAAGCTGACCGATTCTGTTCACGGCGAGAGGGCGCGCATTCGCAGCCTGCCGCGTACGGTCCGCAAGGCCGTGTTTCCGGTTGCCGGGCTCGGCACGCGCTTTCTGCCGGCGACCAAGGCCATGCCTAAGGAGATGTTGCCCGTAGTCGACCGGCCGTTGATCCAGTATGCGGTCGACGAGGCGCTGGCAGCCGGCATCAGCGAGCTGATCTTCGTCACTCACCGGAGCAAGCGCGCGATCGAGGACTACTTCGATCGCGCTGTCGAGATCGAACTTGAACTCGAGAGCAAGGGACGACAGCGCCAGCTTTCCGCGTTGCGCAGCCTGTCCCCGCAGCACGTGCACATCGCCTATGCGCGCCAGAGCTTTCCTCTCGGACTCGGCCATGCGATCCACTGCGCGCGTCATCTGATCGGCAACGAGCCGTTTGCAGTCCTTCTGCCCGACGAGCTGATCGCAGGCGAGCCGCCGGCATTGGCGCAGGTCATAGATCGATACACTAGTTGCGGCATGTCGGTGCTCGGCGTGCAGCAGGTCAGCCACGCAGAAACTTCGCGATGCGGCATAGTCGACATCGAAGCTGGCGCAACTGCAGCCGCCCGCGTGCGAGGGGTAGTCGAGAAGCCACCGCCGGGCAACGCGCCCTCCGACCTCGCGATCGTCGGCCGTTACGTGTTCACACCGGGCATCCTGGACTGCCTCGAAAACCTCGCGCCGGGGGCCAACAACGAGATTCAGCTAACGGATGCGATCGCGCGCTTGCTTGAAAAGGAGCCCGTGTTCGCTGAAAGGCTCACGGGCCGGAGCTTCGATTGCGGCAGCAAGATCGGATTTCTCGAAGCCAATCTCGCATTCGCGTTGAGTCATCCGGAACTCGGCCATGATTTCGGCGCACTCGTGGCGCGTGCGGCGCGCGATCTGCATCCGCCCGCGGCCGAGGGTCATCTGACCCTCGTATCGAGTTAAATCCGCATAAAGCAAACGTGCCCATTTCTGGCACGCTCTTTGCATCCTCTCTCTTGCCAGGGACCCCTACTTGGGGTGACGGCTTTGAGATGTATCCGGGCCGAACTGGTATGCCGGTACCGGTCAGCTGGATGGTACGGGTCGGGTGATTACCGACTGCGGACATTCCGGCTTGAACAAAACCTGGGCCTGTCCCACGAGGAGGAAGGATGACGCAAACGCGGCTCCGCCAGGAGCACCGCCAGCAACAGACATTGACCCCGCGCCTGCAGCAGGCGGTGCGTCTGCTGCAACTGTCTTCGCTCGACTTCGCGCAGGAAGTCAGCCGCGCGATGGAAAGCAACCCCTTTCTCGAGGGCGACGAGGCCGACGGCGAATCGGCAGCCGCCACGCCCGCCGTGGCCGAGGCGCGCGAAGCCCCGCCGCTGCCGCGCGACGCGGTCACTGAGGCCCCGCAGGTCACGGTTATCGATGCGCAGCCCGACCCGCAGGCGGACGGCGAATGGGAAAGCAGTGCCTGGGCGCAGTACGGCGGCGGCTCCAGGCACGGCAACGGTTCGGACTCCGAATTCGATTCGACCGATCTAGCCGCGGCCGATCAGTCGCTGCGCGATCATCTGCGCGCACAAATGCAGCTGCTGCCCGCATCGCCGCGCGATCGGGCGCTGATGCTGACCATCATCGAGGCTCTCGACGACGACGGTTTTTTGCGCATCGAAGTCGAAGAACTCAAGGCGATTGCAGGCGTCGATCCCGCGCCCGATGACAGCGAACTGCTGGTGGCGCTAAGACTGGTTCAGTCGCTCGAGCCGGCCGGCATCGCGGCGCGCGATCTCAAGGAGTGCCTGCTGCTGCAGCTGCGCGAATTCCAGAACGGCGAATGCCGACCGCAGCACGCGCTGGCGACCCGCATCGTGTCTGAATGCCTGGATCGCGTTGCCGTGCGCGACGTGACCGGAATTGCAAGATCGCTCGGGTCGTCCACCTCGGACGTCGAGAAGGCATTCGACTGCATCCGCCATCTTCAGCCGAGGCCGGGCTGGCGCTACGGCGTGTCGGATACTCGATTCATCACACCTGACATCATCGTGCGCAAGGTGCGCGACGAGTGGACGGTGATGCTGAACCCGGACATCGTGCCGCGCGTGCGGCTGAACCGGATGTATGCGGATCTGTTCCGCAGCCATCGCGACTCAAGCCACGCGGATCTTGCGGCGCAGTTGCAGGAAGCGCGCTGGACCGTACGCAACGTCGAGCAGCGTTTCTCGACAATCCTGCGTGTCGGGCAGGCCATCGCGAAAAGGCAGCGTGCTTTCCTCGACTACGGTGAGCTCGCGATGAAGCCACTCGGCCTGCGCGAAATCGCGGAAGAGCTTGGCCTGCACGAATCGACGGTGTCGCGCGTCACTAATAACAAGTACATGGCAACCCCGCTCGGCGTTTTCGAGCTGAAGTTCTTCTTTTCGCGCGCACTGGCAACCTCGAATGGGGGCACCTGCTCGACAACGGCAATTCGCGGCGCGATCAAGGAAATGATCGAGGACGAGGACGCGAGCAATCCGCTGTCTGACGCGCACATCGCGCGTCTTCTGTCACGCCAAGGCCTGCAGGTCGCGCGCCGCACCGTCACCAAGTACCGTCAGATGATGAAAGTGCCGCCCTACGAGGCGCGTCGGCGGGACCGCAGAAATGGAGCGGCCCGGTAGGAACCGGGCCACTTTTACAGCAGGGCACGCGGCCCGGCTGGAGTAACAAGACTACCGGGCTTCACTGCTGATCAGACATCAGGAGCGGCTGATTGCTTACTTGCCGCCCTGCTTCTTCTCGTCTTGGCTCTGGCCGACCTCGTGGCCAATCACGCCACCCACCGCAGCGCCGCCCACTGTGCCGAGCACACCACCGCCGACCGCGTGACCTACGGCCGCGCCCGCGCCGGCGCCAATCGCCGTACCTTTTTCTGCGCCGCTCCATGTGCTGCATCCGGCGAAGGTCAGTCCCGCCACAACCGCCAGCGCGCCGTTTCTGAGAGTTGAGATATTCATCGTCTGCCTCCTTTCATGGGTAGCACGAAGCGCAACTCGTCGAGTCGCGACCACATGTGCTGCCGGAGTTGCTCCGGCGATGTAAGTTTTGCCTCAGGCTTGCTCGTCCTTCGGCGTTGCACCGTGTACTTGTCGAGCAAGCACGGTGCCTCGCGATGAAGCTGGGGATATTCACCTGCGCGGAGTGCGGGAACGCGTCACCGCGGGCGGCTGCCCTGAAGTCTTCTGAGCCTGTTTGACCGCGCTGTCGACCGGTGAAAGCGCGCTGACGCAATCGGTGTCCTTGCCGCCTCCGGTTTCGATCAGCGGCAGCAACGCCGCGAGCGGATTGACGACACCGAGTGCGATAGCTGCGCCGCCACGCAACAACGTTGCCGCGCTGACGGCGACGCGCGGATGGCGGAACGTGCCTTCGACATGAATCGGCCCGCGCAGTGACAGGATGCTCGCCTGCTTGGGCTGCGCGTTGAGTTCGAGCGCCAGGCGTTCGGTCTTCAGATCGAAGGCGCCGTTGCCATCGATGCGCACCTCAGGGGTGTCGAGCACCAAGAGCTGCGTGTGCGCCAGGCCCTGTTGCACACTCATCGCCAGCGCGGCGCAGCGGATTGCGACCGGCTCGTCGCCGCGCAGCAGGAGTGGCAGCAGTTTTCCGCCGTCCAGGCTGGCCGCGGCAACGACGGTATGCGAGATCCTCCCTCCATCCATCGCCGCCGCGATGGTGCCGTCGGCATTGCTGAGCAGTTCGGCCACCGATTGCCCGCGGCCGGTGAGCCGGATCTGCGCGCCAAGCTCCCCGGCGCTGAGGCGGTTGGTGTCGAGCGTTGGAAAGAGCCTGCTGAAGTCGACCTTGCGAAAGTCGATCGCAGCATCGGCCCCTAGCGGCCGCTGCCGTGCATCCAGGACGACGGTCGAAACGATGTCGCCGCCGGCGAATCCGAACTGCAACGGCGCGAGCCGCATCACGCCGTCGGCCAGTTCGATCTTCATCGACAGGTTTTCCAGCGGCAGTTCCGGGCCGATCTGAAGGTGATGCGCATTCAGCGACACGTCCGCATCCATTGCCTTCATGCGCGGGATATCAAAGTGCGCATCGGGCAATACCCGGTCACCGGTGTGGACGCCGTCGTCCTGGGGCACGCCGATTGCCGTACCGAGGTCCGCCAGCGCGAGCCGCTCGCTGACCAGCGTGGCCGTGAGCCGTGGCCGCGGCGAGCGCATATCGAACACGGCGTGCCCGGCGATGTCGCTCCGACCGATACGTCCGATGATTTCGTCGAAGCCGTACACGCGATCCTTCAGCTGCAAGTGGCCTTGCAAACGGTAGGGCGGTGTCGAAGGCAGCGCGACGCTCAGGGTCGGGTACAAGGACGCGAGCGAAGGACCGGAGATGCGAAGACGCGTGTCGATTTGCGCGTTGCCGAGGACGTCGGCGACCTGGCCGTCGGCTTCGACGGCAGTGCGTCCAACCTCGAAGCGTCCGCGGATCGGAAACGGTGTGCCGGTGTCGCGCAGCGTGATCAGCGGGCCGGTCAGCGCCTGCCCGGCAAAGCGGCCCTTGCGGTAGCTGCCGAGAACCTCGATCCGGGTCTTCCACGGTGCCGGCTCCGCCCCGGGCAAAAGGCTGTCGACACGCGCGCGCGCCTGGGTATCGGTCGCTTCGTCATTCAGTGTGACCACGACGTCTTCGAGCTTGAGGGCGCCGATGTGTATTCGCTCCCACAGTGGCTCCTCCCCGCGTTGCACGGCGGCGGTAGCGTCCGAACGACGCGTCCAGTTGGCACCGCCCGAGCGGTCGCGCCGCAACGCGATCTCCGCGCCGGCCAGGCCGACCTCAGCAAGCCGCAGTTCGCCGCGTAGCAACGGCGCCACCGAGACCTGAAAGTACATTTCGCGCGCCCGAAACAACGGCCGCTGGGACTGCGTCGCATCGTCGGCCACCGTGATGTCGCGCAAGACGAGCCGCGGCCCGCCGCGCCACGCCCCGTGCATCGCGCCGATCGCAGCCGGACGGCCCGTCGACGCCTCGATGCGACGAGCCAATGGGCCGCGCAGCCAGTCCCAGTCGAATACCAGTGCAAGCACGACCAGGGCGAGCAGTGCCGCGATAGCGGACGATGCCAGCCGCGTGCGCGAGACGCGCCCGACGCGCTCGCGCCAATGCTCGGGGAGTGTGAATCGCATCACAACACATCAGCAGAAGGGATTCATTGGTAGTGCAAGCGCTGTTCCCCATCGCAATGCACCGGAGCAGGCGTGATGCTTGCCGGCAATGCGCAGACCAGTGGAGCACCGCGAGCGCAACCAGGAGGAAACGATGGCACGGCAGGACAGTTCGGCAACCGTCACCGAGGCGGAGACAATTGCGGCTCCGCTCGACGAACCTCGTCCACCATTTCCGGCCCAGCACCAGGAGGCGCCCGGGCGCGAGTCGGCGCTGCGCCCGGCACCGCGCTTCGAAGCAAGCCGCTACAAGGCCGCCGGTAAGCTCGACGGCCTCGGCGCACTAATCACCGGAGGCGATTCCGGCATCGGGCGAGCCGTTGCAGTGCTGTTCGCCCGCGAAGGCGCGGATGTAGCGATTGTCTATCTGCCCGAGGAGCAGCGCGACGCAGAGGAGACGCGAGCCGCAGTGTCGGACTGCGGCCGCCGCTGCGAGTTGATTGCGGGCGACCTCGCGGATGCGGAATTCTGCAAGACCGCAGTGGAACGCACGGTGAAGGCCCTCGGCCGCCTTGACGTTCTCGTGTCCAATGCGGCCCAGCAAAGCCGCAAGGAACTTGCGGATCTCGACGACGCCGACCTGGAGCGAACCTTCGAGATAAACATCTTTGCTTACATGCGACTCGCGCGGGCTGCTCTGACCCACATGAAGCGCGGAGCCGCGATCATCGCCACGAGTTCTGAAACTGGAATCAAGGGAACGCGCAGGCTTCCGGACTACTCCGCGACGAAGGGTGCGGTCAATGCCTTCACGAAGTCGCTGGCGATTGATCTGCTCGAGCGCGGAATCCGGGTCAATGCCGTCGCGCCCGGGCCGGTATGGACACCGCTCAACCCGTCGGACAGCGGACTCACAGCAGAAAAAGCCGGCAACTTCGGCGCCGACAGTCCGATGAAGCGCGCGGCACAACCCGAGGAGCTGGCTCCGGCGTATGTCTTCCTCGCCTCAAATGCGGATTCGTCGTACATCACTGGCACCGTCCTGCAGGTGATGGGCGGCGAGACGACCGGCGGATGACGATCACGCGCGAAGCCTTCGCGTGCTTACGCCGAGGAGTGCCTGTACACGCGTCACGCGGCTGTCATCGTCGGGGCACCGGCACGAGCCCTGCTAGGTCTGTGCCTGTGAAGGGATGGATGCGCAACCAGCAAATGCGGTCGAACTGGAGTGTGTTGCTAATACCGGCGTTGTTACTGGCATCGCTCGCCGCTTGCGATCCGCGACGGGCGGCTTCAGATGCGGTCGTGGTCCCGATAAGGCCCGCGACACCGCTATTCACTATAACGAGGTGACTGTCCATGCTCCGAACCTTTGAACTGCACGTGCCGGATCCGAACGAGCCCGTTCGACCAGTTCCAGTTCCGACACCCGGCCCACCGCCGGTGCCGACGCCGCCGCCAATCAATGATCCGCCTGCGCCCGGCAATCCCGATCTGCCGATCTACACACCACCGAGCGCGATGGGTCGCTAACGCGGGCACAGCCATTGCCCCGGCCCAATGGGGCCCTACTCGCAGCCCCTCACCTGTACAGGAGAGCACCATGAGCATCGTGATTTGGCTAATCGTTGGCGGCATCGTCGGATGGCTGGCCAGCTTGATCATGCGTACCGATGCCCAACAGGGCATTCTCCTCAATATCATTGTCGGCATCGTGGGCGCACTGCTCGCGGGCTGGTTGATCTCTCCATTGGTCGGCGTTCCGACCATCAACCAGGGCATCTCGATCGCGTCGATCATCGTGTCGCTGATCGGCGCCGTCATCCTGTTGGCGATCGTCAATCTGTTCCGGCGCGGGCGCCCGCGCTGACGCGACAGGCGTCGGAATAGTCGGCAGCGGTAAGACCGTTTCTTCCGTTTGCGGCACGGCCGTGGACGCAGACACTGCGTCTACGGCCGGCGCTTGCCGGCCTACATGGGCCGGCCGATGAGTGCAGAAGCTCTACAACACGCGATCGTCGTTGCGTATGCAGTGATCAGCGCCTTGCGGCTCGTCTTCTACGTGCCGCAGATC
>DATEZE010000338.1:0-6010 GCA_035255845.1 Burkholderiaceae bacterium | reverse complement strand
GCCCCCAGCACGAATAGAGTCTTCCTCATGGCCCCTCCGAATATCGCAACCGGTCAATCAAGTTGATTCGCGTCGGCCTCATGCCCTGCTCCTTGTTGCTCTTGCAGGGCCGAGACGAACACCGCACAACACTCACTTCCTGGAACTTCAACTCGGGGGCCCGCTACACCTATGGGATGGTCTACCCCCTCTTGGGTATCGATTGTTCTAGGGGGTTGAGCCTCGGACATTGACCGGGAACAAATACGCCACACCTTGTTGCATCAATGGCGGTACGAGGCGCGAGCTTTCGGCGTAGCGGCACCACGCAGCACCGCGCGGCGCGACTCGGAAGCGCCGCGACGCACGTCCCTGCCTGTCTGCATGCCGGCGCGCGCCGGGCCGTGACACCGCGGTTATGCTGGCGTTGGTCCTGGACCTTGCGCCGGATCAAGGGCGTCCCGCGGGACATGCGTAGAAGCAGATCCTCAGGACGCTGCCCAACCGATGCATTTGGCGCAGACCCACGAATAACTCAGGAGACACACATGGGCTCATACACCCGTCGCGACGCCCTCGCGACCGCCGGCGCTTTTGCCGCCACCGCTGTCTTGCCGATGGCCGCACGCGCGCAGGCACCGATCGTCATCAAGTTCAGCCACGTCGTGGCCGTCGATACGCCGAAGGGCAAGGCGGCGGATCACTTCAAGAAGCTCGCCGAGGAGCGGACCAAAGGCCGGGTCAAGGTCGAGGTCTATCCGAACAGTTCGTTGTTCAAGGATGGCGAGGAGATGGAAGCGCTGCAGCTCGGTTCGGTGCAGATGCTTGCGCCGTCGCTCGCCAAGTTCGGGCCGCTGGGCGCCCGTGAATTCGAGGTCTTCGACCTGCCGTACATCTTTGACGACTACGACGACCTGCACAAGGTGACTCAGGGGCCGGTCGGGGCGGCGCTGTTCAAGAAGCTCGAGCCGAAGGGCATCACCGGGCTCGCCTACTGGGACAACGGCTTCAAGGTCATGAGCGCCAACAAGGCGATCCGTAACGTCGCCGACTACAAGGGCCTGAAGATGCGCATCCAGTCGTCCAAGGTCCTGGGCGACGAAATGAAGGCGTTGAGCTCCATTCCGCAGGTGATGGCGTTCTCCGAGGTGTATCAGGCGCTGCAGACGGGCGTGGTCGATGGGACCGAGAACCCGCCGTCCAACTTCTATACCCAGAAAATGCAGGAGGTGCAGAAGTACCTCGCCGTGACGAATCACGGCTACCTCGGCTACGCCGTCATCGCCAACAAGAAGTTCTGGGACGGCCTGCCGGCCGACGTCCGCACAACGCTTGAAGGCGCGATGAAGGACTCGACCAAGTTCGCCAACGACATCGCCAAGAAAGAAAACGAAGATGCACTCGAGGCGGTCCGGAAGACCGGCAAGACCGAGATCCTGACACTGACTCCCGATCAGAAGGCCGCGATGAAGAAGGCGCTGATCGTGGTGCACAAGGACAACGAATCGCGCATCGGCAAGGAAATCATCGCCGACGTCTACAAGGCCACGGACTTCAAGCCCTAAACTGGAGCAGGCGAACAGCCACGCCACTGGATGGCCGGTCGACGGTTGCCAGTGGCGTTGTCGTAACGTCGGGCGCGAGCCGCACGGCCTGCGCAGAGAGGGGGCATGATGAAGTTCCTGGACCATCTCGAGGAATGGCTGATCGCCTTCCTGATGGGCGCCGCGACGCTGCTGATCTTCGTCGCGGTGATGCACCGGTACGCGGCAGGCGTCGCCATTCCCGGCCTGCAGGATGTGCTCCTGAAGATCGACCTGTCGTGGGCGCAGGAACTGTGCATCTACATGTTCGTGTGGATGGCCAAGTTCGGTGCCGCCTACGGCGTGCGCACCGGGATCCACGTCGGCGTGGACGTGATGATCAACCGTCTGCCCCCCGGAATGCACAAGTTCTACGTCTTGTTCGGCTTGCTCGCAGGCGCCACATTCACCGGCATCGTCGGCACGCTCGGAGCCACCTTCGTCTGGGATGTCGGCCATACCGACTCGGTCTCGCCCGACCTCGAAATACCGAAGTGGCTCGTTTACCTCTGCATTCCGCTCGGGTCCTACCTGATGTGCTTCCGCTTCCTGCAGGTCGCCTGGGCTTTCTGGCGCACCGGCGAGTTGCCGCACCACGACGTCGCGCACGTTGAGGGGATCGAAGCTCCGGAAGATATCAACCCATACAACCTGCCCGATAACCTGCATCCGGCCGGGCTCAACGAGGAGCGGCGCTAATGACCACACTCGCCCCCCCCGTCCCTGCGAACGCGCCACGCTGGCCGGCGCTGATCCCGCCGGTCCTGATCGCCATCCCCATCGTGCTGAAGCTGGTGGGCGTCGATGTCAACAACGCGTGGGTGATTTTCGCACTGCTGATAGGCCTGATGCTGACCGGCATGCCGATCTCGATCTCGCTCGGCCTCACCGTGTTGATCTACCTGTTCACGATGACGAACGTGCCGATCGAGTCGGTGGCACTGAAGCTTTTCACCGGCATCGAGAGGTTCGAGATCATGGCGATCCCGTTCTTCATCCTGGCCGGCAACTTCCTGACCCACGGCGGTGTGGCGCGACGAATGATCGCGTTCGCTTCCTCGATGGTCGGCCACTGGGCCGGCGGGCTCGGACTCGCCGGTGTTGTGGCGTGTGCGCTATTTGCCGCCGTGTCGGGCAGTTCTCCCGCGACCGTGGTCGCCATCGGCGCCATCATCCTGCCGGCGATGGTGAAGCAGGGCTTCCCGGCCCGCTTCGGCGCCGGTGTCATCACCACGTCTGGCGCCCTCGGCATCCTGATTCCACCGTCGATCGTCATGGTGATGTATGCGGTTGCGACCAATACCTCCGTCGGAGCGCTGTTCATCGCGGGAATTGTTCCCGGCATCATCCTGGCCAGCATGCTCGGCTTCACGACATGGTGGCGTGCACGCAAGTTCAACTACCCGCGCCAGCCGGTCGCGACATGGGGCGAGCGCCTGCGAACATTCCGCAAGGCCATCTGGGGCCTGTTACTGATCGTCGTCGTCATCGGGGGGATCTACAGCGGCATTTTCACTCCCACCGAGGCCGCGGCGATGAGCGCGGTGTACGCCTTCTTCGTCGCGGTATTCGTCTACAAGGACATGACGCTCAAGCAGGTGCCGAAGGTCCTGCTCGACTCGGCGAACATGAGCGCGATGCTGCTGTACATCATCACCAACGCGGTGATGTTCAGCTACCTGATGACGTCGGAAAGCATCCCGCAGGAACTCGCCAACTGGATGCTCGACAAGCACCTCGGCGTCATCGCCTTCTTACTTTTCGTCAACATCGTGCTGCTGCTCGCCGGCAATGTGATGGAACCCTCGTCGATCGTGCTGATCATGGCGCCAATCCTGTTCCCGGTCGCAATGAAACTCGGCATCGACCCGGTGCACTTCGGCATCATGATGACGGTCAACATGGAAGTCGGCATGTGCCACCCGCCGGTCGGTCTGAACCTCTACGTTGCTTCCGGCATCGCGAAAATGGGCATCACGGAATTGACGATCGCGGTGTGGCCGTGGCTGCTGACCATGCTCGTTTTCCTGGTGATCGTCACCTACTGGCCTGGGATGTCGCTGTGGCTGCCGAAGGCGCTTGGGATGATTTAAGACTGCCGCGTCACGCTGCTCCAGGAGCGCGGCGGTCCCTTTCCAGACGGTGCGGCCTGCGCTGTCGCGCAAGGCCGCCACGACCACTTATGCGCGGCATTCGCAGCTGCGAGTTGATGGCGGCGAGTCAGCTGTCGCCGTCGCCCGAGCGACTTCGACCGGGCCCGCCGGCGTACCGGCCAGCGGCAGGTCGAGCCCCCTGCGCGAGCGAACCTCGGCCATCCCCACCCTCCCACACCGGCGTGTACTGTTTGCACGCAAGCGCGTTGGCCGACCTTAGGGGGACCCGCTCCATGCATCTTGACGGCCGTCAACGCCCCGACGCGGCGCGAGCGCAGCCTATGCGCTCGGTACGGGGCATGCCCGGGCGCCCTCTTGCAAAGGATTTCTGATGACTGCCGAAACGTCGACCCAGACTCTGCTCGCTCGCCACCCGTTCACCACCGGCATGGGGGGGCCGGCGATCGAGAAGCTCGCGACCCTCGCGCGCCCCGTGGGCTTTGCGCGCAACGAGGTGATCTTCCGGGAGGGCGACGACTGCCACGACTTCTATCTGCTGTTGGACGGCCGCGTCGCGCTCGAGATCGTCTCGGACGGGGTACCGCATCGGGTGCACACGCTGAGTGCCGGCGACGAGCTTGGCTGGTCTGCCGTGCTGATGGGACAGGGCAAGTACTTCCAGGCACGTGCCCTGGAGCAGGTCCATGCGCTGGCCTTCGAAGGCGGTGATCTGATTACATTGTGCGAGCGCGATCCGGCGTTCGGCTACAAGCTGATGCATCGCCTGCTCGGCGTCGTGGCGGAGCGCCTGCAGGCAACCCGGCTGCAGTTGCTCGACACATACTGGCCGGTGGCGCACCGCGCCGGCGCCTGAGAAGACCGCCTCGCGTCACGCCCGCGATCGACCTGTCGGAGCCGTTGCGCCGGTCGCGCTCTCGAAAGCGGTTACGCTGACGGCGTGATCGCCCTCCTGCCACATATCTGGCAGCGTTCCCGTACCTGTCCGCGGCGCCGTCGATTGCCGACCGCGGCATGATGCCGAGTCCTGCGCTCGGCCGCGCCGCACGCGAACCGTGGGGAGCGGTCTTCGCGCTCGGTATCACGCAGATCACCGCGTGGGGCTCGATCTATTACCTGTTTCCGCTGCTGATGGAACCGCTACAGGGCGCGCTCGGCGCAAGCCGTTCGACCGTCGTCGGAGCCTTCACGGTATCGGTGCTGATCTCCGGACTGCTGGCACCTGTGGTCGGGCGCGCGATCGACAGGCGCGGCGGGCGCTGGCTGATGACCGGCGCGTCGCTGCTGGCCAGCGCCGGGCTCGCAGCCCTCGGCCAGGCGACATCGCTGCTGCAGCTGTACCTCGTCTGGATCGTCCTCGGCGTCGCGATGGCGGGAACGCTGTACGAGCCTGCCTTCGCAGTGCTGACGCGGGCCTTTGTCACGCACCATCGTCGCGCGATCGCGGTTCTGACGCTGTTCGGCGGCTTCGCGAGCACGGTCTTCTGGCCGCTGGGCCAGGCGCTGATTGGCGAGTTCGGCTGGCGTAGCACCGCGATGATCTTCGGTGCGCTGAACCTCGTCGTGTGCGTCCCGCTGCACCTGTTTGCGTTGCCCGCCGCTCCAGAAGGTGCCGCGACAGAAACGACGCCGGGCGAAGTCTCCACCGGCTCACTGCGGGCCGCGCTGCGCGACGCCGCCTTTTACTGGCTCGCCGCGGCCTTCACCGTCAACGCGCTCGTGTTTTCCGGTACCGCAGTCCACCTGCTGTCGATGCTGGGCGCAAAAGGCATGACGGCTACACAGGCGGCCGCGCTCGGCGCGCTGATGGGTCCGATGCAAGTGCTCGGGCGGCTGGCCGAGATCTTTGCCGGCCCGCGCGTGGCGCCAACGCAGGTGGCGACCCTCGCCATGGCGCTGTTGCCAGTCTCGCTGCTCGTCTTCGCGGCTACGGGCACGTCAGTCGGCGGCTTCGTGCTCTTCGCTCTGCTTTACGGTGCTGGCAACGGCGTGATGACGATCGTGCGTGGCGCGGTGCCGGTGGAACTGTATGGCCGCCGCGAATACGGCGCGGTCAACGGCGCGCTCGCTGCACCGGTGCTGCTAGCGAAGGCGGTCGGCCCGCTCGTGGCTGCGATCGCGTTGAGCGTGCTCGGGGACTACGACGCCGTGGCGCTCGCACTCGCGGTGGTGGCCGCCAGCGCGCTCGTCTTTTTCGCCCTCGCGATCCGACGCCGCACGCGCTAGCGCGTCGCAGCGACTGCGCTCATACACGCGGCGGCGCAGTCGCGAGCGGAAGTTCGATCAGAACTTCAAGGCCACCCTCGACATTGCGCACGGCGATGAATCCGCCTTGCA
>DATEZE010000337.1:0-3819 GCA_035255845.1 Burkholderiaceae bacterium | reverse complement strand
CCGGCTTCTTCTTCGAGACGCGCTTGGCAACCTCGGCAAACGCGCGGCCGTCCTTCAGGTCTTCGCAATGCTGCGCGATCACCTTGGTGTTCGGGTCCTGCTCGAAGAAGAGGAGCAGGTCGTCCTCGTCGATGTCGCTCTTGTTGCCAAGGCCGACGATCGCCGAGACGCCCATCTTGGCCGAGCGCGAGAAGCCGATGATCGCCATGCCGATGCCGCCGGATTGCGACGAGAGCGCTGCGTGCCCCTTGACGTCGTAGGCGGTGCAGAACGTCGCGCACAGGTTGGCCGGCGTGTAATAGAAGCCGTAGATGTTCGGCCCCATCATGCGGATGTTGTACTTGCGACCGATCTCGACGAGCTCGGCCTGGCCCTCGTGGTTGCCGGTCTCGGCGAAGCCGGAGGGGATGAGGATGGCGCCGGCGATCTTCTTCTCGCCGCACTCGGTCAGCGCGCCGGCGACGAGCTTCGCGGGGATCGCGAACACCGCCGTGTCGATCTCGCCGGCGACGTCCTTGACGCTCTTGTAGGCCTTGTGGCCCATGATCTCGGCGGCCTTGGGATGGATCGGATAGATCTGCCCCTTGTAGCCGCCGTTGATCAGATTCTTCATCACCGAGTTGCCGATCTTGCCGGTCTCGTCTGACGCACCGATCACCGCCACCGCCTTGGGCTGCATGATGCGGTTCATCGATTTGACGACGTCGGTCTCGGCCGGGCGATAGCGCGCCGGCTTCTGGTTGAAGTCGACGACGATCCGCACGTCGGCGGCGACCGCGCTCTGCTTGGTTGCGAAGACCGGGTTCAGGTCCATCTCGGAGATTTCCGGGAAGTCGCTGACGAGCTCGCTGACGCCGACGATCAGATCCGCTAGCGCGTCGCGGTTCACCGCATCGCCGCCGCGCACGCCCTTCAGCATCTCGGCCGCCTGAATGCCGTCGAGCATCGAGAGCGCGTCGGCCTTGGTCGCCGGCGCGAGGCGAAACGTGATGTCCTTGAGCACTTCGACGAGTACGCCGCCGAGTCCGAACGCGACCAGCTTGCCGAAGCTGCCGTCGGTGACTGCACCGACGATCACCTCCTGGCCGCCCTTCAGCATCTGCTGCACCTGGACACCGAGCAGGTTCGCCTTCGCGTCGTACTTCTTCGCGTTGGCCATGATCGCGTCGAAGCCTTTCTTCGCGGCGTCGGCGCTGTCGACGCCGACCAACACGCCGCCTGCCTCGGTCTTGTGCAGGATCTGGGGCGAGACGATCTTCAGAACAACTGGAAAGCCCATTCCCGATGCGAGCTTCGCAGCTTCGTCGGCCGAGGTTGCGACTCCCTCTTTTGGCACAGGAATTCCGTACGCGTCGCATACGAGCTTGCCTTCAGGCGCGGTGAGCGATGTGCGGCCCTCCGCCTTCGCCTTGTCGAGCGCCTGCCGCACCGCATTCTTGTTCTTTGCCATCGTCGTTCCCTTTTAGATCGCCTTGTCGGCACGCAGCGAGGCGATGTCCTGCGCGCTGTAACCCAATTCCTTCAGCACTTCGTCCGTGTGCTCGCCGAGAAGGGGCGAGCGTTTCACGTCGGTGGGGCTCTCGGAGAGTTTGATCGGATTGCCGACGGTCAGATACTTGCCGCGCTTGGGATGATCGACCTCTACCACCGTGCCCGTCTTGCGCAGCGACGGTTCTTCCGCGAGCTCTTTCATCGACAGGATCGGTCCGCACGGGATGTCGCGCTCGTTCAGGATGTCCATGGCCTCGAACTTGGTCTTGGTCATGGTCCACTTCTCGATCTCGCCGAAGATCTCCATGAGGTGCGGCAAGCGCCCCTTCGGGGTTGCATAGCGCGGGTCTTGCAGCCACTCGGGTCGACCGATGACTTCACAGATGTCCTTCCACACCGGCGCTTGCGTGATGAAGTAGATGTACGCGTTGGGATCGGTCTCCCAGCCCTTGCATTTAAGGATCCAACCCGGCTGGCCACCGCCCGATGCATTGCCCGCGCGCGGCACGGCGTCTCCGAACGTGCCGTTCGGATACTGCGGATACTCCTCCATCACCTGCGTGCGATCGAGGCGCTGCTGGTCGCGCAGCTTCACGCGGCACAGATTCAGCACGCCGTCCTGCATCGCAGCCAGGACTTTCTGACCGCGGCCGGTCGTGTTGCGTTGGTACAGCGCCGCGACGATGCCGAGGGCTAGGTGCAGGCCCGTGCCGCTGTCGCCGATCTGCGCACCGGTCACGAGCGGCGGGCCATCGTCGAAGCCGGTGGTCGAGGCGGCCCCGCCGGCGCACTGGGCAACGTTCTCGTAGACCTTGCAGTCCTCGTACGGACCAGGTCCGAAGCCTTTGACCGAGGCGACGATCATGCGCGGGTTGAGCGCATGGATGTGCTCCCACGTGAAGCCCATTCGATCGAGCGCGCCGGGCGCGAAGTTCTCGACCAGCACGTCGCACGACTTGATCAGGCGGTCGACGACTTTTTTGCCCTTCGGGTCCTTGGTGTTGACCGTGACGGAGCGCTTGTTGTGGTTAAGCATCGTGAAGTAGAGGCTGTCGACTTCGGGGATGTCGCGCAGCTGGCCGCGAGTGATGTCGCCTTCGCCCGCGCGCTCGATCTTGATCACGTCGGCGCCGAACCACGCGAGAAGCTGCGTGCAAGTCGGACCCGACTGCACGTGCGTGAAATCCAGGATACGGACACCGTCCAATGCCTTGCCCATTACGTTCCCCTGTTGCGATGCGTCGTTCGATTGGTGCTGTTGCCGGTGGCGATGTCCGTCACGCCTTTTTCTTCGCGGTGGGATTGAGGCTCGTGATGCGGCCGCTCTCGGTTCCGCCTGCCTCGTCGATGACCGCGTTGATCAACGTGGGCCGGCGCGAGCGGATCGCCTCTTCCATCGCCTTGCGAAGCTCATCCGGCGTCTTTACGTGCGCGCCGACGCCGCCGAACGCCTCCATCAGCTTCTCGTAGCGCGCGTCTTTGACGAACACTAGCGGAGAAGGATCGGGCCCACCGGTCGGATTCGTCTCGTCTCCGCGATAGACGCCGTTGTTGTTCATGATCACGACGCACACCGGCAGGTTGTAGCGGCAGATCGTCTCGGTTTCCATGCCAGAGAAGCCGAATGCGCTGTCGCCCTCGACTGCGATCACCTGTTGTCCGGTCACGACCGCGGCGGCAACGGAGTAGCCCATGCCGATGCCCATGATCCCCCACGTGCCGACGTCGATGCGCTTGCGCGGCTTGTACATGTCGACGATGCTGCGCGTGAAGTCGAGCGCGTTCGCGCCCTCGTTGACGAGGATCGCGTCCGGGTTCGCCTTGACGATGTCGCGCACGACGTTGAGCGCGCTGTGGAAGCTCATCGGCGACGGGTTCTTCGCGAGCGTTTCGGCCATCTTCGCGACGTTCTTGTCCTTGCGCTCGGCCACTGCGGCAACCCACTCGGACGGCGGCTTCGGCCAGCTCGCATCGATTCCCGCGAGCAGCGCCTTGACGCAGCTGCCGATGTCGCCGACCAGCGGCGCGTCGATGCGCACGTTGCTGTCGGCTTCCTGCGGCGAGATGTCGATCTGCACGAACTTCTGGCCGCCCCAGGATTTGGCAGTGGCGCCGCCCCACGTCTTGCCCTTGCCCTGCGACAGGAGCCAGTTGAGCCGCGCACCGATCAGCATCACGACGTCGGCTTCCGGCAGCACATACGAGCGCGCGGCGGATGCCGATTGCTCGTGCGTGTCGGGCAGCAGTCCCTTGGCCATCGACATCGGCAGGTACGGAATGCCCGTCTTCTCGACCAGTGCGCGAATGTCGGCATCCGCCTGCGCGTAA
>DATEZE010000336.1:0-15382 GCA_035255845.1 Burkholderiaceae bacterium | reverse complement strand
CGCGCGCCCCGCCGCGGCGGGAACTCCTGAGTCCGGGCTCGACCCGTGGCTACAGCAGATCAATCACGGCGGGGCGCACCACGGCTAAAGACTGACGAACGCGGCCCCGCCGCAACCTTTTCCACCCCGCGTTTGGGGCGGCCGCCGTCTGACGCGCCGTTGCGACGCGACTTCAACCTAGAGCGAAGGAGAGCACCACCATGCAGGCAGCAGCAACGCAATCCCCGGGTGCGATGCGCCCAACGACCGACCGCTACGCGAAGGTCATCGAGGTGTCCAAGCGGATCCGCTGGGACATCGACCGCGACGTAATCCGCGGCCGTCAGTTTGATTTCCGCAAGAAGTTCCTGCCCGACGGCCTGTCGAAGGTCGCCGAGCTGCCGTTCCTGACGCCCGCGGCGAAGCGCTTCCTCTCGCAGATCCAGGGCCGCACCTACGCCAACATGTTCGCGCTCGTCGAGCGCTTCATCGGCGCCAAGACCACGGAACTCAGCGCGAGCCATGCGCTCGGTGATCAGGTCGCGTTCGAGGCTTTGGTGCGCCTGACCGACGAGGAACTGAAGCACCAGGAACTCTTCCGCCGGCTCGAGCGCATGCAGGCCGAGCAGATGCCCGAGGGCTACGGCTTCAAGCCGCAGCCGAACGACGTCGCCAACGCGGTGCTGAGCAAGAACACGTGGGCCGTAATGGCGCTGACGCTCGACATCGAAATCTTCTCGCAGGTGCATTACCGCTCGAGCATCGAGCCCGACACCGAGCTCTCGGATCTGTGGAAGGACGTGTTCCTGTTCCACTGGAAGGAAGAGTCGCAGCACGCGATCCTCGACGAGCTGGAGTGGCGGCGCGAACATGCCCGTTGCAGCGAAGCGGAGCGCGACCAGGGCGTTACCGACCTGATCGAGCTCGTCGGCGCGGTCGACGGTATCTGCCAGCTGCAGGCGAAGGCAGACGCCGACTACTTCCTCGCCAATGTCGGTCCGCTGTCCGCGACTGACGAAGCCGCCGTGCGCGAAGTCGTGCTGAAGGCCTACCGCTGGCAGTACATCGTCAGCGGCGCGCAGGAGCCGCGCTTCGGCGAGGTGCTGGCCGAACTGGTTACGCCCGCGCAGATGGAACGCATCGGCGCTGCGCTTGGCCCGATCGTCGAGCACGCAACGCGCGCTACACACTGAAGTTGTTGCGGCGGCGAGGTGCACGTGAATCTCTCCGACTTCGACGTGGGAGAGGCGCGCGAGACGGTCGTGCTGCTGCATTCGAGCGGCAGCTCATCACGGCAGTGGAGTGCGCTGATCGATCGGCTGAGTCCGCGCTACGACATGCGCGCCGTGGACCTGCACGGCCACGGTGCGCAGCCGGCGTGGCCCGGTCGACCGTCGCTCACGCTGGCGGACGAGGTCATGCTGGTCGAGCCGATCCTGCGCGAAGTCGGGGCCGTTCACCTCGTCGGCCACTCTTACGGCGGCGCCGTCGCTGTGAAGGTGGCGGAGCTTTACCCGCAGTCGGTGCGCAGCCTGGTGGCGTATGAACCGGTGTTGTTCCGCTGGCTGTACGACGCTGACCCGGACTCGGACGCGGCGCGTGCAGTGATCGAGGTGGCCGCGGCGATGCGCCAGGCGCTGCATGCCCGCAGCTATCGCGGCGCCGCCAGGCCCTTTGTCGACTACTGGTCCGGAACCGGTGCCTGGGATGCGATGCCCGAGCCGCGCCGCCAGACGGTCGCCGCACGCATGGGCTCAGTGTTGCCGCACTTCGATGCGCTGCTCAACGATGATCGCATTGCCACGGCACTGCATCAGATTGAGGCGCCGATGCTGTTGCTGACCGGCGCAAGCACGGTCGCCAGCACGCGTTGCATTGGCGAAATGCTGCGCGCGACGCTGCCGCGAGCAGAACACGTGCTTCTCCCAGGCATGGGCCACATGGGTCCGATCACGCATGCCGATGCGGTGAACGACCGTATTGCTGGCTTTCTGCAGAGTCGGACATCAGAGCGGATGAGCCGACGCTGGTTGCGTGCAGCGGCCTGAGCCGCGCGGTTAGCGGCCCGTGCCTCTCGCCATCACCAGGCCGCGATTGGCCTCGCTGAAATCGCGCCACGAGAGCAGGAACTGCTCGTCGAGTGGCACGCCGCGCGCCGAGACGTAAGCGGCAATCGCGATGCGGAGTGCTTCCTGGTTGCGGGTCAGCGCCAGCAACATCTGCTCATCGTCGCTTGCGTTGCCGCACAGCTGCTGGATCACGTCTTGGTCGAGCGTGACATTGATTGCCTGACCATCGGCGCGCGCGGCTACCCGCACCGCCCGCTCGGGATGAGCGCGGGCGCCGATGTGAACGATCGAGACTTCCATGGCCAGGTCCGTTGTCGATCAGTGCTTAGGTTCGGGGTGAAGGACCAAAGTTCCGGCGTGTCGAAATCCGCGCTCAGGACTCAGGCCGCGCGAGCCTCGGCGGCGATCTCGCGCAGCGCCTGCTCAAAGGCCTCGGGCGGCTGGCCGCCCTGGATCAGGTAGCGGCCGTCGACGACGATCGAAGGCACCGAGTGAATGCCCAGCTGCTGCCAGTGGCGGATGCGCTCGCGCACCTCGGCGCCGTACTCGCCGCTCTCGAAGACTGCTCGGGCCCGTTCGACATCCAGACCCACTTCGGTCGCAACGCGAAGCAGCACCTCGCGCGAGCCGGGATTCTCGCCGCGCGTGTGATAGGCCGCGAGCAGCGCGTGCTTGAGTTCGCGCTTGCGGCCTTCGAGACCTGCCCAGTGAAGCAGCCGATGCGCGTCGAACGTGTTCCAGATACGCGTGCGCTGGCCGAACGTGAATCCGACGGCGGCACCGCGCTCGCGGATCAGCGCGTGGCGGGCCGAAAGTTCCGCGGCCGACGAGCCGTACTTGCGTCCGACGTACTCGAGGACGTCCTCGCCTTCGGGCGGCATGTCCGGATTCAGTTCGAAAGGCTCGACTTCCAGGTCGACGGCGGCATCGTCGCCGATGCGCTTCAGCGCGATCTCGAGCGAGTTAAGTCCGATGGCACACCACGGACACGCGACGTCGGAGACGAACTGCAGCTTCATCGACCGCTCAGCCTCAGGGCGCTACAGCCAGCGCGCGACAACGCGCTGATACTCACCGCTGGCCTTGGCCAGGTGCAACCACTGGTCAATGTACTCCTTGGTCACGACGTCACCGCGCGGCAGCATGTAAGCCATCTCACCGTACTGCAGCGGCTTGTCGGGGTTCACCGCGCACAGGCCTGGTTTCTGGCGTTGCTGCACGATAGCCTCGGCCGACTCGGTCACGAACACATCGGCATTGCCCTTGAGCACCTCGTCGAAGATGCCAATGTTGTCGCTGTGGATCGTCAGCGCGGCCTGTTTGAAGTTCGCTTTCGCGAAGCGCTCGTTGCTGCCACCCGGATTGGCGATCACCTTGACGCCCGGCTTATCGATGTCGGCCACACTCTGGTACTTCTGCACGTCCGCGCAACGCACCAGCGGCGTCTTGCCATTGACCATGTAGGGCGTGCTGAACGCTGCGCGCTTCTGACGATCGAGCGTGACCGAGATGCCGCCCACCGCGATGTCGCACTTGTTGCCGGTGAAGTCCGCCATCATGTTTGCCCAGGTGGTCTTCACCCATTCGACTTTGACGCCCAGGCTGGTCGCGAGCGACTGCATGAGGTCGACGTCGATGCCTTCGTAAGTGCCGTCGGGCTTGGCGAATGCGAAGGGCTTGTAGTCGCCCGGCGTGCACACGCGCAGCACCCCTGCCTTGATGATCTCGTCGACGCCACCTGCGCGCGCAGGTTGAGCGACGAGCGAGCCGGCGAGCAGCAGCGGCAGGAGGGCAACTCTCATGAACGACATGATTCGATCCTCGGGTCAGTTGGTGAGTGCAGTAGGCGACTAACTTACTCCAATCGCCCGCTTACTGGCCGCACGCCGGCGCCGCCGACACGTGCGTCCGCTCGCAGTCGGCTCCTCTCAGCAGCGGCACCGTCGGCGGCATCAGCCGACCTCAAAGCCCTTCTCCTTCAGCCACGCCGAATTGAACAGCCGCTGCGCATACAGGCCGCCGCGATCGCAAAGCATCGTGACGATCGTGTGGCCGGGGCCGAGTTCGCGCGCAACCTGCATGGCGGCGGCCACGTTGATGCCGCTCGAGCCGCCGACGAAGAATCCTTCCTCGCGCAGGAGCCGATAGACCATGCGCACGCAGGTCGGATCATCGACCGTGACCGCGTCGTCGATCGGCGTGCCTTCGAGATTCGCGGTCACGCGTGTCGTGCCGATGCCTTCGGTGATCGAACTACCCGAGGCTTTCAGGTCGCCGGTCTTGACCCAGTTGTAGAGCGCGCTGCCTTGTGGGTCCGCGAGAACAATGCGCACGTTCCCGTCACGCTCCTTCAGGTAGCGGGCCACGCCCGCCAGCGTGCCGCCGGTGCCCGTTGCGCAGGTGAAGGCGTCGATCCTGCCGCCGGTATCGCGCCAGAGCTCTGGCCCCGTCGTTTCGAAGTGCGCTTGCCGGTTGACGATGTTGTCGAACTGATTCGCCCAGATTGCGTTCGGCAGCTCGGCTGCCAGCCGCGACGCGATCTTCTGGTAGTTGTTGTCGTCGACATACGGCTTTGGCGGCACCGGCCGCACCTCGGCGCCGAGCGTGCGCAACAGTTCCATCTTCTCGCTCGACTGGTTGTCGGGAATGACGATCACGCAGCGGTAGCCGCGCTCGGCGCAGATGTGCGCCAAGCCGATGCCGGTGTTGCCCGCGGTGCCCTCGACGACGGTGCCGCCCGGGCGCAGCGCGCCACTTTTTTCGGCGGCGTCAATGATGTAAAGAGCCGCGCGGTCCTTGACCGATCCACCGGGATTGAGGAATTCGGCCTTGGCGAGGATGTTGCATCCGGTTTCGTCACTCGGGCCGGTCAATCGGATCAATGGCGTCTCGCCAATGGTCCCGCTGAAACCTGTGCGAATCGCCATGTTGGTTACCGGAGCCGCTTCGACATTCCGCGCATTCTAGGATCGTCGCCTCGCGCGTGGAATAAACCGGGTCGCGACGGTGTTTGCACATCATCCCCTATTGCATCGTGGCGACCGGTAAAAGTGCGTGGCAATACTGATCGAGGACTGAAATCTCGCGCCACGACATCAGGGGCGCGGTCGCTGGCCGCGGCAATACTGGTAATCGCTGCCGCGCTGCCGCCCGTCGCTGCCGCAACCGTCACCGTCGAGTCGGAGCGTGATGGGGCTGGCGTCAATATCCGTGCGAGTGCAGTGCTGCACGCCGACGTGCCGACGGCTTGGCGCGTGCTGACCGACTACGACCGCTACGTCGATTTCATCCCTGACCTGCGCGTGAGCCGCGTTGTAGCGCGTCGAGGATCGACGGTGACCGTCGAGCAGTCCGGCGACGCGGTCTGGCTGTTCACCTGGCCACTGGATATCACCTTCGAGATCGAAGAGAGCCCGCCCAGCCGTCTGCAATCGCGCGCGGTGGCAGGAAGCCTGCGCGTGCTGGTCAGCAGCTACTCGCTGACACCGCTCAATTCCGGGGCACGCCTCGAGTACAGTGGCCACGTCGAGGCTGGCTTTCCCCTGTTCGGACAAATCGAACGGCGCGCTGCCGAGCGAAACGTGGCCCGCCAGTTCCGCGCGCTCGTGGATGAGATCGATCGACAAGGTACGAACGGGCATCCACAACCGGTGGAAAGTGACAAATCGGAACGGTAACCTGCAACGAGTTCCACATTTGCGCATCCCAAGTCCGCGATGGGCGGGCAACCGGCACCAAGACATCTGGTGGCAGACTCTGGCGACGAAGCGAATCATTGATGTTGCGAAATACCGATCAATCGTGGGGCGCGCCGGCCAAGCTGCTGCACTGGACGGTTGCTGTGCTCGTGCTCACGCAGATAGGTCTGGGCTGGGCCGCTAAGAGCTGGCACTTGTCGCCTACCAAGCTCGATCTCTTCGTCTGGCACAAGTCGATCGGATTGCTGATCCTGTTGCTGATGGCCGTACGTGTCGCTTGGCGCTCAAGCAACGTCGCGCCGTCGATGCCGGCCGGCATGGCAACCCTGGAAAGGCTGGCCGCGCACGCCAGCCACGCTCTTCTCTATGTTCTGCTGCTTGTGATGCCAGTGACGGGATGGATCATCAACTCAGCCGCCAACATCCCGTTTCGGATCTTCTGGACGATCCCCCTGCCGGCCATCGTGCAGCCCGACAAGCCGTTCGCCGATACGATGGCGCGCGTGCACTTCGCGCTCTTCATTGCGTTGGCTGTGCTGCTGATCGTTCACATCGGCGCCGCGCTCTGGCATCACTTCGTCAAACGCAACAACGTACTGGCGCGCATGCTGCCGGGCCGGGCGGGTGCAGCATGATCCGATCCGTATTGTTTTCCATCGCGGTGATCGTCTCTGTGACGAGTCCGGCAGCGGCGGCCGACTGGAAGATGGAAGCCGGGACGAGCCGCCTTGAATTCGCGGCTACGTATGAAAGAACTGCCGCGCCCGGAGTGTTCAAAGAATTCGACACGCGGTTGCACTTCGACGCCGACAAGCCCACGGAGGGGCGGCTCGACGTCACGATCGTCATCAGCAGCGCCGATATGAACAGCGCCGATGTGAACAAGGCGATCGGTGCAGCCGAATGGTTCGACTTCGCCAAGTTTCCCCGGGCGGAGTTTCACGCGACGGAGATTCGGCGAACCGCAGCCGGCCGCTACCTCGCGCGCGGTCAACTGAGTCTCAAAGGCGTGCAGCAAACCGTTGAGGTTCCGTTTATCTGGGCCGAGACCGGCGACACCGCGAAAATGGACGGCGAGTTCGTCGTCAAGCGCAATCCGTTCAGCATCGGCACGGGCGAGTGGGCGTCGACAAGCGTTATCGGCGCCGACGTGACGATCAAGTTCAGCGTACGGCTGCGCAAAGTTGGCTAATCTTCGAATCGCTCTTTGGGCGGGCGTCGTCATCGCCGCGCTGCTGCCGGCGTGCGCGACCAAGGTTGAAGCGCCGCCGCCGGCCACGTCAGCCAAGCCGGCGGAGTTTCCAGAGGCGTACTACCAGGGCATCGCGGCGCGCGGGTCGCCCGTCTTTCGGATCGATCCCGCGCGTTCGCTCGTGGTCATCGTCGCCAGGCGTGGCGGCTCACTGACGAAGTTCGGGCACGACCACGTGATCTCGAGTCACGACGTCGCCGGCTTCATCGCTCCGGGCGAGGGTCGCGCCGACCTCTATGTTCCTCTTGATGCGCTGGTCGTCGACGAGCCCGAGCTGCGGTCGGAGATCGGACTCGACACGCAGCCTTCTGCCGCCGACATCGCGGGGACGCGGCGCAATATGCTGGAAAAGGTGCTCGAGAGCGACCGCTATCCCTACGCGACGATCGCGGTGAACGACCATCCGGCCGGCGGCAGCACTCAGCCGTTGCGTGTCGCCATTGCGCTGCACGGAACCACCCGGTCGATCGAAGCACCGGTGCAATTCCGCAGCGCCGGCGAAGAAGTAACGGCGACGGGCAGTCTAGCGATCGACCAGTCCCAGTTCGGCATCGTGCCGTTCTCGATCCTGGGCGGCGCAATCACCGTTCAGGATCGCGTCAACATCACGTTTCAGGTCGTCGCCACTCGCGTTCGGTAAGCGCAGTGCGCCGTCGGCCAGTTGGCAGGTGCAGCGGCCGGCAGTGCGAGATCTCAGCAGTTCAACACAGGGTAAATTGCGCCGATGCGTCGTCCAATGTTGTCCCTGTTCCTCATCCTGCTGGCCCTACCTGCGACCGCACTCGCCGAGCCGCCCGCGAGCTTATTTCTCGAAGACCTGACATCGCCGGAGCTCGCTGGCGCGATCCGTGCCGGCAAGACCACGATCCTGGTACCGATCGGCGGCACCGAGCAGAACGGGCCGCACATGGTGCTCGGGAAGCACAACGTGCGCGCGAAGGTGTTGGCCGGCAGGATCGCGCAAGAGCTTGGCAACGCGCTGGTCGCGCCGGTTATCGCCTACGTGCCCGAGGGAGGCGTCAACCCGCCGACGGGGCACATGCGCTATCCCGGAACGATCACGGTGCCTGCCGACGCGTACCGCAAGGTGCTTGATTCGGCGGCGCGCAGCTTCCGGCTCGCCGGATTCCGCGACATCGTGTTCCTGGGCGATAGCGGCGATTACCAGAAGGACAACGAGACCGTGGCCCGCCAGCTCAATCACGAATGGGCGGGCTCCCCGGTGCGCGCGCATGCGATCGTTGAGTATTACCGGGCGGCGACGGACGGCTATGACAAGTCCCTCAGGGAGCGCGGCTACAGCGATGCCGAGATCGGCCGTCATGCCGGCCTCGCTGATACATCGCTCGCGCTCGCGGTCGACCCGGCGCTCGTGCGACCGGTCGAGCAGCAATCCACGCAAAAAGCGCCGGCGCTGCCCGGTGTTTCGGGCGATCCCCGGCGCGCCAGCGCCGAGCTCGGCAAGCCCGGGGTCGATATGATCGTGACTCAATCTGCGGCAGCCATCCGTGCAGCGGTGGCCCACCGCTAACTCAGGCCAAGAATTTTTCGCAGCCGGATTTTCAAACTTCAGGAGTCGTTGTGACCGTCGTTGTTCGTGCTCGTTACTTCTGTTTGGTATCGCTTGCCTTTGTATTTTCGATGACGTGCTTCGCGCAGGACCCGGCGAAGGCTCCGGCCGCTGCCCCCGTTTCGACGGTGCCCGGAATGCCGCCAGTAGCCGATCCGGCCAATCTGTACAGCGAGACCACCGCCGCCAAGGTGAGTCCCGCGCTCGCGAACGACCTGCCGCGCGTATACGTGCCGCACATCCAGTCGAACGACGTCTACGTGATCGACCCGGCGACCTTCAAGGTCGTCGATAAATTCAATGTAGGGCTGAATCCGCAGCACGTCGTGCCATCCTGGGACCTGCGCACGCTCTGGGTGGCGAACAACGCCGAGAACACGAGCAAGGGCAGTTTGACGCCAGTCGACCCGAAGACCGGCAAGCCCGGCAAGCCGGTCGCCGTCGACGACCCGTACAACATGTACTTTTCACCCGACGGTAAGTCCGCGATTGTCGTCGCCGAGGCAATGAAGCGGCTCGACTTTCGCGATCCCGTGACGATGAAACCGCAGTACTCGATCCCGGTTCCGCAGTGCGCCGGCATCAACCACGCCGACTTCTCGATCGACGGCAGGTTCGCGATCTTCACCTGCGAATTCTCCGGCACCGTGGCGAAGATCGACCTCGTGAACCGCAAGGTGCTCGGCTATACGCAGGTGATCCAGCCTGGCCGCCCGATCAAGATCGTCAAGGGACCTGATGGCAGGGACCAGGAAATCTGCACGACCTGGAAGGGCATGCCGCAAGATATCCGGGCATCGCCGGATGGCAAGCTCTTCTACGTTGCCGACATGATGGCCGACGGCGTGCACGTGGTCGACGGCGAAACATTCCGCCAGGTCGGCTTCATCGAAACCGGCAAAGGCACGCACGGTCTGTATCCCAGTCGCGACGGGAAGAAGCTGTACGTCGCCAACCGCGGATCGAACAAGATCCACGGCCTGCCGAAGGGCAAGGGCGGCGTGTCGGTGATCGACTTCGCGACCCGGAAGGTCGAGGCGAACTGGCTGATCCCCGGCGGCGGCAGTCCGGATATGGGCAACGTCAGTGCCGACGGCAAGTGGCTGTGGTTATCGGGCCGCTACGACAATGTCGTGTATGTGTTCGACACGAGCAACGGCGACGTGAAGATCATTCCGGTGGGAAAAGAGCCGCACGGCCTGACCGTGTGGCCGCAGCCGGGCCGGTACTCGCTGGGTCACACCGGCAATCTAAGGTGACGCGAACAATTCTCGCGACCGGCATATCGTCCAGTTTCGCAGCCGTTCGTCAACGCTAATGCACCCAAGGCCAAAGACCACGGGGAGCGGCCGCCAGGAAATGCGAGGACGGTTGTAGACGCCCGACAGCCAAGTGACACGGCATCAGCAAGCATTCGATCAATCTTCTCAGGGCAAGCGCTGAACTTCTACCGTTATCTGTCGAATTGGCTCTATGTGCTGTCGAGGCCTCAGGGTTGGGGGGCACGCGATGAGCCACTGTGGGCCGAAGTGTTCAGCCCGGAACGGCTCGAACAACACGCCGAGAGTCTTGCAGAAGCACAGACGACCGGGGATCTACGCCTGCCCTGGTTCGGTTTCGCCCGGCGCAGCGCCGACAATGAGCGGGTGCTGGTCGGTGCCTACGAGGCAATTGCCGTCGCCGTCGACAAGCAGAGCTCGATCACGCCGGCCGCCGAATGGCTGCTCAACAACTTCCACATCGTTGAAGAGCAGATCCGCGACATCCGCTCTCTGCTGACGTCCGGTTTCTTCCGTGAGTTGCCCGCGCTCGACAGCGGTCCATTGATCGGGCTGCCCCGCATCTACGGCATCGCGTGGGCGTTCACCGCGCATACCGACAGCCATTTTGACTCCGGCCTTCTGCATCGGTTCGTCGTTGCATACCAGCGCGTCCAGCCGTTGACGCTGGCCGAGATATGGGCGCTGCCGATCATGCTGCGCATCGTGATGATCGAGAACCTGCGGCGTCTGGCGGCCCGCATCGTCGAATCGATCGACGGCCGCGAACTGGCTGATCGTTTTGCTGATGAACTGCTCGGGCTCGGCGCCAGCGGCCTGTCGAACGAGCCGAGCTGGCCGTTTGCCGCGGACTTTCCGCTCCCGCGCGCCTCAGCCGCCCAGCTCTATCAGCGCTTGCGGTACGCCGACGCGGTGGCTGCGCCCGCGCTGTTGGCGCTGACCGAACGCCTAGCCAAGGAGGGCACCAACCCTGAAGAAGTCGTTCGGCTCGAGGTCGACCGGCAAACAGCGGCTGATCTTTCGGTGCGCAACCTGATCACCAGCCTGCGGCAGATCTCTTCGTTCGAATGGCAACAGTTCGTCGAGGCAGCGAGCCAAGTCCACCACGCGCTGTGCGCGGCGCCGCTCTACTCCAGCATGGACTTCATCACCCGGGACCGCTATCGCCACGCGGTCGAAGAACTCGCGCGAAGGGCTCCGCTGACAGAAGTCGAGGTTGCGCAGGTGGCAGTCAACCGCGCCGCAGAGGCTGACGTGGCCAATGCGCGTCTGCGCGACGCCGGGTACTACCTGATCAATGACGGGCGGGCCGATTTCGAGCGCGAGATTGGATACAGAGTTCCGATTGCGCGGCAGCTTTTCCGTGCCGCGCTCGCAATCGCGCTGCCGCTTTACCTTGGGGCGATCTTGCTTGTGACTTTCGGCCTGCTCGCCATCGTGCTGACCGCGAGCACGAATGCAGGCGGCGAATCCGGCTTTGTGGCGCTGCTTGCAGCACTGGCGCTCTTCCCTGCCTCGGATATCGCTGTCACGGTCGTGAATCGTCTAGTTGGCATAGCCGTTGCACCTCGCCATCTGCCGCGACTGGATCTTTCCGAGGGTATAGCCGCGTCGATGCGAACCTTCGTGGTCGTGCCGACCCTCCTCGGCAGCGACGAATCCATCGATGAACAAGTTCATCAGCTCGAAATACGGTATCTGTCCAGCCGCCCGGGTGAGCTCTATTTCGCGCTGCTCACCGACTGGGCCGACGCCGACAGTGAGCATTTGCCAAACGATCGCGCGCAGTACGACTACGCAGTCGCGGCCATAGAAAAGCTGAACAGCCGCTATCGCTCCAGAGTGGATGAAACTTCGGCGAGCCACCCGCGCTTCTACCTGTTTCATCGCCGTCGTTTGTGGAATCCCGCGCAGTCCCGGTGGATGGGGTGGGAGCGCAAGCGCGGCAAGCTGCATGAATTCAATCGTCTGCTGCGCGGCGCGCGCGACACGTCATTCCTCGCCGATGTACATTTTGTCGAGCCGCCTGCCGGGGTGCGCTTCGTCCTAACGCTTGACGCCGACACGATCCTGCCAATCGGTGCCGCAGCTGAACTGGTCGGCACTCTTGTACACCCGCTGAACCGGCCGCAGTTCGACCCGAGCGGCCGAGTCGTGCAAGGCTACGGAATCCTGCAACCGCGCATCACCCCAGCGCTGCCTACACGCATCGGCGGGACGCGCTTTCAGCAGCTATTTTCAGGGAATGCTGGCGTCGACCCATACACGTTCCAGGTGTTCGACATCAATCAGGACCTGTTCGGCGAAGGCACCTTTACCGGCAAAGGCCTGTACGACGTAGATGCGTTTGAGGCCTCACTCGCCGGGCAGACACCCGAGAACGCAATCCTCAGTCATGATCTTCTGGAAGGCACCTTCGCGCGCTGCGGATTTGTCAGCGATGTCGAACTGTTCGAAGAGTTTCCGTCACACACCGGTGTCGCGGACATGCGTTCACACCGCTGGGTGCGAGGTGACTGGCAACTGCTGCCCTGGATCTCCGGTCGGTACTGGCGCATCACTTCGGCGCTGGCGCGGTGGAAAATGATCGAGAACCTGCGCCGCTCCCTGTCGGCGCCGGCAATGTTCCTGATGCTGGTGGTCAGCTGGCTGATTCCGGCGATTGCGCCCGGACCGTGGATCGGCCTAGCAGTCGGCGCGCTGCTGCTTCCGCAATTGCTGCCACTGCTCGAACGCCTGGTGCCGCAGCCCAACCTCGATCGCAGCTACTGGCTGCGGAGCCTGAGGGCGGATTTCGTGTCGGCGGTCACACGGGCTGCCGTGAACCTTGCGCTGCTCGCACACCACGCCTGGCTTACCGGCGATGCGATCTTGCGCACTCTGGTGCGTCTGGCGAGACACCGCAATCTGCTTGAGTGGAACACCAGTGCACAGGTGCAGGCAGCGGCGCGCCTGTCCGGCCTCAGCTTCGTCGAAGGCATGCTGCCCGCCATGGTGATCGTCATCGCGGTGGGCGGCGCTGTGTTCGCCACTGATCCCGGCCGATTCTGGTGGGCACTGCCATTTCTTGCCCTGTGGTTAGTGGCGCCCCTGGTCGCTTGGAGGATCAGCACGCCGTACAAGCGCGAAGCGGCTGGAACCGTCGAGTTCGCCGATGTCGTTGCGCTACGACTGATCGCTCGCCGTACATGGCTGTACTTCGCGACCTTTGTGAACAAGGAAAATCACTTCCTGCCGCCTGACAACTTCCAGGAGGAACCGGAACCGGTCATTGCTTATCGCAGCTCACCGACCAACTTCGGGCTGTATCTGCTCTCCGTCGTCGCCGCGCGCGATTTTGGCTGGATCGGTCTGCACGAGATGGTAAGTCGTCTGGAGGCAACCCTGGACGGCATGGACGCTCTGCCGCGTCATCATGGCCATTTTCTGAATTGGATCGACACGCTGACCCTGCGCGGGCTCGAACCTAGGTACGTGTCGACGGTCGACAGCGGCAACCTGGCCGCAATGCTGCTGCTGGTCGCGCAAGCATGCAATGAGGCGCTCGATCGGCCGCTGACCCAGGAACGTGCGTTGGCGGGGATCGCCGATGAAGTGGAGTTGCTGCGACGCTCGCTCGCGCTGGCTGACGAAAGTCGTGGCGCCGCCGGGGTCGGCTTCGACCAGCTGCACGAGGCATTGCGGCGGTTGCAGGTCCTGCTCGCAACCAGCCCGCAGTCGCTCGCTGATCGCGCTCAACGATTGGAATCGCTCGAGGACGCCGCCTCCGATCTGCTGGACATTGTCAAGACGCTGGACAGCGAGACCAGCACCGGCGAATTGCGGGAGGCGATGCTCTGGGCCGAAGCACTGCACTCGAACATTCGCGGGCAGCGCCGCGAGCAGCTCGAGCTTGTGCCCTGGCTGCACGCGCTCGAGCGCGACGAGCCGAGCGGACCGGATACCGACAGCGCCGCGTCATCTGCGACCAGTCCCCTCGCAGACAGGGAGTCCGTCGCAGTCGAGCGTTCACGGGAGGCAGTCGAGGAACTCGCCGATCGCTTGCGAACGCTCTCGCGCCGGGCCCGCCAGCTGTTCGACGAAATGGATTTCCGCTTTCTTTACGACGAGACGCGTGATCTCTTCTCGATCGGCTACCTGGTCGAAGAAGCCCGGCTCGACCTTGGTTGTTACGACCTGCTTGCGTCCGAAGCAAGGCTCACGAGTTTCGTCACGATTGCGAAGCGCGAGGTTCCCGCCGCACACTGGTTTCGACTCGGCCGCGCGCTCGTTCCGGTCGACGGTGGCGCGGCGCTGGTGTCATGGTCAGGATCGATGTTCGAATACCTGATGCCGTCTCTGCTGATGGATACGCCGCACGGCAGCCTGCTCGAAACGACCTTGCGTCGTGTCATTGTCCGGCACATCAATTTCGGTCGTGAGCGCAACATACCGTGGGGCATTTCCGAGTCGGCCTACAACGTACGCGATATCCACCTCACGTACCAGTACTCGAACTTCGGCGTCCCCGGACTCGGTTTGAAGCGGGGCTTGGGAAAGGACACTGTCGTCGCTCCCTACGCGACCGCACTCGCGGCCATGTACGACGCCAAGTCAGCCGTGTTGAACTTCGAGCGCCTGACCGAAGCCGGTGGCTTGGGCCGCTACGGATTCTATGAAGCGCTCGATTTCACCGCCAGCCGGTTGCCGAAGTCGAAAGATGTCGCGATCGTGCGCGCGTACATGGCGCACCACCAGGGAATGACGCTGGTCGCCCTGGCCAACGCGACCCTCGGTGGCGAGATACGGCACCGCTTCCACCGCATACCGATGGTGCAGGCGACCGAGTTGCTGTTGCAGGAAACCGCGCAACGTGATGTCACGCTTGCGCCGCCGCGCTCCGATCGGGCCACGCCGGCGATCGCAAGCTCAACGGCGGGCCCGCTCGATCGCCGCGTCAATTCACCGCATGCCGTGCCGCCGTCGACACAGTTGCTTTCAAACGGCCGCTACAGCGTGATGGTCACGGCGGCAGGATCCGGGTACAGCCACTGGCGCGACCTTGCGGTCACGCGCTGGCGCGAGGACGCGACCCGCGACTGCTGGGGCACGTATCTTTACCTGCGCGATCGGGCGAGCGGGTACCTGTGGTCAGCCGGGTATCAGCCAGTGTGCGTTGAGCCGGTTCATTACGAGGCCGAGTTCACCGAGGACCGCGTGCGCATCCTGCGCGCCGACGCCGGCATCGAATCTTCAATGGAGATCATGGTTGCGGCCGACGATGACGTCGAGATTCGGCGCGTGACGCTGAAGAACACCGGATCGCGGCCACGCGAAATAGAAATCACCTCGTACGCGGAGATCGTCCTTGCAACGCCTGCGTCCGACGAGGCCCATCCCGCCTTCTCCAACCTTTTCGTGCAAACGGAATATGTGGCCCAAGTCAACGGACTCTTCGCGACGCGCCGACCGCGATCGGCCAGAGATGAGTCCCTGTGGGCCGCTCACGTAGTTGCGTATGACAGCAAGAATGAGAGCGGCTCAGGCATTGAATT
>DATEZE010000335.1:0-5922 GCA_035255845.1 Burkholderiaceae bacterium | reverse complement strand
GCTCGCCGGCGGCGCTGGCGCGCCGCCGGTTCGCGGCCGGTGATGCCTCATTTCGGCGATCGGCCTTTTGCTACTTCGAACTTTTCTTGATGTCTTCCTTGACGTCGCCGAACGTGCTGCGCGCTTTACCGCCGGCCTTTTCGAGCTTGCCTTCGACCTCGAGGTCCTTCTGATTGGTGGCCTTGCCCACCTCTTCCTTGATCTTTCCGGTTGCTGTGCTAACGCGTCCCTTGACCTGATCCTTGTTCATCGACAGTCCTTTCAGTCCGGCTGCTGCCGGGTGATCGCTTCTGCAACCGGCGTGCCCAATCGAGCCTCCACTTCGCCTCCGGCGAGCACGCTCCAGTTCCGTGACTCGACGCCAAGCGAAAGCGATCGTGCTTGCGGTTGTCCTCCCGACCGGTGATCATCTAGATCAGTTAGGAACCCACTGTGAGAGATACGTGCTCATGCCGTATCGGCACGAAAGTCTTGGCCATTTGTTGAGCAAGGCCGTCGTGACCAACGCGTTTCGTAGAGCCGACGGAAAGCCATGAAGCGAGGCAGGATTCCATGGTTTGTGAGCTCGGCGTTGCTGCTCGGCGCGACCGCGGCCACAGCGCAGCCCTTGCCATGCGCTTCGGTCTCGGCCGAGGCGCGCGAATATGTACGGAACCGAGGCGCTTGCAGCGATGCCATAGCGGCACCGCGACCCAAATCGTCGAGACAGTCCAAGTCCAGCGCTTCCAGTAGCCCGACTTCCGCGCAGCAGAACGGGCTGGTACCGGACGTGATCGGCCGCAGCTTCAAGGAAGCTGCGCGAACGCTGGCCAAGTTCAAAGTCGAACGGATTGAAACGGCCAGCGCCGCCCCGGCCGGTAAAGTCCTTGCGCAGGAACCCGCACCTGCCGCGCCCAGCCGCCCCGGGAGCACGGTCATCCTGAAGGTCTCGGACGGCTCGCTTGCCGTCGCTACGAACAAGAATCCGGTCATGGCGCCCGCCACTGAGCCTGCGGCCTCTTCCGCGCCAGCGCCCGTCGCTGCGGCTGCGCCCTCCTCCGCGCCGGCGCCCGCATCGACGGCCGTCCCTTTGCCTCAAGAGGCAATCGATCCGCCCGGAGCGCGCGGTCAATTTCTGACCGCATTCTCGGCCAGCGCTGCGCTCATCTTCGGTGCTGGAATTTTGGTCGGACTGATGACCGGCGCACTCCTGATGCGTCAGCGGCTGTTACGCGGTCAGCCGGCGGTTGGTGAAATCGCGCCGACGCAACCGCTTCCTCAACGTCAGCTGCTCGTCGATCAGCGGCCGGTCGAATCCGACGCGTCCGGTCTCTCAGAGACCGACGCATCGTCTGAAAGCCAATTTGCAGCGCGGCTCGTTCCCGCCGCGACGACGATCGTGCTCGCGCCTCTTCCGGACGCCGATGGGATCTCAATCGAGCATTCGAGCGACTACCACGCGTGTGAGCAGGTCAGGCTGCACGCGCCGATCGAGGTCAGCGGCGATGACGTCGCAAGGGCACTGTTAGAACAGAGTAAGGAAGAGTCCGTCGTCGCGCGAGTCTTCGAGCGACTACGTGGCGCCTCCGCTGCACACGCGGCAGACGAACTGAATCGTGCGCTAGACATTGACATTCTCGATGTGCTCGCGCAAGGGTGGGTACAAGTGCCCGCAATGGACAGAGCGGTCCAGATGAGTGCGCTGACACGGACGCCACCAGAGCTCGTCGGTGTGGAGCGGCACAACATCGCATCAACCTCGCACATTGTGCTCGACACTCGTGTGGCCGGCAGCTCGCTGCCGCCGCTGGAGCTGGAGCTCGAGCTCGTTGTAGATGTTCAAAGTGCAACCCTTGCAGCGCGCAATGGCCGGATTGACCTGGTCGCGCTCGGTGACGCCACCGTCCTCGCGCGTATCAAGTACAAGAGCGTGCTGGTGAAAGAACATGCGACGGAAATCTCAGGCACACCGCGCGACCCATCCGAGGCCTTGCCGTCCGAATCGCAGCGACTGGCTAGCGTCGACTTCCCGGTTTGAACCGCCCGCTCCTTGACGGTGTCCATCGGCGGCTGTCGACCAAGAGCGGACAGATCGTCCAGCAAAGACGCGCGAATGTCAGAGCGGAGATCACCCAACTCCGTGGTAATCAATCGGCGCTCCGGCGGCGCCGTACGGATCAGCGGATACGCACGGCGTCGGCCCGCTGACCGACGCCGCGCCGATACATCACATCTGCGTGTGCGAAATGTCTTTGGGCAATTCGACCCACGGGTGCTTGGATCGCTCGTAGACCGAGAAGGCCGGCGCCCAGACACAAGGGTCCGCAAACGCGCCGAGGGGAATGCCGACGAAGTCGGGAAGCGAGTCGTTGGTGTAATAAACCGTCGAACCGCAGCTAGGGCAAAAGTGAAAGGTCAGCGTGTGACCAGAGTCGGCGACGCGCTCATAGGTCGTAGCGCGTCCGGAGACTGCTACTGCCTGTGCGGGAAAGCGCGCTTGCGCGGCGAAGACGCTCCCAGTTCGTCGCTGACACGCAAGGCAGTGACACACGGAAACCCGGACCGGGTCGCCTGAAGCGACGGCCGAGAGCTGGCCGCAGGAACACACCGCGGTATGCGAACGTCGCATGAGGACCGGGGCGTGTCACTCCGCCGTGATCTTGGCCTCGTGGATTACTTTGCCCCACTTGGTCGTCTCGCTAGTGAGAAACAGTGCGAACTCCGCCGGTGTGCCCCCGACCGGAATCGTTCCCATCGAGTCGAGACGCTCTTTGACCTCGTCGAGCCTGACGATCGCTGTGACTTCGTCGGCGACGCGCTTGATGATCTCTGGCGGCGTGCCGGCCGGCGCAAGAATTCCAGCCCACGTGCTGCCGGTAAAGCCCTGGATCCCCTGCTCAATGAAGGTCGGTACTTCGGGCAGCACCGACAAGCGCTTTTCGCTCGCTACGCCGATCAATCGGACTTTGCCTGCCTTGCCCGGACCGATCAATCCGACAGCGGCGTCCAGGAATAACTGGATATGACCTCCCATCAGATCGTTCAGCGCAGGTGCCGAACCTTTGTATGGAACATGCACCATATCGGTCTGGGTCAGCGACTTGAGCAGCTCGGTCGTCAGATTGACGGCCGAACCGTTTCCGCTGGAGCCATAGCTGACCTTGCCGGGATTTTTGCGCGCATAGTCGATCAGCTGGCTGGCGTTCTTGAATGGCGCGTCGTTGTTGACGGCTGCCACGAGCGGCGACACGCCGATCAGCGACACCGCGGCGAGATCTTTTTTCGGGTCGTACGGCAGCTTGGGGTACAGGGTGGTGTTGGCGGCGTAGGCAGCGATCACCATCGCGAACGTATAGCCATCCGGTGGCGACTTGGCGAGCGCGTCCACCCCGATGATGCTGTTAGCGCCTGGCTTGTTTTCGATGAGGACCGGCTGGCCAAGTCGGTCCTGCAGTTTCTGGCTGACCAATCGCGCGGTGATGTCGGTGAATCCGCCCGGCGTGTAGGGGACGATGATCTTGATCGGTTTGGACGGCCACGCCTGGGCGTGGACCGGCGATGCAATCAAGAGCGCAGCCCCGGCTGCGAGCACGATGGCAGAAAGTCGCCGCGTGACTTCTTTGGTGTTCAAGTGGCCTCCCCTTTGAGCGATGCCATACGACCCGCGAATTTCTCGCGACTGTGGGCCCGCGTTGTCGGCAATCTAGCGAACACGCGGGGCGTCCGCAATCGGCCAAGACAGAATGTCAAGTGCTCCGTTTCAGCGGCGCGGTTCGCTGCAACGCTTGTCAGCAACTTGGCGGCGCGGCGAACTGCGACGCGATTCGGGCCGAAAGAACGGCATTCCGTGCTGTACGGACGGCGGATTTGTTCAAATCTTCTCCGCGCCCTCACTAAGCTTTCGTCAGACCGTTTCAGGATTCGCCGATGCGACTGCAAGACTTCAAAGTGCTGACTTTTGACGTCGTCGGGACGTTGATCGATTTCGAGCGCGGCATGCTCGACTATCTGCGTTCTGTCGCGCCAGATGACGCCGTCGCGGATGACGACTTCCTTGCCGCCTACCGTAAGGCGCGAAAGACGTCCGGGACGCTCGCGTACCCCGACGACCTCGAACGAGTCTGGCATGCAATTGCGCCGGGCCTGGGCCTGCCAGATAGTGCGGCGGCAGCCCGAGGGTTCCGCGATTCGGTACGCGACTGGCCGGCCTTTCCCGACTCGGCTGAAGCGCTCCGACGACTGCGAGGGCGCTTCAAGCTCGTCACGATGACGAACGCGCAGAATTGGGCGCTCGCACATTTTTCGCGCACGCTCGACCGGCCGTTCGACCTTGAGCTGAGCTGCGATGACGCGCTTTGCGAAAAGCCCGATGCGCGTTACTTCGCCTATGCGCGCGGTCGCTATGAAGGCGCATGGGGCTGGAGACAGCCGGACAACCTGCACGTTGCACAGAGCCAGTACCACGACATCGGCATCGCGAAGAAGCTCGGTGTCGCCACCTGCTGGATCGAGCGCCGCCACGGGTTGAAGGACTCCGGAGGCACGATTGAATCTGAACACACGGTGCCCGATTACCACTTCCGCACGTTGGCTGAATTGGCCGACGCCGTCGACGCGGGACGCTGAGAGACCGTGTGGCTACCGTCGAAGATCTGCTCCCGGAACTCGTAGCGCTGCGGCGCGATCTGCACGCACATCCTGAACTTGCCTTCGAGGAGCGCCGCACCGCCGGCGTAGTGGCTGCCGCCCTGCGCCTGCTCGGACTGGAGGTGCACGAAGGCATTGCGGGCACCGGCGTGGTCGGCACGTTGCGTAACGGGGGCAGCGCGCGCTGCGTCGGCCTGCGCGCCGACATGGATGCGCTGCCAATCGTCGAACAGTCGCGCCTCGCGCATGCCAGCCGCAACGCCGGCGTGCATCATGGCTGCGGCCACGACGGTCATACCGCGATGCTGCTCGGCGCCGCGCGCCAGCTCGCGCGCACGCGATGCTTCGACGGCACGGTGCACTTTATCTTCCAGCCCGCCGAAGAAGGGCGCGGTGGTGCGCGCGTGATGCTCGAGCAGGGGTTGCTCGAGCGCTTTGCGTGCGACGCGGTCTATGCGCTGCACAACTGGCCCGAGCTACCGCTCGGCCACGCGCAGACGCGCCCCGGCCCGATCATGGCGGCGGCCGACCGCTTCGACATCGTGCTGCGCGGCCGCGGAGGCCATGCGGCGCAGCCGCACCGCACGCCCGACGTTCTGCTGGCCGCGAGTCAACTCGTCGTGCAGCTCAACACCATCGTCGCGCGCCGCGTCGATCCGGCCGATTCCGCGGTGCTGTCGGTCACGCGCATAGCCGGCGGCGCCAGCCACAACGTGCTGCCGGCCGAGGCCACGCTGACGGGCACCGTACGTAGTTTCGACGCCGCGGTGCAGGACCGCATCGAGGCGGCGCTGCGCGATGCGGCCGCCGGTGTCGCGCTCGCGCACGGCGTGGCTGCCGAAGTGAACTACACGCGCTACTACCCGGCCACCGTGAACAGCGACGCCGAGGCGCGGCTCGCGCTCGATGCCGCGGCCGCGGCTGGCCTGCAGGCCAGCGTTGCCCCACGGCCGGCTTTCACGTCGGAGGACTTCGCGTTCCTGTTGCGCGAGCGACCGGGCGCGTACCTGTGGCTCGGCCAGGGCCGTGCGGCACCCGGCGACGGCGGTGAGCGCCCGTTGCACCATCCCTGCTACGACTTCAACGACGATGCGCTGCCCTACGGCGTGCGCTGGTTCTGCGCCGTCGCCGAACGCGCGCTGGCGCCTCGACACACCCAAGCGAATCCAAAATGAGCATTACCGTCCTCCGCCAAACCGCCACGCTGACCGGTCTGCAGGACCAAGGCACGCCGGCCCGACCGAAGAGCGCCCCGCCGTGCCGCCTGAGCGGCATTGATGTTTCGATCGCAGGGGC
>DATEZE010000334.1:0-12027 GCA_035255845.1 Burkholderiaceae bacterium | reverse complement strand
TTCGAGGACCGGCATGCCCTTCACCTTGACTTCGAGGGGCGCATCGGCTCCGCTGGTCGAGACTACCCGTGCAGGGGTCGTGTCGGACTTGCAAATCGGGCATCGACGTGAAGGGGTCGTCATCGTTCGCTCCTCGCTCATGCAATCGGGGAGCTATCGATGGTCGACCTGCAGCGCTGACGTGTCGAGTCGGACAACTACCAAGGGTCGAGTCCTTCTCCGACGCAGATTTCGCCAGATCGCGCGCCCCGCGATCGCGCGGACGGGGGACGTTCAATGCACGTGCTGCGACAGCTCGCCGATGCGGTATTTGTGCGCGACGGTGGTGAGCGGCAGCGGCTGGATCTTGCTGCCCCGCCCTTCGCAGCCGAACTGAACGTAGCGCTCTTTGCAGATCGCCTTGGCGGCGGCGCGCGCGGGCTTCAGGTAGTCGCGCGGATCAAAGTGGCTGGGGTTCTCGTGCAGGAACTTGCGGATTGCGGCAGTCATCGCCAGCCGGATGTCGGTATCGATGTTGACCTTGCGCACGCCGTGCTTGATTGCTTCCTGGATCTCTTCCACCGGGACGCCGTAGGTCTCCTTCATCTGGCCGCCGTACTTGCGGATCTCTTCCAGCAGATTCTGCGGCACGCTCGAGGAACCGTGCATCACGAGGTGGGTGTTGGGGATGCGGCGGTGGATTTCCTTGATCCGCTCGATGGCCAGGATGTCGCCGGTGGGCTTGCGCGTGAACTTGTAGGCGCCGTGCGATGTGCCGATGGCTATCGCCAGCGCATCCAGCTGCGTCTTCTTGACGAAATCAGCCGCCTGATCGGGATCAGTCAGCAACTGCTCGCGCGTCATCGTCGACTCGGTGCCGTGGCCGTCCTCCTTGTCGCCCCGCAAAGTCTCGAGCGATCCCAGGCAGCCCAGCTCGCCCTCGACGCTGACGCCGAGCGCGTGCGCCATGTCGACTACTTTCTTGGTGACCTGCCAGTTGTAGTCATAGTCAGCAATGCTCTTGCCGTCCTCGAGCAGTGAGCCGTCCATCATCACCGACGAGAAACCGAGCTTGATCGCGCCTTCGCACACCGCCGGCGACTGCCCATGGTCCTGGTGCATCGCGACCGGGATCTGTGGGTAACTCTCGACCGCGGCCTCAATCAGGCGCTTCAGGAAAGCCTCTCCCGCATATTTCCGCGCGCCTGCCGAGGCCTGCATGATGACCGGCGCGTTGACTTCGCTGGCCGCCTCCATGATGGCCTGCACCTGCTCGAGGTTGTTGACGTTGAACGCGGGCACGCCGTAGCCGTTTTCGGCTGCGTGATCCAGCAGCTGACGCATCGACACCAACGCCATTGCATCCTCCTCCGATTGATCAACTTTTCATTCTAGGCGAGCGCGGAACGCGTGACCAAGCGAGCGCTGGGCGGCACCAAAGGCTGAACGGAACTCCCGCCCGCCCGCGCCCGTGCTCTCAGGCGTGCTCACCCACGCGCACGATTTTCAGCGTATTCGTGCCTCCCGCCTGTCCCATCGGCTCGCCGACCGTCAGAACGATAAGGTCACCGCGCTTGACGACGCCCTTGTCGAGTAGCACGCGCTCGGCGCTCGCGAGCGCGTCGTCCCTGTCTGCGAGAGCGGTGAAATGCAGTGGTCTGACGTTGCGATAGAGCGCCAGCCGCCGCGCCGTTGCCGCAATCGGTGTCAGCGCGTAAATTGGCACGTCGACGTCATGGCGGCTCATCCATAGCGTGGTCGAACCCGATTCGGTCAACGCACAAATCGCCGCGCAGCGCAGGTGAAACGCGGTGAACAGCGCACCATAGGCGATCGACTGGTCGACGCGCGTGAAAGTCTGGTCGATGAACTGCATGTCGAGTTCGACCGTTTCCGAGCGGTCCGCCTCCTCGACAATGCTCGCCATGGCCTCAACGACTTCGACCGGATACTTGCCGGCCGCGGTCTCCGCCGACAGCATCACCGCGTCGGTCCCGTCGAGGACCGCGTTGGCAACGTCGCTCACTTCGGCGCGGGTCGGCACCGCGTTGACGATCATCGACTCCATCATCTGGGTGGCCGTGATCGTCAGCTTGTTGGCGGCGCGCGCGAGCTTGATCATCCGCTTTTGCAGCGCCGGGACCGCCGCGTTGCCGACTTCGACGGCGAGATCACCGCGCGCGACCATGATGCCGTCGGCGGCTTCAAGGATCTCGCGCAGCAGCGGGATGGCTTCGGCCCGCTCGATCTTCGCGATGATCTGCGGCTTCACGCCGTGTTTTTCACCGGCGATCGTGGCAAGCTGGCGCGCCATCTCCACGTCGGTGCGGTTCTTGACGAACGAGACCGCCACGTAATCAGCGCCGCACTGCATCGCAGTCTCGAGGTCGCGCACATCTTTGCCGGTCAGCGCCGGCGCCAACAGGCCACCGCCCCGCTTGTTAATGCCCTTGTTGTCCGACAGTACGCCGCCGATCCTGACTTTCGTGTGTATTTCGCTGCCTTCGACCCGTTCGACGTCGAGCACGATCAGGCCGTCGTTGAGCAACAGCGTATCGCCGCCGCGAACATCTTTCGGCAGATCCTTGTAGTCGAGCCCGGCGCGCTGCTCATCGCCCAGTTCAATGCTGGCATCGAGCACGAACGGGGCGCCGGCGCGCAGCGTGACGCGCCCACCCTTGAACCGCCCGACCCTGATCTTCGGCCCTTGCAGGTCGGCCATGATCGCGATGTCACGGCCGATCCGTGCGGCCGCCTCGCGCACGTGGCGCGCGCGCTCGAGATGGTCTTCAGCCGTCCCGTGCGAGAAGTTGAAGCGCACGACGTCGACACCCGCTGCGAGCATGCGTTCGAGCACGAGCGGGTCGCTCGACGCGGGGCCGAGCGTGGCGACGATCTTGGTGCTGCGTGGCATGGCGGGCTCCGCGGTTCGATCAGGCGCGCAGCCCGAGCCGCGCCGCAATGACTTCGTAGGTGGTCATTTCGACCGGATTGCCATCGGGATCATTGAAATACAGCGACAGCGACTGATCGTGGTCCTGCAGGCGCGGCGCCGATGGGCGGCGACGCTTGTCGAAAAGCGGCAGTCGCGATGCGCGCTTCGAGAACGCGATGAAGCCTGCACCGTCGGTGCGCAAGGCAACCGTGGTGCCGTGCCCGGCGCGCCGTTCGTCCTCGAACAACGCGATGTGCGTGATTCCGTCGGCCGCGGTCAGCGTCAGGGGGCCACCCGCTTCGCGCGCCCAGGCCGCAAAGCGCCGATCGCGCCGCAGCCCGAGTACGGTGCCGTACCAGCGTGCGGCGGCGGCACGGTCGCGCACATAGATGTGCACGTGGTCGATGCCAGCCACCGCGAATCGGCTCAAAGCATGCCTCCGTGAGCAGCCGTCGTCATGCCGCTGCTCGCCGTCGCAGCACTTCGATCGCCGGCAACTCTTTGCCTTCAAGGAATTCGAGAAAGGCACCGCCGCCGGTCGAGATGTAGCTGATGCGATCAGCGATACCGTAGCGCGCGATCGCCGCCAGCGTATCGCCACCGCCAGCGATCGAGAAGGCGCCGTTTGCCGTCGCCTCGGCGATCGCTAGCGCGATCTGACGAGTGCCTTCCGAGAATGCCTCGAACTCGAAAACGCCGATCGGGCCGTTCCAGATGATGGTGCCGGCCTCGCGCAGCAAGTGCGAAAGTCCGAGTGCAGTTTGCTGGCCGATATCGAGAATCATTTCGTCCGCGTGCACGTCGTCGGCCCGCCTGATGGTCGCTGCAGCAGTCGCCGAGCATTCGCGTGCCACCACGACATCGATCGGCAATGGCAGCGTCGCACCTTTCGCAGCGAGCGTCGCGAGCACCTTCTTGCATTCGGGTACCAGATCCGGCTCGGCGAGCGACTTGCCGATGCCGAATCCTTCAGCCAGCAGAAAAGTGTTGGCAATGCCTCCACCGACGATCAGCCGGTCGACCTTCTGCGCGAGGTTGTTGAGCAGCGTCAGCTTGGTCGAGACCTTCGAACCCGCCACGATCGCGGCGAGCGGTCGCTTCGGATTGCTGAGCGCCTGGGTCAACGCGTCGATCTCGGCGGCGAGCAGAGGGCCGGCACACGCGATCGGCGCGAACTTGGCAACACCGTGGGTCGTCGCTTCCGCCCGGTGTGCGGATCCGAAAGCGTCGTTGACATAGACGTCGCACAAGGCGGCGATCTTGCGCGCCAGTTCGTCGCTATCTTTTTTCTCGCCCTTGTTGACGCGGCAGTTCTCGAGCAGCACGACCTCGCCGGGGCGGAGTTCGACACCGTCGACCCAACCGGTGCGCAGCGGCACCTCGCGCCCGAGCAGCTCGCCGAGCCGCTGCGCGACTGGCAGCAGCGAGTCCTCGGGCTTCAGTTCGCCTTCGGTCGGACGCCCGAGATGCGACGTCACCATGACTGCGGCGCCGGCGTCGAGCGCCATGCGGATCGCGGGGATCGAGGCCCGGATGCGCGTGTCCTCGCTGATGCGGCCAGCATCGTCGAAGGGCACATTGAGGTCAGAACGGATGAACACGCGCCTTCCCGCGACCTGCCCGCTGCGAACGACTTCCTCAAGGGTGCGGACGCGCATGGAGTCGGTCAAAGGGCGTGGAGAGCGTCGGCGCGGCTACAAACGAGCGCGCGCAACGAAAATGAGTTGGGCATTATACGAGCGGCCACCTATGGAGATCGGATGCGCGTGTTCAGCGTTTCATCGGCAGAGCGTGTCGCTGTCGGCGTCGCCGCCGTCGTAATGGCGCTCGTGGCGACCGCGAATGCAGAGCGATGGGAGTACCGGCATGAGCTGCTCGCCTCCGAGCCCTGGCGACTGCTGAGCGGGCATCTGGTACACCTCAACTGGCAGCACGCCGCGATCAACGCGCTCGCCTTGCTGATCGTCGCCCGGCTGTTTGCGCCGGATCTGCGCGGTGCGCGCCAGGGTGTCGTCATGGTCGCGAGCGCCCTTTTTATCAGCGTCGGTCTGGCGATGCTGTATCCGAAAATCGGCTGGTACCGCGGCCTGTCTGGTGTCGTGCACGGCCTGTTCTTCGCCGGCGCCGCAGCGTGGCTCGCCAAATCGCAGCCGCGCACGCTGCGTCAGTTGTGGTTGCCGCTCGCGCTACTCGCGGGCGGCTGGATCAAAGTGCTGTTTGAGCAACCGTCCGGAGACGCGCTGCCACACGCGGATTGGCTCGGTGCCGCGGTCGTGCCACAGGCGCACCTGATCGGCGCCGCCTGCGGGACCGTTCTTGGACTAGCCTACGCGTGTGCGGATCGACGGCACCAGGAGCAACGCGCAGAGCAGCAGCAGTTGTAGCGCCGGCAGCGCGCCGCCGCCGCCCCCCGACGATGCAACGGGCGCGGCCCCGACCACGGCGATCGAAACCGTCTGCGTCGCACTCTGCGCGAAACCATCGGTCGCGAAGTACGCGAGCGCGTAGGTCCCCGCCGGAACTCCAGTCGTGTTCCAGACAAATTGCCCGGACGGTGCGAGCGCGGTGACCGGCACTGTCGAGCTCGTCGTTGCGACATAAGTCAGCATGTCGCCGTCGGGGTCGGTCGCCGAAACCGAAAACGACACCACGCCCCCCGACGCAGCGACCTGCGCCGGCGGCGGCGCCGCCAGCATCGGCGCACTGTTGACCCGGACCACTGTGTTGTCGTCGCCGCTCTTGCCGGCGCTGTCGGTCACACGCAACATGAACGTCAGCGCACCTGTCGGCGGCGCGGTGAACGATGCGACCGCCGTGTTCGGATTCGCCAGCGCAACGACCGGTGTGCCGCCGACCTGCGTCCACTGGTACGACGTGATCGCCTTGCTGAAGTACGCCTTGCTGCCTGAGCCATTCAACATCACCGTGGCACCCGGCGCGATAACCTGGTTGGCGCCCGCGACCGATGTGGGGATCGCATTGGGACCGACCGCGGTCGTCGCATTGCCGGCATCGAGCAGTCCGGTGCCGCACTGGCCGACAAACTTTCCGCTCGGCGCACAGACACTTCCGGCGGAAAATGCGCGGACCGTGGTGAGCAGATAGGAACGGATGTCGGCAGGCGTCGCGTCGGGGACCATCGCCTTGATGAGCGCTGCCACGCCAGCCACCTGCGGTGTCGCCGCGCTCGTCCCGACGAATCCCGCGTAGGCCGGGCCGCTTTGTCCGGACGAAGAACTGCTGATCGGCGTTGTCGCACCGAAGAGCACCGTCGACCAGACGTAGTAGCCATCCCAGTTCGGGTTGTCGGTCGGTCCGCCTGCACCCAGCGTGGTCGGAGTACCACCGCCGGGCGCGCTCAGCATTTCGGCCTTCGGCGACGCGGTGCTGGCGACGTTGGCGTAGTCGGCGTTCTCGCCGTTGATCGTGTGGGCCGTGACTGCGATTACACCGTTGCAGCTGGCTGGCGCGATCAATCCGATCGACCCACCATTGCCGGCTGCCGCGACGATCGTTGCGCCGGCGGCGATCGCGGCGTCAACGGCATTCTGCATGTAGGTGCTGCAGGTGTCGCCGCCGCCCAAGCTTAGACTGATCACGCTCGCCTTATTCGGATTGGCCGGAGCGCCGCTCACCGGAAGCCCAGATGCCCAGCGGACCGCGTCGGCGATGTCGTTGAGATCGCCTCCGCATTTGCCGAGGGCGCGCACCGGCACTATCTTGACGTTCCAGCCGATGCCGGCGATGCCCACCGAATTGTTCGCAGTGGCGGCCAGGATGCCCGCGATGTGCGTGCCGTGCCAGGTGCTGTCGCTCGGGGCATACGGCGGGGTTTCGGAGGCATCAGTGCAGTCGTCCGGGTATAGGTTCTTTTCCTGCACCGTGATCCAGTCGCCGGGGTCGGAAGGATCAGCATCGCGCCCGTTGCCGTCATTGGCGACGAAGTTCGCCGGTGCCATCGAGCCGTTGTTCGACGACACGAAATCGTAGCCGGGCAGGAACCGGCCAGCCGGCACATAGTTCGCGCCCCCCGCCACACCGTTGAGGTCCGTGTGGTTGGCGATCCCGGTGTCGATGATCGCGACGACAACATCCTTACCGCTCGACACGTCCCATGCGGATGGCAGGTTGCCGCCACCGACGGCCGTTGCGGTGACGCTGCTTGCACCGGCAGCTCCGGTGTAGCTCGAAGTCGGCGCGAAGAGGTTCCACTGCCACTGCGTGTAGCGCACTTCGTTTGGAATCGCGAACACATGGAAACGGACGTTGGCTTCGGCGAATTCGACGGTCGGGTCCTGCGCAAGACGGGCGGCGACGGCGCGCGCTTCGGAGACTGTCATTGACCGCTCCAGCTGCATCAGATGCGCGCGACCTTCCAACGGACGCAGCGCTTTCAGCATGATCCCGGCCGAGCGTCCGAGCGATTGCACGCGATCCGCGTTGAGTGCCTCGGCGCGGGCCGCGACCGCGGTGTCCTTGAGTCCCACGATCAGTTTGTCGACGCGCGGCTCGCGCGCGTTGCGGGTGACGGTCAGTCCCTTGAGCGCGGCCTGCTTCGGTGTCATGACCGCGGCCGCAGGCGCCGAGTAGGCCGGCCACGAGGTGACAATCACCGCAGCAATCGATGTGGCGAAGGCAACGTGCAATGGACGCATCACGGATGAACTCCTGAGTCGGACCGGCCGCTCGCTCGACCATCGGCCCCGCATGCTGGCATCGCAGTACCGGCTCCGGACGGTCGAAAAGGCCGACGAAAGCGTCTCGCCGGAACACCAAATGCAATGATCTTGCTTCGACTAACGCGCGAGCCACCGGTTCAGATTACTGCGCTGATGTAGCGCGATTGTTTCCAGCGTTTGCTGGCCAAAGTCAGATCTCCCGCCCACGACATCTGCGGCGTCGACGCGCGCGGCCATTGCGGTGGATACGTGGGTCGGATCTCTGGCCGCGAGCTTCTTGGATCCACTCCGTAGCGCCGGAGCGCTTACGCGCCGATTACTTCGCCTGCATCAACGCGACCGTCGTATCGAGCATCCGGTTGGAAAATCCCCATTCGTTGTCGTACCACGACGAAACCTTGACGAGGCGGCCCGAGATCTTGGTCAATGTCGCATCGAAGATCGACGAGCGCGGGTCGTGGTTGAAGTCGCTCGACACCAGCGGATCAGCGTTGTAGCCGAGCACGCCCGCGAGCGGTCCTGCGGAAGCGGCCGCACGCATGATCCCGTTGACCTCGTCGACTGTCGTGTCGCGCGCGGCGATGAACGACAGATCCACGATCGACACGTTGATCGTCGGCACACGGATCGCGTAACCGTCCAGCTTGCCATTGAGCTCCGGCATCACCAGTCCGACCGCAGCGGCGGCACCAGTCTTGGTCGGAATCATGTTGTGCCCCGCCGCGCGCGCACGCCGCAGATCCTCGTGATAGACGTCGGTGAGCACCTGGTCGTTAGTGAATGCATGCACGGTCGTCATCAGGCCGTTCACCAGACCGATTTTTTCGTGCAGCGGTTTGACGAGCGGCGCCAGGCAGTTCGTCGTGCATGAGGCGTTCGAGATCACCGTATCGGATGCCTTCAGCACGGCATGGTTGACGCCATAGACGACGGTCGCATCAACATCCTTGCCGCCGGGTGCCGAGATGATCACCTTGCGCGCCCCACCCTTCAGGTGTGCTGAGGCCTTTTCCTTGGTGGTAAAAAGTCCCGTGCACTCGAGAACGACGTCGACGCCGAGCGCACCCCATGGCAGCTCGGCCGGATTGCGCTGGGCCAGTACGCGGATGCGGTCACCGTCAACGACCATCGAGTCGCCGTCGACGCTGACGCTGCCGGGAAACGTGCCGTGCGCGGTGTCGTACTTCGTCAGGTGAGCATTGGTTTTGGGGTCGCCGAGATCATTGATCGCGACGATCGCAATGTCGTGCTTCTTCCCGCCCTCGTAGTGAGCGCGCAGGATGTTGCGGCCGATGCGGCCATAGCCGTTAATGGCGAGCTTGATCGTCACTTCTTCTTCCCCTTCGCAAGGACCGCGTTCACGGTCGCGACGACGTTGTTGACCGTGAACCCGAAATGCTTGAAAAGATCCGCAGCCGGCGCCGATTCACCAAAGCGGTCGATGCCGATCACTGCGCCTTCGGCGCGGACATACTTCCACCAGAAATCGGTCACCCCGGCCTCGATCGCGATCCGCGGCACGCCGTCCGGCAGCACGCTCGACTTGTAATCTGCGCGCTGCCGGTCGAACACCGTCGTCGATGGCATCGAAACAACGCGTACCGGAACGCCGGCCGTCTGCAACGCCTTCTGCGCTCCGACCGCCAGCGGCAACTCCGATCCAGTGGCAATCAGCACGGCCCGTGCACGCGCGGCGCCACCGGCAGCCTCCGCCAGCGTATAGCCGCCCCTGCGGATCAGCCCGGCATCGCGTACTTCGGCGACAAATGGGACATTCTGTCGCGACAGCAGCAACGCCGTCGGGCCGTCGCGCCGTTCAAGCGCAGCCGCCCAGGCCACGAGCGTTTCGACCGTGTCGGCCGGTCGCCACACATCCAGATGCGGAATCAGCCGCAGGCTGGCGGCGTGCTCGACGGCCTGGTGCGTCGGACCATCCTCGCCGAGTCCGATCGAGTCATGCGTGAAAACGTAAATCACGCGCTGCCGCATCAGCGACGCCATCCGCACGGCGTTGCGCGCGTAGTCGGAGAACACAAGGAACGTCCCGACGAACGGAATGTAGCCGCCATGCAGCGCGATGCCGCTGGCGATCGCGCTCATTCCGAACTCGCGCACGCCATAGTTGATGTGCCGGCCGTCGAGCGCGTCGGGCCGCAGCGCTTTGGCAGCGCTCCACTTCGTGAGGTTGCTGCCAGTGAGATCGGCCGATCCGCCGATAAGCTCTGGCAGCACAGGCGCAAGCGCCTCGAGTGCCAGCTGCGACGCCTTACGCGTGGCGACGGACTCGCGCTTGGCCTCAGCGGCTAAGAGCGCTGCCCGCAGCGTCGGCGCAAACTCACGCGGCAGCTCGCCCGCCAGGCGGCGCCGCAGCTCGGCGGCCTCATGCGGAAACGCGCCTGCATACGCTGTGAACGCGCGCCGCCACGCCGCCTCGCGCGCTGCGCCTCGCTCGCGTGCGTCCCAGGCAGCACGGACGGTCGCGGGGAACGAAAACGGTTGATACGTCCATCCGATCGCCTGCCGCGTCGCTGCAACCTCGGCGTCGCCGAGCGCTTCACCATGCGCTTTTTCGCTGCCTGCGCGGCCTGGTGAACCCTTGCCGATGACAGTCCGCGCGATGATGAACGTCGGCCGGTCCTGCTCGGCTTTCGCTTCTGAGATCGCGGCGTCCACGGTGTCGATGTCATGGCCGTCAAGCGGCCCGATCACGTGCCAACCGTACGCCATGAAGCGCTGGCGCGTGTCGTCGTTGAACCAGCCGCTGACGTGCCCATCGATCGAGATGCCGTTGTCGTCATAAACCGCGACGAGCTTGTTAAGTCGCCACGTTCCCGCGAGCGATGCCGCTTCGTGCGAGATGCCCTCCATCAGGCAGCCATCGCCGACGAACACCCAGGTGCGGTGATCGATCACCGTATGGCCCGGGCGATTGAACTCCGCCGCCAGCAGCTTTTCGGTGAGCGCCATGCCGACGGCGTTGGCGAGACCCTGGCCGAGCGGCCCCGTCGTTGTTTCTATACCTGGCGTTAGGCCATGCTCCGGGTGTCCCGGCGTGCGGCTCTCCAGCTGCCTGAACCGCGTCAGCTCCTCGATCGGCAGTGCATAGCCGGTCAGGTACAGCAGCGCGTACTGCAGCATCGAGCCGTGCCCGTTGGAGAGCACGAAACGATCCCGGTTCGGCCACGCCGGGTTCGCCGGATTGTGTGACAGGTGGCCCGCCCATAGCGCAACGGCGATGTCCGCCATGCCCATCGGCATTCCCGGGTGGCCGGAATTCGCCTTCTGCACCGAATCCATCGCGAGTGCGCGGATGGCGTTGGCCATCTCCACGCGCGTCGCCGCCGGGAGGGCGCCGATCAGGGAGCCGTCATTCATCGTCGCGCCTAGAACAGGGGGACCGGGATCCCGATCGAAACTCGAGGGCGCCAGTGTTGCTTGGCGCGTCGTCGCGGTCGGCGCGGTAATTGCGACCCGCGAGCAACCGGCAAGTGACAATTTTAGCAAAGCGAGACATCTCGAACGGCGCCGCGATGCCCGACGCCGCCCGACACCGTGCGGGCTCGCTTTGCGTGCACTACAAAACTGGCCCAAGCGGGAGGCAACTCTTTGAGTGCACTGCAAATTTCCGATATTATTCGGCGCTTTTCCAAATTCGATCCGGACAACAGAAGGACGCAACGGGCGCCGACTCCGGGACGCGATGCCGCAGCCTTACGCAACATAGGCGGCATGGCGACCGAACGAAGGCAACGTGCCGTTAGGCAGCATTCCCGCCATCGCCAGCAGATGCAGCGCAAGCTGCAGGACTCGCGCGCCGCGCCACAGCGCCGGGTCCCGGATCGTGGGGTTGCGACGCGAGTCGCGATTCAGGTCGATAAGGGCGGACCTGCTGGGGGACGAAGATGCAAGGCCTTCATCTGACTGGCGATCTGTTCGGTTGCGGTTGTACTGCAGCCACCTTTACGGATCTAGACGCGCTGTCCACTCTGTGCCGCCAGGCCACGCTCGACGCGCGACTCACCATCGTCAACGAAAAGTGGCACGCCTTTCCGGACTGGAATGGACAGCCCGGCGGCATTACCGGCACCATTCTTCTCGCGGAGTCCCACCTCGCAATTCACACGTGGCCGGAGAGCCGCGGTGTGACGCTGGACGTCTACGTCTGCAATTTCACCGAGGACAACACCGCCAAGGCCGAACTGCTGTTCGACACGCTGACTATGGCGTTCCGCCCGCAGAGACAGGTGGTGAACCGGATCACGCGCGGCGACGTTTCGGCGGGAGGCGACAACGTCAGTGAAGGTCGGGCGGCGGAAGAAGCAGCGCAGTCCCAGCTCAGTTTCGACTGGCTCAACGCGCATTCCGGGTACGGCTTCACCGTCAAGGAGAAGCTTGCCGAGATCGAGTCTGCCTACCAGCGTATCGAAGTGTTCG
>DATEZE010000333.1:0-3185 GCA_035255845.1 Burkholderiaceae bacterium | reverse complement strand
AGCCCCCTTCAAACGATGCGTCTACTTCATCACCCATGCATATCTCCAATCCGGTGTGGTCCAGCGGCAAGTCGCGCTGCGCGCCGATCGCCGGGCCAGCACCTGGTCCGCGAAACCATAAAGGCAATCGATTGTCCTGCCCAATGCCGTCTGCGGTGGCGCTGCTCAGCGGTCTGTCGCGCGTATCCTCAGCGTCTTCGCGATGCAATCGCCTCGAGGTTGCCTTGAACGATCGTTCGCAACACCCCACTGCGTCGACGATGTCGGCAAGCAACTCTGCCAATGAGTCGGTGATGAATCGCATTCGCGGGGTGCTGGCACCGGTCGTCACGCCATTCGATGCAGCGCTCGCGCCAGATGGGGAGCGGCTGCTGCGGCACTGTCGCTGGCTGGTTGACCAGGGTATCGCGCTCGCGGTGTTCGGCACAAATTCGGAAGCAAACTCGCTTGCGGTCGACGAGCGGATCGCGCTGCTGGATTGGCTGATCGAAGGCGGTATTCCGCCCGCTCGACTGATGCCGGGTACCGGCTGCTGCGCATTCAGCGATTCGATCCGACTGACGGCGCATGCGGTCTCGCATGGCGTCGCGGGCTGCCTGATGCTGCCGCCGTTCTACTACAAGGGCGTCACCGACGAAGGCCTGTACCGGAACTTCTCGACGATCATCGATCGCGTCGGCGACCGGCGGCTGCGCATCTACCTGTATCACATCCCACCGGTTGCTCAGGTGGGCATCAGCTTCGAACTGATCGAGCGCCTGCTGCGCGCGTACCCGGGCACTGTCGTCGGGATCAAGGATTCGTCGGGGGACTGGAGCCACACGCAGGAACTGCTGACACGCTTCCGCGACTCGGGATTCGACGTGTTCGCGGGCAGCGACACTTTCCTGACCGCCACGCTGCGCAACGGCGGGGCGGGTTGCATCAGCGCGACGGCCAACGTCAACCCCTCGGCGCTCGCGGCCCTCGCAGACCGTTGGCAGACCGCGGATGCCGCGGCGGAGCAGGCACGCGCGGACGTAATCCGCGGGATTTTTCAGCAGCGACCGATGATCGCAGCGATGAAACAGGCCATCGCCCACTGGAGTGGCGACTCGGCGTGGACTCGCGTGCGACCACCACTCGTCGAGCTGGCGCCGGAGGTTGCCGCCGCACTGATCCGCGACTTGCTCGCCGCGAACTTCGACATGCCGTCGTTGCTGAGCGCGTAGAGGCGCGCTCGAATTCCGGCCGAACCTTGCGCGAGTCACGGACTCAAAAAGCCAGTGGACGGCGCGCTGGGCGCCCGATACCGGAGCATGGATGAACAAGGCGACAACCCTGATCGTTGCAGCAGTACTGCTGCTTGCAGTTGCAGCGGCGGTGCTGTGGTACCAGCGACGTCTCCCGGAACCGCCGCCCGCACCGCCCGCAGCAGCGGCGCCGGAGGTCGTGCCCGCGCCAACGCCGACCGAGCCCGCAATCAAGCACCCGATCGAGCCGCTCGCGCAGGAGCAAGCGCAGAAACCGCTGCCGCCACTCGAGCAGTCGGACCCGGCGGTGCGCAACGCGCTGGTGGACTGGCTTGGCCGGCAGGCAGTGCAGAATTTCCTGCAGACTGACGACTTCGTGCGCCACGTTGTCGCGACGGTCGACAATCTGGGCCGCGAGCATGCATCGCCGCGGCTCTGGCCGGTAAGCCCGATGCCGGGCCGCTACGGTGTGCAGCAGGCGGGCGACGCCACAGTGGTCACGGCCGGCAATGCCGAGCGCTATGCCGCATTCATCACGTTCGTCGAGCAACTCGACACGAAGCGCGGCGTTTCTCTGTATGCGCGCAACTATCCGCTATTCCAGCGAGCCTACGAGGAACTCGGCTACCCGAAGCGCTACTTCAACGATCGGCTGGTCGAGGTCATCGACCTGCTGATCGCGACGCCGGTGCCGCCGCGGCTTCCGGCGCTGCGGCTCACGGAAGTCAAGGGGCCGATTCCGGCGACGCAGCCGTGGCTGCGCTACGAGTTCGCCGATCCGCAATTGCAGGCGTTGCCGGCGGGCCAGAAGATGCTGCTACGCATGGGGCCGGAGAACCAGCGCCGGCTGCAGGCCAAGCTTGCCGATGTCCGCAAGCAGCTGACCGCGGCCCCTCCAGCGCGCTGAACGTCGCCCTAGCTGCCGAGTACCGCTTCGACTGCGGCCCGCAATTCGTGCTGCTCGACTGGCTTGCGCAGCACGGCGCTGACTCCGAGCGCCTGCGCGCGCGCCATGTTGACGCTATCGGTGAGACCGCTGCACAGCAGCCAGGGCAGCTCCGCGTGCACTGCGCGCAGACGTTCAGCGAGTTCAGTGCCGGTTACCGTCGGCATCGCGTGATCGGTGATCAGCAGGTCGAAACCGAGCGGATCCTTGGCGAAGACGCGCTCGGCCGACTCCGCGGAGACGCAGGCCTCGACCCGCAGGCCCCAGGAGATCAGCGTTTCCCGCACCGCATCGAGTACGCTCGGTTCATCGTCCACCAGCAGCACTCGCCCTAGCAGCAGCCGCTTGGTCAGTCGGCGCTGCGGTGCGTTCGGCGCAACGTCCGGCGCCCCCGCGTGCTGCGGCAGCAGGATGCGGAACACGCAGCCCTGCCCGGGCTGCGAGTCGACAATGATGTGGCCGCGGTGTTCGTGCACGATTCCGTGCACCGTCGACAGACCCATGCCCGAACCCTTGCCCGGCGCCTTGGTCGTGAAGAACGGATCGAAGATCCGCTCGAGCAGATCCGGCTCGATCCCACGGCCGGTGTCGGCGACGCTGAGCTCGATATAGCGGCCGTGGACGACATGCCGGCAGCTGGTGCACGCCGCGTCGGTGACACCAACAGAACCGACGCCGATTTTGATTCGGCCGCTGGGCGGGCTCGCGTCGCGCGCGTTAATGGCGAGGTTCAGCAGCACCTGATGCGCCTGCACTTCGTCCATCAGGACCGCCGCCACCGAGTCGTCAACCGCGACCTCGATCTCCAGGGTCGACGGCAGTGCCGAGCGCAACATCGGCAACGCGTCGCGCACGACGGCTGCCAGTGACAAGGCACGCGGCTCGCCGCGCCCGCCGCGCGAAAACGTCAGCATTTGCTTGATCAGGTCGCGGGCGCGGCGGCAGGACGCCAGCGCCTGGTCGAGGTACTCGGCACTCTTGGCGTCACCCGTGTCGGTCGCCCGCTC
>DATEZE010000332.1:0-4345 GCA_035255845.1 Burkholderiaceae bacterium | reverse complement strand
CCGCGCTCATCAGCGGCGTTACGCGCGCGAGGTTGGCGAGATTGACGTCGGCGCCGCGGTCGAGCAGCAGGCGCACCAGTTCAACGTTGCCGTTGCGCGCCGCCGTGTTCAGCGGAGTGTCGCCGAGCCGGTTGCGTGAATTTGGGCTGGCATCCTGATCGAGCAGTGCGCGCACGGATGCCACCGATCCCGATCGCGCAGCCTGCAGCAGCTCGAAATTGATGTTGCGTTCCTGCGCAGCCACGCCTGCAGCAAACAAGAACAAGGTGCCTGCTGCAATGCAGCGAACTAGACTCATCCATAGCCTCCGGGTCAGGGATGCGCGGTCTCCCTCATTTTCGGGTCGAGATGTTTCGCCGCGCGCATTCGCGCCTATTATCTGCCGGCCCGGCGGGGTCGAGCAGCGCACCGGGCCAGCAACGGCAGTGACGGATCCGCGTCGCGCGTGCGGCGCGTTCCGACACCGGAGTGAAACGGCGCCGACGCACGCGCCTCGAAAAACAAAGAAGCGGAGGAAGAATGAAACAACAGCCCATCAAATTTGGGGCAATCGCCGTCGGCATCGCATTCGCAGCGGCAATGACCACGCCGGCCGCCCAGGAGACGCAGGGACAGAAGGGCGGAGCGATGGCAGGCGCTCCGAAGGCAGTGTCCGTGTCGCAGGCGCAACTTAGCGACGCTGGCAAGCAGACGGCGAACTGGCTCCACACCAATGGCGACTACTCGCAGCTTCGCCATTACGGCGGCAACCAGATCAACACCGGCAACGTCAAGAACCTACGGCCTGTGTACGTCTTCCAGACCGAAGTCGTGGAGTCAATGGAGACCGCGCCGATCGTTGTTGACGGCGTGATGTATCTGACGACCTCGTACAACCACATCTATGCGATCGATGCGGTGACCGGTAAGCAGTTCTGGCACTACAAGCACAAGATGGGTCCAGTCACGACGTTCTGCTGCGGTCCGAACAACCGCGGCGTCGCCATTTCCGGTGGCAAGGTGTTTATGGGAACGCTCGACGCCAAGCTGGTTGCGCTCGACGCGAAGACTGGCAGCGTGCTTTGGGAAACGCAGATCGCCGATCCCGAAAAGGGCTACAGCGAGACGATGGCGCCGACGGTGATCGACAACAAGGTGCTGATCGGCACCAACGGCGGTGAATATGGCATCCGCGGCTTCCTCAAGGCGTTCAACGCCGACGACGGCAAGCTGCTCTGGACGTTCTACACGATCCCCGACAAGGGGAGCGAGGGCGTGTGGGCCGTCAACGATGCGACCGGCCGCAACATGAAGCGCGACATCTCGGCGGAGAAGGCGGCTTTCGCGAAAGACAGTTCGTTCTGGCAGACGCTCGGTGGTGGTGTCTGGATGAACCCGTCGGTTGATCTGAAGACGCGCACGCTGTGGTTCGTCGCCGGCAACCCGTCGCCCGATCTGTACGGCGCCGAGCGGCCCGGAGACAACCTGTACACCGACTCGCTGATCGCGATCGATCTCGACAATGGCACCTACAAGTGCCATTCGCAGTATGTAGCGCACGACGTCTGGGACCTCGACGCCGTCAGCCCGCCGATCCTCGTCGACGTCAAGGACAAGAGCGGCAAGATGATCCCGGGCGTCATCCACGGCGGCAAGACCGGGCACGTCTACGTGCACGACCGCTCGAACTGCAACCTGATCCGCTTCTCCGAGGCGATGATCCCGCAGGAAAACATGTGGGTGCTGCCGACGCCCGAAGGCGCACGCATGCTGCCGGGCGCCAATGGGGGCGTCGAGTGGTCGCCGATGAGCTTCGATCCGAAGACACGCCTGGCGATCGCTCTGAACTTGCACCAGCCGATGACGTATCACGTCGAAACCGCCAAGTATCCAGGCGGCAGCAAGCTGTGGCTCGGCGGTGCCTTCAAGGTGATTCCGAGCGAGAAGCAGTGGGGCCGCGTCGCCGCCGTAGATGTCGACACCGGCAAGGTCAAGTGGAAGCACGACACCGAGCAGCCGCTGATCGGTGGTGGTCTGGCCACGGCTGGCGGGCTGTATTTCTTCGGCGAAGGCAACGGCAGCTTCAACGCGCTCGATTCGGCAACAGGCAAGAAGTTGTGGAGCTTCAATTGCGGCGCTGGGGCCAACGCGATGCCGGTGTCGTACATGGTCGGCGGCAAGCAGTACATCGCGATGGGCTGCGGCGGCAATACGCAACTCGACTTCAAGCGCGGCAACAGCCTGTTCGTGTTCGCGCTATAAACGGCCTGACAGGTGACCGGGCCGCCCTCGGGCGGCCCTTTTTTTGCTCGGGGCATGGCATGAACCGCACTTTCGGATGGACCTCAATCGCCTTCCTGGCCCTGGCCGGGTCGACCGCCAGCGCGCAGGACGCTGCGGCCGGCGCGAAGAAGGCCGAAGTGTGCGTCGAATGCCATGGTCCGAACGGGAACTCCACGCAGGGCCAATATCCGATCCTGGCCGGCCAGACGTCGCGCTATATCTACCTGCAACTGAAGGACTTCCAGGAGGGCCGACGCGGCGATCCGAAGATGACGCCGAAGGCGAAGGACATGTCGCGCGACGACATGCTCGACCTCGCCGCGTATTTTTCCGCGCAGAAGCATGTGGCGACTGCGTTCAAGCCCGATCCGGCGCGCGCGGCCAAGGGCAAGGCCAAGTCGGACGAGACCCTGTGCACGATGTGCCATCTTGGCGGCTTCCTCGGACAGAATGAAATCCCGCGTGTTGCCGGCCAGCAGTACGACTATGTCGTCAAACAGCTGAGAGACTTCAAGGCCAGACATCGCACCAACGACGCCGGCAACATGGCCAGTGTTACCAGTACCCTCAGCGACGAGGACATCGAGAACCTCGCCAACTACCTCGCCGGCCTCTACTGAGCCGCAAAAGCCGGTGCGGGCGCCGCCTCGCCCGCATCGAATTGCGCTGCCGCGCAGGCATCGTAAAGTCGCGTTTCCAGTTCAAGGATTGATCGATGTGCGCCAGTCGGAGTGCCGCGATTGCCTTCTGCTGCCTTGCGGCCGTCTCCTGCTCCCGCAGTGACGCGCCTGCGCCTGCACCGGCCGGCAAAACCCAGCCCCCGCCGGTTTTGCCATCGCCGCCGAAACCGCCACCAAGCTTCCTGCACGATCACTATGTGAAGCTCGAGGACTGCGTGCACGACTGGGGCAGTGCGCAGAAGTGCAGGTCGGTGCCCGCCGGGTCGCCCGAACAGCGTGCCGGCGCGAATTTCTTCGGGCCGATCTACGCCAAAGGCTACCGCGAGGAAACGCAAGCCCAGCTGCGACGTGAGGCAATGCAGGGCGGATACGCGCCGAATGTCGCGGACGAGGGCAGCGACCGCTCGACAGCAAAGTCCGAGGTCAAGCCCTGACGCGCCGCCAGGGAATCGCGGCGCTCGATCGTCGCTCGGCTCTGGCAACATGCCGGCCATGGATGAATATTCGCTGTTCGCAACGCGCGGCCAGCGATGGCTTACTCTGCGCCCGGGTCCGGAAAAGTCGGTGAGCAGACCCGGACTGGCCCAGTGAGTTTCTCAGTCAGGAAAGCGCCGCATGCTGCTGTGCCAGATCAGTGATCCGCACATCGTGCCCTACGGCACGCTGGCGTACGGACGCATCGACACGCCCCGCTACCTCGAGCGGTGCATCGCCAAGGTGCTCGCTCTGCCACGGCTACCCGATGCGGTGGTCGCCACTGGAGACCTCACCGATCACGCGACTGCCGAGGAATACGGCGTGCTGCGCGAGGTGCTCGCACCACTGATGGCTCGGATGCCCGTCTATCTCGCCGTCGGCAATCACGACGATCGAGACCGGCTGCGCGCGGCGTTTCCAGAATTGGGTTATCTCGCGGGCGAGGGCGGTTTCGTGCAGTACGCGGTCGACGACTTTCCGGTACGTCTCATCGTCCTGGACACGCTGATTCCAGGGGAGCCCGGTGGCGAACTCTGTCCCGCGCGACTGCAGTGGCTCGACCGTACGCTGGCACAGTCGAATCGCCCGACGATCGTCGCGCAGCATCATCCGCCGCTCGAGACCGGGATCACGATCATGGACAAAATGGCGCTGCGCGATCCGCAGGCCGAGGAGGCGGTCATCGCCAGGCATCCGCAGGTCGAGCGCGTCATCTGCGGCCACTATCACCGCAACATCCAGGCCCGCTTCGGCGGCACTATCGCTTCAGTGTGCCCGAGCGCCGCGCATCAGCTGCTGCTGAACCTCGTTCCGAACGCTGATATCCGCTTTACCTTGGAGCCTTCGGAATTTCACCTTCATCTTTGGAGCGGCCAGCGAATCGTGACCCACACAGAGGTCGTCGAAGATTTCCCGAGCTGGGGGTC
>DATEZE010000331.1:0-8911 GCA_035255845.1 Burkholderiaceae bacterium | reverse complement strand
TGTGTACTGGAAATACAGGTCGGCGTAATCGGCACGGTGCTCGAAGATCGTTGCCAGCACGTTCTGCAAGCGGCTCTCATCAAGTTCGTACGGGTCGAGCAGCAGCGCCTTGGCGGTGGCCAGGCGGTCGAGCGCGGGGTCTGATAGCTTCATGCTTGGTGTGGTTCGTGATGCGGATGCGAGTGCGAACTGCGCACCTGCTGCCGGGAGGGTGAAGTCAGATTGTACGGGCTGTAGCGTGTGCAATCGGAATACGGATGGTCACACGACCGGATCACATGACCCGGTGTGCCAGCGCCGGCAATGATGTCCGACACTGGGCGATCACCTGTGGGTCGATGTCGCCGAAGACAACCCCCGGGCCCTCGGGGCGATTGGCAATGACCTCGCCCCATGGACCGACCAGCATCGAGTGCCCGTAGGTCGCGCGCCCGTTCTCGTGGCGTCCGCCCTGGGCCGGCGCGAGTACGTAGCACAGGTTCTCGATCGCGCGGGCGCGCAGCAATGTCTCCCAGTGCGCTCGACCCGTGGTAGCGGTGAACGCAGACGGCACGAGGATCAGGTCCGGCTGGCCCATCGAGCGATAGAGCTCGGGAAACCGCAGGTCGTAGCAGATCGAAAGCCCGACCTTGAGCGTCGGGCCGCCGGCGGCCAGCTCGAAATGGGCGACTTCACGGCCGGGCGCGATCGTCTGTGCCTCGTCGTAGCTTTCGGTGCCGCGCGTGAAGCGGAACAGATGCACCTTGTCGTAGCGCGCGACTCTGTGACCTTGCGGATCGAACACCAGCGAGCTGTTGAGCACGCGGTCGGGCTCCGGCGCATCGAGCGGTAGCGTGCCCCCGACCAGCCAGACGCCGTGCCGGCGCGACTGCGCTGCCAGGAAATCCTGAATCGGTCCGTGCCCGAGCGGCTCGCGAGCGGCGACCTTGTCGGCGTCGCGCAGACCCATCAGGCAAAAGTACTCCGGCAGCGCGATGAGCCTGGCGCCGGTCGCGGCTGCTTCATCGATCAGCGCGGCTGCGGTTTCGAGATTCTCGGCAACACGAGGTGTCGACACCATCTGAACGGCGGCGACGCGCACGGTCGATGACGGACTTGCAGGACTCATCGCGGGGTCTCCGAGGGGTTGGCGGCGATCCGGCTTCGGCGCGTAACGATCGGGTCGCTCCAGGTGCCAGTGATGTCGTAGTCGAGTGCAAATGCCTTGGACAGCGGCGCTTTGAGCACGGTGTTGGCGAGCAGCGCGCCGAGGCCGAGGATCGGATTGGCAACCCCGAGAGCGAGCGCCGCGGTCGATGCATCGATCTCGGGCAGCACGACGAGGTGCAGCTGCTGTGTCTCGTTGCGCAGATCGATGCTGCCGGAAATGAATGCGGCGGCGCCAGTGCCGGCCATGCTGAAATTCTCGGTCGACATCACGCCGCGGTTCACCGTTGCATCGGCCTTGATCATGCTGAACGAGAAGCCCTCGCCGAAGGTTCCGCGCGTATCGGTGAGCAGCGTGCGCGATAGCGACTGCAGCGACAACACTGTCAGCAGGCGTCCTGCGCCACGGCTGTCGACCTTGATGAAGCGCCCGTCCTCGACCTGCAGCGAAAGCGCGCCGCCGAGCGACGCATAGTCGATTTCGAACGGCGACCCGCTCCATTCGAGCTTGCCGGCGAGTTTGCCGTGTCCGCGCGAGAGCGCCCCGGGGATACCGAAGCGTCCAAGCGTGGCACCGGCGTCGGAGGTGTCGAGGTCGAACGTGATCTTCATTCGCCGGGCACCGACGGCACCCGACCATTCGCCGTTGGCGGCGACCTTCATGTCGGGATTCGTCACTTCGAGGCGGCTCAGTTTCCAGGCATTGCCACCGGCATTCGCGGCGACGAGATCAAGCTTGCCGTACTTCGTCGCGCCGAGTTCGAAGCTCTCGACCGTGACCTCGAAGGCCGGCAGCTGTCGGGTCGGTGCCTGCAGAACGCCGACCAGGTCGTCTTTCTTCGTTGCCGGGATCACGAGTTTCGACAGGCGCGCAGTCACCTGTCCCATACTGGTGCCGCCGATGCTGCCGACCGGACCCGGCCGCCATCCGATGTAGCCGACGACGCCGTCGGACACGACGTTGGCATCGAATCCGCCCGCATCGGCGCGCGACGCCCCAAGAGTGACGTTGTTGAACACGCGGCGCTCGACCACCAGTTCAGGCGTGCGCAAGGTGAAGTAGTCGACGCGAATCCCCGCATCGTTCGATGCAGGCCACGCGGGCGCAGGCGCCGCGTGCAGGTCGATGCCGAGCCACTGGGCCCAGGCTTCGGCATCAAAGCGGGGCGCAGCGACCTGGACCCGCAGGCCACTGTCAGGCAGGTTGGGCGGCTCGTTGATCGCGACGACGCCGCGAACCAGCCGTGCGACGTCGCGCTCGCGCTTGTGTTCGAATGCGAGCCCGAAAAGCCGGCCGGCGCCGACGCGCAGCGTCACGCCGCCGTCGCGGCTGTTGCGCTCGAGTCGGAACGGCAGCGCTTCAGCGGCGGTCTTGCGAATCGGCGCGACCCCGTCTATCGCCAGGCCGGTGAGGTCGCTCTCGACCAGCAGTACCAGGCCGCCGCCCTGAGCGGTCAGCGTGCCGTTGTAGCGCATGCCTCCTTGTGAGCGGTCCAGCAGCCGCTGCACCACATCGACATCGAGTGCGCGCCTGAGGCCGGCGGAGGTCGCATTGCCGGCAGCGCTGATCACAACTGCGCCGTCGTTGCGAGTGGTTGCGTCCAGCCGCGCCTGGCCTCCAAGAAAGCCGGCCGTGATGCTGTTGAAACGCACGCCGCGCTCGTTGAAATTGAGCACGCCGTTCGTGCGCGAGAATTCCGGTACGTCGACCAATGTCAGGTCGTTGTTCTGCAGTTGCAGCGCGCCTTTGACGCGCGCATCGCCCGAGTGCAGCAATGGAATGACAAGCTGCAGGTCAACGCGTGCATTGCCACGCGCTTCGGCGCCGCGTGTGACATCGCCGATCCAATGCGCAATCGGACTCGCGTTGACGTAGCCGAGCAGGTCGGAAAGCGTGCCTGCCGTCTGCCCCTTCACTTCCAGCGTCGAGTCGTGGCCGAGATCGGGTATGCGCGCCACCGTCTCGCTGATGTGAGTGCCGTTGAGCGTGCCGCGCTGGGCGGTGATCGTCATGCTCTGCCGCTCGAATAGCAGGTCGGCATCGACGTCGCGCAGCAGCGGCCAGACCGCGCCGGGCGCGGCCGGGCCATCGGCCGCAGGTCTCGGGGCAACGTCGACCATGCCGCCGCGCAGCCGCGCGCCGACGCGGAACTCGCCGTCGGCGGCAACCGGGAAGGGAAACTTCGCGAGGTCGCCGCGCACCTTGAACGCACCGTCTTCGACGCGACCCTCGAGTATCGCGTTGCGCAGCCATGCCACCGTTTCGGCCCCTGCCGAGAGCGGTATGTAGCGGTGTGCATGCCTTGCCGCAAGCCGCGGGATGCGGCCGGTGACGTCGATCGAGCCGCTGCCGGTGCCTGACTGCGAAGGTCGCCAGATACCGCTCGCGCTGATCGACAGATCCGCGTTTTCGAGCAGCAGCGCGTCGATGCGGGCTTCGGGCCTCTCGCCCGGTTTCCATTTGACGTCCGCCTGCAGCTGGTTGAACGCGAGGCGCGGTTCCTCGAACACACCGGGAAACTCGATCACCGCATCACGCGCCGCGAGCTGGAGCGTGGCTGCGCCGCGATCCAAGTGCACGTTGCCACTTAGCCGCTCGAAGCCTGGCGTTCCGACCTTGGCGCCTTCAGCCGCTGGCTGCGCCGCAAGGGACAACTGGTCAAAGCGTGCCTTCGCCGTCAGAGTGCTCCATTCGGGTTCGGCACCCTCCCAGCTCATCGAGACTTCAGACAGCCGGCCGCGTGGCGCATAGCGCGTGATCGTCTGGCGGATCGAGGCACCCAGCGGCACATGGGTCGCAATGCCGGCGAGGCTGGCGAGATCGATCCGCGAACCCTCGAGCTCGAACTGTTGCGGCCTGTTGCCGGTGGCGCGTGTGTAGCGGTAGCTGAGGTCGAGAGGCGGGAAGCGCGCGCCGCTCGCCAGATCGAAGGTCACACCGATCAACTCCAGCCGTTGCCCGCCGCGCCCCTCGTCGCCCCAACGGCTCTGCGTGACGCGACCCTGGAACGAGCTCATTTTCAACGGCTGAAGTTCGGGCGCAAGCCGCGCATCGACGTCCTTTAAGGCGAGGTCGGCCGTGGTGCCGACGATCTCGAACGCATCGAATCGCATCCACGCGCGCATCGCACCGCTCGCGCGGCCGACATTGATCGGCGCATGGACCCACTGGTTGACGCCGGCGAGATCGACATAGTCGAGCTGCGCGAACAGCTGCCCGCTCCAGCGGCGGAAGTCAGCGCGACGCGCAAAAGGACCGGTACGGAACTCGCCGCGCAGGTCGACCCGCGCGGCCAGCGCCGGTGGCGGCGCCAGGTGCAGACCGAAGCGGTTGCCCGTCAGGCCGGCTTCGAGCAGCAGATCGGCATCCGAGAACAAGAGTTCGCGCGGCGGGCTCGCACGCTCATCGCGCAGCTGCACGCGCGCATCCATGACGACCACGTGCCGCTGGGCCAGTAACCATTCGAGCAGCTGGTTGTCGCCGCCGTCGTCCCTCGGATCGATGACGATGCCGGCCACCGAGATGGCCCCGCCCTCGAGCAGCGCGATCTCGAGTTCAGGCGCATCGATGCGCAACTGCGCAAAACGCGGTTCCAGCGCGGGAATGCTGGTCCATGACACCGTGCCGCGGATTCGCGGCAGCGTCAGCGCGGCGCCGCGCCGCCCCATGATCCGCACGTCTGTCAGCGCAAGTGCCGGATTGAGGCCCTGCCAGCTCGCGTCGATGCGGCCGATGCTGACCGGTGCCTTCAGCGCCGCGCTCGCGATCGCCTCGATGCGCGGTCGCATCGCGTCGATGTCCGGCAGCAGCCAGTAGCGCAGCGCGAGCAGCAGCAGTCCGAACGCGAAAAACAGGACGACCACAGCGACGCCGAGCGCGCGCACCGTCCATTCGAGCGCGCGCACCGCTCGAGCCCCGAAGCGGCGTGCGATCGAGGCTTCGGCAGCTTGCAGCCCGTGTTCTAGCGTTTCGCCAACGACCCGTTCGAGCGCCTGCTCGATTTTCGACGCACGCGCGCCGAGTTCGCGCGCAATCGTCGCCGGTCGGTCGGTAGGGGAATTCATCTAAAGCGGTCCGCTGAGTTGGACGACGAAACGGCGACGCCGTTCCGACCCGGCGCGGGCATCACCGCGATCCAATTGCCGCTGGCCGGGTCATCCTGCGACGGCTGCGCACCGCGAGTCAGGCTCTACAATCGCTGCGGTCGCATACATGCAGGCGGTCGCCTGCACGCTCGGGCGACAAGGCGCGCCGACTCTAGCACATGGCCCTCCTGCAGAACCCGGCTGATGTGACCCGCCTGCGAAAGGCGTGTGTTCAAACCGCATTCATCTTTCCCTGCATCTTCGAATCGTGAACCTTACGACCGGGATCCCGGATGGTCTGCGGCGCGCTCAGCCGGCCGCGATCGCCGATCTGCCACGGCTGTCCCACTTTGTCGCGCGTGCGCTCGATCGCGAGGCAGGCACTGACCGGTCGGAGGAACATCGCCTCGCGCTTTTGCGCGAGCTCTCCGAGCGGCCCTGGACCGCGGAAAGGATGCAGGCGGAACTCGCACAGGACCTGCCCGCGGGCGCCGGCGCCGATGAGCTGTCGGCGGCACTGCGCCGCTTGCGTCGGCGCGTGTTGCTGGGATTGATCGCGCGCGATGTCACCGGGATTGCTGAGCTCGCGGAAGTGATGCGGACCACGACCGCTCTGGCCGAATTGGCGCTCGGGTCGGCGCTGTCACTGCACGCTCGCGAACTTGCGCTTGCGCACGGTGTGCCGCATGGGGACGGCGTGCCACAGGACCTGCTGATCGTCGGCATGGGCAAGCTCGGTGGCGGTGAACTCAACGTCTCGTCCGACATCGATCTCGTGTTCGTCTACGACAAGGACGGGATGACGTGTGCCTCCGACGGCCGGTCCGAGGTCCCGCGGCCGCTCACCAACCAGGAATTCTTCGAGCGCCTCGGGCGCCGTGTTATCGCGGCGCTCGCCGCGGTGACCGCAGATGGATTCGTGTTCCGTGTCGACATGCGGCTGCGGCCGAATGGCGATTCAGGTCCGCTTGTCATATCGAACGACATGCTCGAGGAGTACCTGGTTGCGCTCGGACGCGAATGGGAACGCTTTGCCTGGCTCAAGGGCCGCGTCGTGTCGAAGCCGGTGTTCGCCACCGACGCGCAGTTCGCGGCGCAACTTGCTGGGCTCGAGGATCTCGTGCGGCCGTTCGTGTTTCGCAAGTATCTGGACTACGGCGCGATCGCTTCGCTGCGCGAGCTGCATGCGCTGATCCGCGCAGAGACCAGCCGGCGCGGCGCCGGCCGTGAAAATTCCGGCGACAACGTCAAGCTCGGTCGCGGCGGCATCCGGGAAATCGAGTTCCTGGCCCAGACATTTCAGATCATCCGCGGCGGGCGCGAACCGCGTCTTCGTTCGCGTTCGACCCTGTCCACGCTCGCGTGCCTGGGCGAACTGGGTTCGCTGCCGCAGGACACCGCCACGCGGCTCGCTTCCTGCTACGAATTCCTGCGCAACCTCGAGCACGCGCTGCAGTATGTCGACGATGCCCAGACCCATACCATGCCCACGGACCTGGACGCGCGCACACGGGTGGCTGCTCTGATGGGCGATGCGAGCGAGGAGACGCTGTCGGAGCGCTACCTCGGGGTGCGCGAGGACGTCGCGGCAGCTTTCGACTCGGTGTTCGTCGAACCCGCCGCGCAGGGCGCGCCGTTGCCGCTCGCGAACGCGTCGAGCGATGCGAACCCAGGTGACGACGCGTTGACCGAGCACCTCGAACTCACCGGCTTTCGTGACCCGGCGGCGACAGCGCAGCGCCTGCGCGGCGTGCTGGCATCGCGCCGGGTCCAGGTCACCCAGCCGGCGGCGCGCACCCGGATCGAGCAGCTGCTCGCTGCCGGACTGCGTGCCGCCGCGGAACGCTCGCGCGGTGCCGGTGCCTCGCACGACATCGGGCCGGACGAACTCTTTGCGCGCTTCACCCAGCTGATCGACGTGATTGCCGGACGCAGCACCTACGTTTCGCTGCTGCATCAGTTTCCTGCCGCGCTCGACCGCGTGATGCGGCTGCTCGCCGCGAGCCGCTGGGCCACCGACTACCTCGTCAGGCATCCAATCCTGCTCGACGAACTGCTGGACGACCGCGTCGAGACTTTCGACAACGAGCACACGCCCGACTGGTCGGCCTGGGCTGCGGGCGTGCGCGTCCGTCTCGGCGAAGCGGACGGCGATCAGGAAGTCCAGATGAACCTGCTGCGCGATGCACACCACGCGCAGGTGTTCCGGCTGCTCGTGGCCGACCTCGACGGCCGCCTGACGGTCGAGCGGCTCGCCGACCATCTGTCGGCGCTGGCCGACGCCACGCTGGCGCTGACGCTCGAGTGTGCCTGGAAGACCGTGCCGAAGAGGCATCGGGCAGAGCCGGTGTTTACGGTGGTGGCCTACGGCAAGCTCGGCGGCAAGGAACTCGGCTATGCCTCCGACCTCGATGTGATCTTCCTCTATGACGACGCTGATCCGGACGCAGCCGAGGTCTACTCGACACTCGCCCGGCGCCTGGTGATCTGGCTGACGACTCAGACCTCGTCCGGAATTCTGTTCGACATCGACCTGCGGCTGCGACCCAACGGCAATGCCGGGCTGATGGTCTCGTCTTTCGATGCCTTCTCACGCTACCAGCGCAATGAGGACGGCCACGGCGCGTGGGTGTGGGAAACGCAGGCGCTGACGCGCGCCCGCTTCAGCTGCGGCGAGGCCGCGCTCGGCCAGCGCTTCGAGGACGAGCGCGCGTGGATCCTCGCGCGGCCGCGCGACCTGCCGAAGCTGTGTGGCGAAGTGCTGTCGATGCGCCAACGGATGCTCGAAGGTCACCCGAACACCAGTGCGCTGTTCGACCTCAAGCACGATCGAGGCGGTATGGTCGACATCGAGTTCATCGTGCAATACCTGGTGCTCGCCCATGCGCACGAGCATCCCGAGCTGATCCGCAACCTCGGCAACATCACTCTGCTGCGGATGGCGGGCAGCATGGGCTTCATCGACGCCGGGCTCGCTGGTCGCGTCGCTGACGCGTACCGCACGTTCCGGCAGATACAGCACCGTCTGCGGCTCAATGGCGCGGAGCGCGCGCGCATCGAACCTGAGGCTGTCGAGCAGGAGACCGAGGCGGTTCGGCGCCTCTGGCAGTCTGTCTTCGTGCAGCCATGATGCGCACGCTGCGTGCGCTGCCGTCGACGGTCTGGGTGCTCGGCATCATCAGCCTGCTCAACGACGCGGCGTCGGAGCTGGTCTATCCGCTGATCCCGCTGTACCTCGCGACAGTGCTTTCCGCGGGGCCACGCGCACTCGGGCTGATCGAAGGCGCCGCCGAAGCCACGGCCGCGCTGCTGAAGCTCGTGTCCGGCGTCTGGTACGACCGCGTGCGGCGCGCCAAGGGTTTTGTCGTTGTCGGCTATGGACTGGCTGCATTCGCGCGACCCGCGATCGCCTTCGTCACGGCGTGGCCGGTGCTGCTGCTGCTACGCGTGCTGGACCGGCTCGGCAAAGGACTGCGCTCCTCGCCGCGCGATGCGCTGCTCGCGCACGCCGTGCCGGCCGCGCAGCGCGGCCTCGCGTTTGGGCTGCACCGTGCGTTTGACAACGCAGGCGCGGTCGTCGGGCCGCTGCTCGCGGCGGGGCTGCTCGCGCTGCACGTGCCGATCCGCGACATCCTGCTGTGGTCGGCATTGCCCGGGGTGCTGTGCGTCGCTTTGGCGC
>DATEZE010000330.1:0-7999 GCA_035255845.1 Burkholderiaceae bacterium | reverse complement strand
GACGCGGTTGTCGACGCCTGCGTGCAACAGAAAACGCACTATGCCGACATCACCGGCGAGACGACCTGGGTGCGGCGGGTGATCGATCGCCACCATGCTCGCGCGCAGCGCGACGGCACGCGCATCGTCCCGTTCTGCGGCTTCGACTCGGTGCCTTCGGACCTCGGCACGCTGCTCGTCGTGCGCCACATCGAGACCGAGCTGGACGCGCCGTGCGTCGAGGTCAAGGGCTACTTCCGCATGATGGGCGGTTTCAATGGCGGCACGCTGGCCACGAACGTGCACAGTTACGAAACGGGGGAGGCCGAAGCCGGCCGCGACCCATTCCTGTTGAACCCGCGCACGCAGCATTCGGCCGCGGATCTGGTGCGCAATCAGGATCCTCGTGACGCGCGCTACGACGCGGCGATCGGCGCGTGGGTCGCGCCATTCATCATGGGGTTCATCAATACGCGCGTGGTCCGGCGCAGCGCCGCTCTGATGGCGGCCTACAAGGCGCCGTACGGCCCGCGCTTCCGCTACCAGGAGTATTCGACTTTCGGCGGGCCGCTCGGCGCTGCGAAGGCGACTGCGCTGGCCGTGGGCTTGCGCGGATTCGATCTTGTGATGAAGCGCGGCAGCGCGCGGGCGCTGCTGGCGCGCGTGCTGCCCGCGCCCGGCCAAGGCCCGTCGGAACTCATGATGGCGCGCGGCTGGTTCAGGACCGACCTGATTGGCCGCACTGCAGACGGGCGCACCGCACGTGCACGGATCGCCTACGCCGGCGATCCCGGCAATCGCGCCACGCTGCGCATCCTGTGCGAAGCCGGCCTGGCGCTCGCGTTCGACGGGCCGAAGCTGCCGGGTGCGCCGCATCGCGGCGGCGTGCTGACGCCGGCGACCGCAATCGGCGAGGCGCTGGTGCCGCGATTGCGATCGGCCGGGTTCGACATCACGGTCGGCGCGGCGCCCTGACACCCTGGCATCGCCGCGCAGTCGCGCGCGGAACGTGGCTGCAACGGATGCCCGGCGGTACGTGCGACGCGCGGGTTCAGGCGGCGCGGCGCGCCTTGCTCGCGCCGGTGCCGATGGCTTCCGCCAGCGCCTGCACGCGCGCTGATGGAAAGTCGCGCCGCCACACCAGCAGCGTGCGGGCATTGCGATAGCGGCCCGTCATCGGATAGATGCTCAGCTGCCGCCGCTCGGTGAACGTATCGAGCACGATCTTCGGCAGCAGCGCGATGCCCATGCCGGCGACCGCGCAGCCGAGAATCGCGTGGTACGAGCCCATCTCGATCACGCGGTCCACTTGCACGCGGTGCTCGGCAAACCATGCCTCGAGCCGCATCCGATGCGGGCAGCCGTGTTCGAACACCAGCAATGTGCGGCCCTGCACGTCCTTCGGTGTGCGGATCGGCGGATGACTGGGGCCCGCGATGATCACGTAGTCCTCGACCCAGGCGAGCTCGAAGGCCAGCCGCTTGTCATCGACCGGCTCGGCCACCAGCACAGCGTCGAGCTCGCCGGCGATCACCGCTGGAATCAGCTGGCGCGGCGCGCCGGTGCGCAGCTCGACCGTGATCGCCGGATGGCGACGCGCGAGCAATGCCAGTGGGCGCGGCAGGCGCGCGGCTGCGGTGCTTTCCATTGAGCCCAGGCGCAGCACGCCGCGCGGACCGGACTCCTGCAACGCCTCGCGCGCCTCGGTCGCCAGCGCGAGCAGACGCTCGGCATAGCCGAGCAGCACGCTGCCCGCCGGCGAAAGCTGCAGCCGTCGGCCCTCGCGCAGGAAGAGTTCGACGCCGAGATCCTCTTCCAGCTTGCGCACGCGCGTCGTCACGTTGGACTGGACGCGATGCAGCCGGTCGGCCGCGCGGGTGACGCCGCCGGCTTCGACCACCGTTCGGAAGACATGCAGGTCTGAAAGTTCCATCGCTTGCTCCGTGGTGTCTGCGCCGGGTCGCGGTACAGGTGCGCCGCACGCCGTTCAGGGCGCGCGGTCCGGGGGGTCCGGCGGCTCGACCTGCTTCATCTCAAAACAAGATGACTTGCATCCGAATAATTCATTTTTCAGGAACAACATCTTTGCATAGATTGGCGGCAATCGTCATCTCTGTGGGAGACCGCGATGAGCTTCAGGGACAGCTACGAAGTACATCTGGAAGCGCGGCGGGCGCGGGCCGCCTTGCAAGGCGAACTCATGGCCCGCCTGGCCCGCTCGGTCGTCGGACGCGCGCGCTACGGCTGGTTTGCTGCGGCAGTCAGCGCGTGCCGCCGGCGGTTGCTCGAGTTCGGCATCGGCAAAGCCTGAACTTTTGGCGATCCAGCCCGCCGCGGCCGGCGGCCGTACCGGGCGGCACGAGCCGCATGCCGGTCGTCCGGGGGACCGCGTCCAGTCGAGATGCTGTGCGCGGCTGCCGAGTAACGACGTTGGCTCCGCGGGATCGATCTCCACCCCGTCGCGCGCACGGGGAACCCCCGCGTCGCGGGCAGCGCTGCAACCGACACCGACCGCCAGAGCGCGCTGGGAACGGCGCTTGCGTCCGCACGGACGTCGCTCCCCCTGAGGGCGTGTTGGGCGGTGACCGGAGTGAAATCAAGGGCGGGCAAGGCTGCCGCGCGGCACAAGGAATCAGCCGCGGCGGACCACGCGGAGCGGAACCCCGCCGAGGGCACCGACCTCGGCGACAGACCGCACGAAGCCGTTGAGCCACACGCCACCGCCTCACTGCCGATCGTCGGTCTCGGCGGGTCCGCGGGCAGCATTCCGGCGCTGCAGTCGTTCTTCCGCACGATGCCGCCGGACTCGGGCATGGCCTTCGTGGTCATCCTGCATCTGTCGCCCGATCACGAGAGCACGCTCGCAGAAGTCCTACAGCAATCGACGCCGATGCCGGTCGTGCAGGTTCGCGACAAAGAGCCCGTCAGGCCGAACTGCGTCTACGTGATCCCGCCCGGAAAGGCGCTCGCGTCGCTCGACGGTCAGCTGCGGCTCGAGCCGCTTAACACCGAACGCGGACACCGCGTCGCCGTGGATTTGTTTTTCCGCTCGCTCGCTGATACGCATGGACCGCAGGCGGCGGTGATCGTGCTGTCGGGCGCAGACGGCGACGGGGCGATCGGCGTCAAGCGCATCAAGGAGCGCGGTGGGCTGACGATCGCGCAGGATCCGGACGAAGCCGAGCATCGCGAGATGCCGAGCACGGCCATCGCCACCGGCATGGTCGACTGGGTCCTGCCGGTGGCACAGATGCCGGCACGGCTGAAGGCGTATCGCGGCCTCGATGGGCGGCTCAAGCTGCCGCCCGAGGATGAGCCAAAGTCGACCGAGCCGTCACGGGCCGAGCGCGACGAGGCGGACCTGCGCGAGGTGCTCGCGTTCCTGCGCACACGCACCGGGCGCGACTTCTCGTACTACAAGCGCGCGACCATCTTGCGCCGCATCGGTCGCCGCATGCAGGTCAACGGCGTGACGGACCTGCCGGCGTACCTCGCGGTCCTGCGCGCGCATGCCAGCGAAGCCGGTGCGCTGCTGCAGGACATGCTGATCAGCGTCACCAACTTCTTCCGCGACGCGGACGCCTTCGAAGCGCTCGAAAGCCACCTCGCGCGTCTGTTCAACGGCAAGGCCGTGAACGAAACGATCCGCGTGTGGGTGCCGGCGTGCGCGACCGGCGAGGAGGCCTACTCGATCGCTATTTTGCTGTGCGAATACTCACGCAAGATCTCGGCGCCACCGCGCATACAAATCTTCGCGACCGACCTCGACGAAGACGCGATCCGCGTCGGACGCGAAGGCATGTACCCGGACATCATTGCGGCCGACGTTTCGGAGGACCGGCTCAAGCACTTCTTCATCAAAGAGCACCACGGCTACCGGGTTCGCCGCGAAGTGCGCGAAACGGTGCTCTTTGCGCTGCACGACTTGATGCGCGACTCGCCGTTTTCGCGCCTCGACCTCATCTCGTGCCGCAATCTGCTGATCTACCTGAACCGCGACGCGCAGCAGAAGATCTTCAATATCCTGCACTTCGCGCTGCGTCACGAAGGCCTGCTGTTGCTCGGCGTGTCCGAGGCCGTCGACGACGACCGCGGCCTGTTCAAACCGCTCGACAAGAAGAACCGGCTCTACGTCCAGCAGCCAGCGTCACGGCGCGGGTGGCCGGTGCCGGCCGGCGCCAGCGCGCTGGCGCGAATGCTGGACCAGCAAGCTCAGCGCGAGGCGCAAGCCAAGGTCGAGAAGGTCAACGCCGAGGCCACCGAGCGCGACTGGCCGCGGCAGCGTGCCGTGTCCTGGGGCGAGATGCACGGGAAGCTGATCGAGCGCCTTGCGCCGCCATCGGTGCTCGTCAATGTCGAACACGAAATGCTGCACCTGTCGGAGAACGCCGGACGCTTCCTGCAGTTTGCCGGCGGCGAGCCGACGACGAATCTGCTGCGCGCGGTGCACCCGATGCTGCGAATCGAGCTGCGTGCCGCGCTTTACCGCGCGGCGCAAAGCCGCTCGCCCGCGATCGTCCATCAGGTGCCGGTCGAGCTGGAGGGCCGGAGTTTCTCGGTCGATGTGCACGTGGCGCCGACGGAGGAGATCGCACCCGACGTCTATCTCGTCACGTTCGAACACGAGCAGGCCGCACCGGAAGCGGCGGACACCGATCAGCGTCCCGAAACGACCGACACCGCGCGCCAGCTCGAGCGCGAGGTCGAGCGGCTGAAGGCGCACCTGCGTGACACCGTGCAGCAGTACGAAGGCTCGACCGAGGAGCTGAAGGCGAGCAACGAAGAGCTGCAGGCGATGAACGAAGAGCTGCGCTCGGCGACCGAGGAGCTCGAGACGGGCCGCGAGGAGCTGCAGTCGATCAACGAAGAGCTTTCTACCGTCAACATCGAACTGAAAGGCAAGGTCGACGAGCTGGCGCACGCCAACGCGGACCTCAACAACCTGATGGGGGCCACCGCGATCGCCACCGTTTTTCTCGACCGCGAGCTCAAGATCATGCGGTACACGCCGCCGGCGGTGCCGCTTTTTAACCTGATCCCGACCGACGTCGGACGGCAGCTTTCCGACCTGTCGGCGCGGATCGACTATCCGCAGATGCTCGACGATGCGAGCCACGTCGTCGAGAGTCTCGAACAGGCGCAGCGCGAAGTGCGCGCTGGGGACCACTGGTTCCTCGCACGCGCACTGCCGTACCGCACCACCGAGGATCGCATCGGCGGTGTGGTCTTCACGTTCCTCGATATCACGGCGCGCAAGCACGCCGAAGACGCGTTGCGCGAGTCCGAGCAGCAGTTCAGGGCGATGGTGAGCCAGGCGTCGGCGGGCGTCGTGCATATGGACCTGACGGGGCGCATCACGCTGACCAATCGCCGCTTCGGCGAGTTCACCGGCTTCAGCGACGAGGAGCTGCACGCGCGGCACCTGCGTGGGCTGATGCACCCGGAGGACCGGCGCCGCGAGAAGGAGCTGTTCGACCGGCTCGTTCGCACCGGCACCCCATTCGAGATGGAGAGCCGCCTGCTGCGCAAGGACGGCGGCGAGGTCTGGGTGAAGACCTCGGTCACCGTCTTGCGTGACGCTCAGGACACGATGAACTCAGTGGTCGCGTTCATGCTCGATGTCGGCGACGCGGTCGCCGCACGCGAAGCGCTCGAGCTGAGCGAGGGCCGCCTGCGACTGATCATCGAGAATGCGCGCGAATACGCGATCGTCTCGATGGACCTGCAGCGACGCGTCACGAGCTGGAATTCGGGCGCGGAACGCCTGCTGGGTTACCGCGAAGGCGAGATCCTCAATCAGCCGGCCGACCTGATCTTCGTCACCGAGGACCGTATCGCGGGGGTCCCCGAACAGGAAGCGAAGACGGCGCTGATCCAGGGACGTGCGGCCGACGAGCGATGGCACCAGCGCAAGGACGGGACCCGGTTCTGGGGCAGCGGCGTGATGATGGCGATGCACAACCGCCGCGGCGACGTGGTTGGCCTGGTGAAAATCTTTCGCGACGAGTCCGATGTGCGCGCGGGCGCCGAGGCGCTCGAGCAGAGCCGCGGCGAACTGTGGCAGGCCCTCGAGGAAAACAAGCGAGCGCGCGAGGAACTGGAAACTGCCAGCCAGGCGAAGGATCACTTCCTGGCCATCCTGTCGCACGAACTGCGCACGCCGTTGACGCCCGTGCTCGTGGCCGCGCAGACGCTGTCACTGCGAAACGACCTGGCCGAGCCGGTACGCGAAGCGCTCGAGGCCATCAAGCGCAACGTTCGCATCGAGGCGCACTTCATCGACGACCTGCTCGACCTGACCCGCATCGCGCGCGGCAAGCTGCAGGTGCTGCACGAGCCCATGGACGTGCACGAGGCGATCCGCGGCGCGCTCGAGATCTGCGAGAGCGACATCCGCGTCAAGTCGCAGCAGCTGAAGGTGGCGTTGAACGCGCCGCGCACGCAGATCGAAGGGGATTTTCGCCGGCTGCAGCAGGTGGTCTGGAACATCGTGAAGAACGCGTCGAAGTTCTCGCCGCAAGGCGCTGACATCATCGTGACCACCAGCAACGACGGCAACCGCTTCCGCCTGGTCGTTGTAGACAGCGGGATCGGGATCGAGCCGGAGCGGCTGGCCCTGGTGTTCGACGCCTTTGCTCAAGGCAACGACCGCATCAGCCGCGAATTTGGCGGACTGGGACTGGGGCTTGCCATCTCAAAGGCGACGGTGGACGCTCATGACGGCACGATGAGCGCCGAGAGCGCCGGCACCAACCGCGGCACGACGATCACGATCACGCTGCCCCTGGCTTGAGAAGGGTTACAGATGGCAAACGAGGCGGTCCGAAACGGCGTTGCGCCGACCGTCGGCTGTCTGCGCGTCTTCGTCGTCGAGAACCACGAAGATACGCGCACGTTGCTTTGCATCCTGCTGGAATCGCTCGGTCACACCGCGCTGTCGTCGACGACGATGGACGAGGCATTGCGGCAGTTGCCTGACGCGGACTGCGACGTGCTGATCTCCGACATCGGCTTGCCGGACGGTGACGGCTGGCAACTGATGGAGCGCCTCCGGCTGACGCGGCCGATCTATGCCGTCGCAATGAGCGGTTACGGCATGACGGCCGACAGGGCGCGCAGCCGCGCCGCCGGGTTCCGCCATCACCTGGTCAAGCCATACGGCATCGAGGACCTGCCGCGAATCCTGGGCGAAGCCGCTCGGGAGCGTGCTATGCGCGCGCCCCCCCGCTTGCGTCATCCGCAAGCGTCGCATTAGGCTGAACGCTTCGAGCCTGCGTCCAGACTGGTTTTCCGGCCAGCCACCCGGCTCGGCGCTGCAAAATTTGCAGAATGTAATGATCGGGCCGGAACGTCGACTAGTCTGCCGGACCGCGCCGCCGAACGGAGCGGGTCGCCAACCCACAGGAGATCGTGCATGAACCATCGTCATTCACTGGCCGTCACCGCGTTCGCGTTGGCAGCCGTCGTCTCGGGCGCCTCCATGGCGCAGGACAAGGGTGCTGACAAGAAGGCGGGCACCGAGAAGTGCTACGGCGTCGCCAAGGCGGGCCAGAACGACTGCGAAGCCGGGCCCGGCACCACCTGCGCCGGCACCTCGAAGGCCGATTACCAGGGCAACTCATGGAAGGCGGTCCCGAAGGGCACCTGCACGTCGATGACGACACCGAAGGGCAAGGGCTCGCTGACGCCGATCAAGACCTGATGCGCAAGCCCCGGCTGCCGCCATGTTGAGCGCCGGGTTGGGCCTGAAGCCGCAGCATTTCGAGGTCGCGCACGCTTGCGCGGCCCCCGGACTGTGGTTCGAGGTGCACGCCGAAAACTACATGGTCGACGGCGGGCCGCGGCTGGCCTGGCTCGAACGCATCCGCGCGTCGCACCCGGTCTCGCTGCACGGCGTTGGCATGTCGCTGGCGGCCGATGCGCCGCCGGACGACGAGCATCTAAAGCGGCTCGCGACGCTGGTCGAACGGATCGAACCGGCGCTCGTGTCCGAGCATCTCGCGTGGAGCACTTGGCAGGG
>DATEZE010000329.1:0-5862 GCA_035255845.1 Burkholderiaceae bacterium | reverse complement strand
ATCATCACCGAGTGGTCGACGACCAGGTCGACCGGCACCAGCGGCTCGATCGTCTTCGGATTCTTCCCCATCGCCGCGGCGACGTTGCGCATCGCCGCGAGGTCAGCGAGCAGTGGCACGCCGGTGAAGTCCTGCAGCACGACGCGCGCGACGACGAACGGGATTTCGTCGACGCGGTCGGCAGAGGGCTTCCAGCTCGCGAGCTGGCGCACGTGCTCTTCGGTGACCTTCTCGCCGTCGCAGTTGCGCAGGACCGCCTCAAGCACGATGCGGATCGAGACAGGCAGGCGCGAGACCTTCCCGAGTCCGGCTTTTTCGAGCGCGTTGAGGCTGTAGTACTTGCCTTTCTTGGCGCCGATCGTGAAATCTTGCAGTGAGTTGAACAGGTTGTGGGCCATGGGAGGAACCTCGGTTGGGGAGTCGACTTCGCTACTCGGGCTAGATGACCATCAGGTCGACGAACTCATTGACCGGCGTGGCGTCGAGGCGCTTGGCGTCGAGGCACACCTCGAGGATCGCCGCCGCCTGCTTGGCCGGGAACGCGCGGGCCAGATTCGTCCTGAACTTCTCGACCAGCACGGGCATGCCTTCCTTGCGCCGGCGCTTGTGGCCGATCGGATACTCGACCACGACTTCCTTCAGCTTCTTGCCATCGGTGAACTCGACGGTCAGCGCATTCGCGATCGAGCGCTTCTCGGGGTCGTGGTAGTCCTTCGTGAATTTCTTGTCTTCGACGCACACGATCCTGTCGCGCAGCACGTCGATGCGCGGATCGGCGGCGACGTTGTCCTCGTAGTCGGCGGCCGTCAGCCGCCCGAAGATGATCGGCACGGCGACCATGTACTGGATGCAGTGGTCACGATCGGCCGGATTGCTGAGCGGGCCCTTCTTGTCGATGATGCGGATACACGCTTCGTGAGTGCGGATCGTGATCCGCTTGATGTCCTTCTCGGTCTTGCCGAGTTTTTTCAACTCACTGTGGATCGCCATCGCGGCTTCGACCGCGGTCTGCGAATGGAACTCGGCGGGGAAGGAGATCTTGAACAGTACGTTTTCCATCACGTAGCTGCCGTAGGGACGCTGAAATTTGAACTCGTTGCCCTTGAAGAGCACGTCGTAGAAACCCCAGCCCTTGGCGCTCAACACCGACGGATAGCCCATCTCGCCGGTCCTGGCGATCAGCGCGAGCCGCACTGCGCGCGAGGTCGCGTCACCCGCCGCCCAGCTCTTGCGCGAGCCGGTGTTCGGGGCGTGACGATAGGTCCGCAGTGACTGCCCATCGACCCAGGCGAGCGACACCGCGTTGATGACCTCGTCGCGGCCGAACCCCATCATCTGCGCGACTACCGCGGTCGAGGCGACCTTGACCAGGACGACGTGGTCCAGGCCGACCTCGTTGAACGAATTTTCGAGCGCGATGCACCCCTGGATCTCGTGCGCCTTGACCATCGCGATGAGCACGTCGGCCACCGTCAGCGGCTGCTTGCCCGCGGCGACGGCGCTGCGGCTTAGCCAGTCGGCCGTCGAGAGGATGCCGCCGAGGTTGTCGGACGGGTGGCCCCATTCGGCCGCGAGCCAGGTGTCGTTGAAGTCCAGCCACCGGATCATCGCGCCGATGTCGAACGCGGCCTTGACCGGATCCATCTGGAACTGGGTGCCGGGGACCTTGGCGCCGTTCGGCACAAAGGTGCCCTGCACGATCGGGCCCAACAGCTTCGTGCACGCAGGATATTCGAGCGCTTCGAAGCCGCAGCCGAGCGTGTCCATCAGGCAGTAGCGCGCCGTGTCGATCGCGTCCTTGCTCTTGATCTTGTAGTTCAGGACATAGTCGGCGATGTCGACCAGGACCTTGTCGGGCTTCGGACGGACGTTGCTGATGTTGCTGACCATGATGGAATTCTTTTCAGGTCCCGCGCTCAGGCAGCGAAGTCGGCTACCGAGCTGAACGAAGTGTTCACTCGGTTGCCTCGAGCACCAGCTTGTAGCCCATATGCGAATCGACAAAGCCGAGGCGGGCGTAGAAGCGATGGGCCTCAGTGCGGCGCCTGTCGCTGGTGAGCTGTACAAGTCGGCAACCCCGCTTGCGGGCATGTTCGAGCGCGCGCGCCACCAGCCAGGCACCGATGCCGCGTCCGCGCACACGGCTGTCGATACGCAGGGCCTCGATGTTGGCGCGCCAGGCGCCGCGCCGACTCAGACCCGGGATGTACGTGACCTGCAGCATGCCGACGACGCGGCCGTCGAGTTCCGCGACGAGCAATTGCTGGTTGGGATCGCGGTCGATCACGTCGAATGCGCGGCTGTAGGCAGGATCGTCGCTGCCAACACCCTCGCGGTTCTTGCCGAGCTCGTCATCGGCGAGCAGCTCGAGCAGGCGAGGCAGGTCGCCGCGCTGCGCGCGGCGCGCCGTCAATCCATTGAGCGTCACCTCGGTCATTAGCCCCGTTTCGACAGTGGAACGAATTTGCGATCGCCCGGCCCGACGTAGTTGGCGCTCGGTCGGATGATCTTGTTGTCGATGCGTTGCTCGATGACGTGCGCGCTCCAGCCGCTGGTGCGCGCAATCACGAACAGCGGTGTGAACATGGCAGTCGGCACGCCCATCATGTGATATGAGACCGCGCTGAACCAATCGAGGTTCGGGAACATCTTCTTGATGTCCCACATGACCGACTCCAGCCGTTCGGCAATCGAGAACATCTTGGTGTTGCCGGCGTCCTTCGAGAGTTGCCGGGCGACTTCCTTGATGACCTTGCTGCGCGGGTCGGAGACGGTATAGACCGGGTGCCCAAAGCCGAGGATCACTTCCTTCGCCGCGACGCGGCGGCGGACGTCCGCCTCGGCTTCATCCGGCGTGTCGTAGCGCCCCTGGATGTCGAAGGCGGCCTCGTTGGCACCGCCGTGCTTCGGCCCGCGCAGGGCGCCGATCGCGCCGGTGATCGCGGAATAGATATCCGAGCCGGTGCCGGCGATCACGCGCGCCGTGAACGTCGATGCGTTGAATTCGTGTTCGGCGTACAGGATCAGCGAGGTATGCATCGCGCGCACCCACAGCTCGCTCGGCGGCCGGCCGTGCAGCAGGTGCAGAAAGTGGCCGCCGATCGTATCGTCGTCGGTCTCGACCTCGATGCGACGCCCGTTCGTGCTGTAGTGGTACCAGTAGAGCAGCACGGATCCGAGCGAGGCCATCAGCCGGTCAGCGATGTCCCTCGCTCCTGGGGTGTCGTGGTCGTCCTTTTCGGGCAGCACGCAACCGAGTGCCGAGACGCCGGTTCGCATCACGTCCATCGGATGGCTCGCGGCCGGCAGCCATTCAAGCGCGGCCTTCACGCTGGCCGGCAGTCCCCGCAGCGCCTTCAGCTTCGCCTTGTACGTGGCCAGTTCACTCGCGATCGGCAGTTTGCCGTGGACCAACAGGTGCGCGATCTCCTCGAATTCACACTCATTGGCGATATCGAGGATGTCGTAGCCGCGGTAGTGCAGGTCATTGCCGGTGCGGCTGACGGTGCTCAACGCCGTATTGCCGGCCACCACGCCTGACAGCGCGACCGACTTCTTGGCCTTCGGCGCCCTCACCGGCGCATCCTGGACTTCAGTCAAGACTTCCTCCCGTCGCTTGCCTTACTTCTTTTTTGCGAACAGCGCATCAAGGCTCTGCTCGTATTTGTGATATCCGATCACGTCGTACAGTTCCATTCGCGTCTGCATCGTGTCGACAACGGACTTTTGCGTGCCTTCCCGGCGCAGCGCGGTGTAGACATTCAGCGCCGCCTTGTTCATCGCCCGGAATGCCGACAGCGGGTACAGCACCATCGCCGCGCCGGCGCTCTTCAGTTCGTCCACGGCGAAGAGCGGCGTCGAGCCGAACTCGGTGATATTGGCCAATACCGGGACCTTCACCGCGTCGACGAAGCGTCGATAGGTCGGCAGGTCCCTCGCCGCTTCCGCGAATATTCCGTCGGCGCCGGCTTCGACACAGGCGACCGCGCGCTCGATCGCGCGGTCCACGCCTTCTACCGAGATCGCGTCGGTGCGCGCGATGACGAAGAATTCTCTGTCGGTCTTCGCATCTGCGGCCGCCTTCACGCGGTCGGCCATTTCCTCGACGGGAACAATCTCCTTGCCCGGGCGGTGGCCGCAGCGCTTGGCGCCGACCTGGTCCTCGATGTGGCACGCCGCGGCGCCGGCCTTGATTAGCGACTTGATCGTGCGCGCGATGTTGAACGCGCTCGGACCGAAGCCGGTGTCAATGTCGACCAGCAGCGGCAGTTCACAGACGTCAGTGATGCGGCGCGTGTCGATCAGCACGTCGTCCAGCGTGTTGATGCCGAGGTCTGGCACGCCAAGCGATCCGGCCGCGACACCGCCGCCGGAGAGGTAGATCGCTCGATATCCGACCTGCTGCGCCATCAGCGCGTGATTCGCGATGATGGTGCCGACGATCTGCAGTGGCTGTTCTTCTCTCAGAGCCTGCCGGAAGCGGGCGCCTGCGCTCGTAGTCATGGACGTGCTTCGTTCAATGTCGTGGCCGACGCTCAGCCGAGCAGATGCTTCACGCCGTCGCGCTCCTCGAGCAGTTCCTTCAGCGTGTTGTCCATCTTGCCGCGCGAGAACTCGTCGATCGCGAGTCCCTTGATGACCTCGTAGCGGCCGCCGGCGCAGGTGGTGGGCACGCCGTAGATGATCTCTTCTGGAATGCCGTAGCCGCCATCCGATGGAACGCCCATAGTGACCCAGCCGCCGTTCGATCCCAGCACCCAGTCGTGGATGTGATCGATCGCCGCGTTCGCTGCTGAAGCGGCCGATGACAGGCCTCGTGCCTCGATGATCGCGGCGCCGCGCTTGCCGACAGTCGGGATATAAGTCTCGCGATACCAAGTGGGGTCGACCATCGGCGCCGCGGGCTGCCCGTCGATCGTCGCGAAGCGAATGTCCGGGTACATCGTCGGCGAATGGTTGCCCCACACCACCAGTTTCTGGATCGATGTGACCGGCTTGCCAGTCTTGGCGGCGAGCTGCGACAGCGCGCGATTGTGGTCGAGCCGCAGCATCGCGGTGAAATTGCCCTTCGGCAGCGACGGTGCCGACTTCATCGCGATGTAGGCGTTGGTGTTGGCGGGGTTGCCGACGACCAGCACCTTGACGCTGCGATTTGCCGCCTTGTCGAGCGCCTTGCCCTGCGCGGTGAAGATCTGCGCATTGGCGGCCAGCAGGTCCTTGCGCTCCATGCCGGGACCGCGCGGCCGAGCGCCGACGAGCAGTGCAAACTCGGTGTCCTTGAAAGCCGCGGCCGGATCGCTGTGCCCTTCCATCCCGGCGAGCAGCGGGAATGCGCAGTCCTCAAGTTCCATCATCACGCCCTTGAGGGCCTTTTGCGCCTTCTCGTCCGGGATCTCCAGCAGCTGCAGGATGACCGGCTGATCCTTGCCCAGCATTTCGCCCGAAGCGATGCGGAACAGCAGCGAGTAACCGATCTGACCGGCGGCGCCAGTGACGGCGACTCGTACGGGAGCTTTGCTCATCGGAATTGGCCTCCTAGAGTGAAATCTCTGTTGAGTTATTCAGGCGAGGGCGGCGACGCAACCGATGTATCGAGCGCAGCATCGGCGCTGCGGACTCGCCGACGAAACCCGGCGGTAGAGCCGGTCGAGTGTACTGCCGGCATCCGGCGCGCGCCTTGACGTATCGCGCACCCGGCGGTGGTCCGCGCTACCGCGAACCGGGCAGTTGGCCGCAACGTTGTTGTGGATTCACGCGCGGCCCGGCGAGCGGGCGGGCAGCGGTGGCGGGCACTCAGCCGCGGCATTCGGAGGTCGCGATGCGCTGTGTCTCGATCACGAACCGCGCGTTTTCGTCGCCGCG
>DATEZE010000328.1:0-8784 GCA_035255845.1 Burkholderiaceae bacterium | reverse complement strand
AGCAGCGCCAGGCGCGGCGCCAGCGTTTCTGCGCTGACCGATCGTCGCCGCTCGGACCAAATCGGGCCAGGGAAGTGCGCATCGTCGGCGTAGCGCGGGATTAGATGCCAGTGCAGATGCGGCGTCATGTTGCCGAGACTTGCGACGTTCATCTTCTGAGGCGCGAGCACCGCGCGCTGGGCTTCCTCGACTGCGAAGACAACGTGCATGAACTCTGCGCGTTCCTCGGCGGAAAGGTCCGTCAGCTCTTTGATGTGCGCGTTCCAGATCACGCGGATAAAGCCCGGATAATCCGGCTCATCGACTACGACGACGCGCGCCCGGCCATTATCGAAGATCGGTCGACCGCCCGCGGTCGAACACAGCTCACAGGTCGTCGATTTCATCAGTCGCATCACGTCGATTCAATTGCGCCTTCGCATACGGGACTGCGCTAAGCTCCATCGGCCGCATTGCACGGAATCCTCATGACTTCACTGCGTTCAAGCATTCTCGGCTGCTCTTTGGCCACGCTCGCCGCGGCGCTGTTTGGCTGTTCCAGCGTTGATCGCGCGGAGGAACCGCGCGTCGTCAGCGACTCGCAGACCGGCAGCAATATTCCGAAGAAGGGCCGGACCGATAAGGTGCAGACGATAGACGCGGATGCGCTGCAGCCAATGCCACCACCCTTCAGGCCGCCAGCCGGGGCGGGCAGTCCCTGATCACACCAGCACGCGTTCGATTCCGCCCGCGTTGGCCTGGTTGACGTAGGCGGGCAACCACTGGCTGCCGAGCAGGTGCCGCGCCATTTCGACGACGATGTAGTCGGCGTCGATGTCCGCGTCGTCGTTGTAGCGCTTCAGGCCCTGCAGGCATGACGGGCACGAAGTCAGAACCTTGACCGCGCCATTGAAGCCGTCGGCACGCAGTGCGGCAGCGCCCTTCTCGACTTCGAGTTCCTTGCGGAACCGGACTTGCGTGGCAACGTCGGGCCGCGAAATCGCGAAGGTCCCTGACTCACCGCAGCAGCGGTCGCTCTTTTCGATCGCCGTGTGGTCCGCCGTGGCGACGAGGGCGTTCACGGTCCTCATCGGGTCCTGCTGCTTCATCGGACTGTGGCACGGATCGTGGTACATGTAGCGCACGCCTGTGACGCCCTCGACCCTCACGCCTTTTTCCAGCAGGTACTCGTGGATGTCGATGATGCGGCAGCCCGGGAAGATCTCCTCGAATTTGTAGCTGAGCAGCTGGTCGTAGCAGGTGCCGCAGCTCACGACCACGGTCTTGATGTCGAGGTAGTTCAGCGTGTTGGCCACACGGTGGAACAGTACGCGGTTGTCGGTAATGATCTTCTCTGCCTTGTCGAACTGGCCGCTGCCGCGCTGCGGGTAACCGCAGCACAGGTACCCCGGCGGCAGCACAGTCTGCACCCCGACGTGCCAGAGCATCGCCTGCGTGGCGAGGCCCACCTGCGAAAACAGGCGTTCGGAGCCACAGCCAGGAAAATAGAAAACTGCTTCCGCTTCGCTGCTCGTTCGCTTCGGATCGCGGATGATCGGCACGTAGCGCGCGTCCTCGATGTCGAGCAGCGCCCGCGCTGTCTTGTTTGGCAGCCCGGCCGGCATCTTCTTGTTGACAAAGTGGATGACCTGCTCGGTGAGCCTCGGCCGTCCGCCCGTCGTGGCGGGCGGGCGCGTGGTCTGTGCCTTCGCTGCCGGTCTGAACAGGCGGTTGGCGATCCGCTGCGCCTTGTAGCCCCACTGCAGCATCAGCGTTCGTGCCAGCTTGATCGTCTGCGGGTCCTTGACGTTCAGGAAGAACATCGAGGCCGCGGTGCCGGCGTTGAACTTCTTCTTGCCCATGCGGCGCAGCAGGTCGCGCATCGCCATGCTGACATCGCCGAAGTCGATATCAACCGGGCAGGGCGACAGGCACTTGTGGCAGACGGTGCAATGGTCGGCAACGTCGCCGAACTCGTCCCAATGCTTGATGCTGACGCCGCGGCGCGTCTGCTCCTCGTACAAGAAAGCTTCAGTCAGCAACGAAGTCGCCAGGATCTTGTTGCGCGGCGAATAGAGCAAGTTGGCGCCCGGCACGTGCGTCGAGCACACCGGCTTGCACTTGCCACACCGCAGGCAGTCCTTGATCGCATCGGTGATCGACTTGATGTCGCTCTGCTGCATGATCAGCGACTCGTGGCCCATCAGATTGAAGCTCGGCGTGTAGGCATTGCGCAGATCCCCGCCGGGCAGGAGCTTGCCCTTGTTGAAGTGCCCTTCGGGATCGACCTCGTTCTTGTAGCGGCGGAACCCGGCGGTTTCGTCGTCGGTCAGGTACTCGAGCTTGGTAATGCCGATGCCATGCTCGCCCGAGATCACGCCGTCGAGATCACGGGCGATCTGCATGATGCGTGCGACCGCGGCGTTGGCCCGCTGCAGCATCGCGTAGTTGTCGGAGTTGACCGGAATATTGGTGTGCACGTTGCCGTCGCCGGCGTGCATATGCAGCGCGATGAACACGCGGCCACGCAGGACTTCAGCGTGAATCGCTTCGCACTGCGCCAACACCGGTGCGAATGCGGTGCCGGCGAAAATGCGCTCGAGCGGTCCGCGCACCTCGGTCTTCCACGACGCTCGGATCGTGTGGTCCTGCAGCAAGTCGATGATCCGCAGTCCGGGCCGTGGGTCGAACCCGCTACCGAGGGTCGTGAGGCCGAGCGAGGAAAGTTCGGGCAGCGCCGCGGCGATCGGTGCGTCGAAGTGCGTCAGCAGCCAGTGCCAACGTCGGCGGGTGTAGTCGAGAAGTTCCAGGGCCTGCTCGACGCGGTCGCCGAGGATCTCTGAGCGTGGCAGCCGGTCGAGTTCGACGTCGTCAGTCTTGCCGAGCGTGAACGGCGAGGCCATGTAATCCCCCAGCGCGTCGACCAGCTCGAGCTTGTTCACGATCGACAGTTCGATGTTCAGCCGCTCGATCGCGTCGGTGTACTCGCCCATTTTCGGCAGCGGGATGACGACGTCTTCGTTCAGCTTGAACGCGTTGGTGTGCTTCGAAATCGCCGCGGTCTTGCTGCGATCGAGCCAGAATTTCTTGCGCGCCTCGGCGCTGACCGCGACGAAACCCTCGCCACTGCGGCTGTTGGCGATGCGCACCACCTCCGAGGCCGCGTGCGCGATCGCTGCATCGTCGTCGCCGACGATGTCGCCGATCAGCACCATTTTCGGCAGGCCGCCGCGGCGCGACTTGGTCGAATAGCCGACAGCGCGCAGATAGCGTTCGTCGAGGTGCTCCAGGCCGGCGAGCAGGACGGGGGCTCTGTCCTTCACGTCCGCCTCACCGCGGCCGCGGGCCGCCAGATAGTCAGTGATCTCGACGATCGACGGCACTGCCTCCTGCGCGCGGCCGAAGAACTCCAAGCAGACGGTGCGGATGTGCTTCGGCATTCGATGAGCGACCCAGCGCGCCGAAGTAATGAGTCCGTCGCAGCCTTCCTTCTGCACGCCGGGAACGCCGCCGAGGAACTTGTCGGTGACGTCCTTGCCTAGGCCGACCTTGCGGAAGCTGCTACCCGGGACCGTCAGACGTTGCGTGCGCAGCGTCTTCGCCTTCGCGGCCGGCTGGCGTCCGTCCTTCCACGTCAGCTCGAAGACCGCCTCGGCAGCATCGTGGATCTTGCCGAGGTTATGACCGATGCGCTGCACTTCAAGCCAGTTGCCCTGCGGATCGACCATCCGCCACCAGGCGAGGTTGTCTACCGCCGTGCCCCACAGCACGGCCTTCTTGCCGCCGGCATTCATCGCGATGTTGCCGCCGACGCAGGACGAATCCGCTGAGGTCGGATCGACCGCGAATATGTAGCCGCCGCGCTCGGCAGAATCGCTGACGCGCTTGGTCACGACGCCGGCCTCGGCGAACACCGTGGCCACTGGCGCCTCGACGCCCGGCAGCGACACGTGCTCGACCTCGGACAACGCTTCGAGCTTTTCGGTGTTGATGACGGCCGCCAGCGGAGTCAGCGGAATCGCACCGCCCGTGTAACCGGTGCCACCGCCGCGCGGAATGATCGTCAGGCCGAGTTCGATGCAGGCCCGCACGAGCCCGGGGATCTCGTCCTCACTGTCGGGCTGCAGAACGACGAACGGATACTCGACACGCCAGTCGGTCGCATCGGTTACGTGCGAGACGCGGGCGAAGCCGTCGAAGCGGATGTTGTCGTCGCGCGTGTGGCGCGCCAGCACCCGCCGCGCCGACTTGCGCAGATCCCAGGTGGAGCGGAATTCATCCTGGAAGCTGCCAATGGCCTTGCGCGCGGCGGCGAGCAGCTGTCCGACCTTCGCATCGCGTTCGCGATCCGCCGGCTCGCGCCGCTTCTCGATCTCGCCGAGCCGGTGATGCAGGGCCTCGATCAGCGCCGCGCGGCGTTTCGGATTGTCGAGCAGATCGTCCTGCAGGTACGGATTGCGACGCACGACCCAGATGTCGCCGAGCACCTCATACAACATCCGCGCCGAACGCCCGGTGCGGCGCTCGCTACGCAGTTCGTCGAGCACGCGCCACGCCTCTGCGCCAAGTAGCCGGATCACGATCTCGCGATCCGAGAACGACGTGTAGTTGTATGGAATCTCGCGCAGCCGAACCGGAGGCTCGATCACAGCGGAATCGGAGCGCAAACCCCGGGGAGGCACGGGAGCGTTCATGTCAGTCGGGCCGGCGCGGGCGCCTCGGACGCTTGGATACGAATTGTATCTTTTGCGTTGCAGCGAATGTCGATGTCCCCGCGTGCCGGCGGGTCGCGGCACCGAGGACCGTTCAGGCCACCAGTGGTGGTTCCGGCATCGCGGCGATCTGCTCGCGCAATTCCAGGATGCGGTCCTGCCAGTAGCGCTGCGTGTCGAACCACGGAAACGCGGCCGGGAACGCCGGATCGCTCCAGCGGCGTGCAATCCATGCCGCGTAGTGGATCAGACGCAGCGTCCGCAGCGCCTCGATCAGGTGCAGTTCGCGCCGGTCGAAGTCGCTGAAATCCTCGTAGCCGCTTAGCAGGTCGGAAAGCCGTTGCGTCTGCTCGTCGCGGTCGGCCCCGAGCAGCATCCACAGATCCTGTACTGCGGGACCGGAGCGCGCGTCGTCAAAGTCGACGAAGTGCGGGCCGCGCTCGGTGAGGCCGTCGTACCAGAGCACGTTGCCTTCGTGCACGTCGCCGTGCAGGCGGATCGCGGCGACATCACCGGCGCGGTCGTAGGCGCGGGCGACTTCGTCGAGTGCTTGCCGCGACACGCTCGCGTAGACCTCGCGCAGTTCGGCCGGCAGCCAGTCGTGCTCCAGCAGGTAAGCGCGCGGCTTCACGCCGAAGCTCGCCGGGTCGAGCGCCGGTCGCAGCGCGAACGAGCGACGGCGGCCGACCGTGTGCAGGCGGCCGAGAAAGCGGCCGATCCATTCGAGCACGTCAGGGTCGTCGAGCAGCGGCGCGCGCCCGCCGCGTCGCGCAAAGGCCGCAAAGCGGAACCCTTCGAACTTGTGCAGCGTTCGATCGCGCAGTCGCAGCGGCGGCACTGCGGTCACTTCGGCGTCCGCGAGTTCGTCGGTAAACGCGTGTTCCTCGAGGACCTGCGCGTCGCTCCAGCGGCCCGGCCGGTAGAACTTCGCCACGACGAAGCCCGGCCTGCCATCGTCCTGATCGATGCCGATCTGGAATACGCGGTTTTCGTAGCTGTTCAGCGCCAGCAGCGATCCGGTGGTGACAAGGCCGGCCGCGTCGATGGCGTTCAGAACGACATCGGGCGTCAGGCCGGCGAACGGCGGCACGGCGGTCGCAGCGTCTTCTTCCATGACCGCATCGTAGGGCAGGGGCGGCCGCGGGCGCATGGTACCTTCGTGGCAATAGGGGAGTCGAAGAGCCAACATGCCCGCCCAGGAGTACCTGCGACGCATATTGACGGCGCGCGTCTACGACGTGGCGATTGAATCACCGCTCGAGGAAGCGCCGCGCCTGTCCGAGCGGCTCGGCAATCGCGTGCTGCTCAAGCGGGAGGACCTGCAGCCGGTCAAGAGCTTCAAGCTGCGCGGCGCGTACAACAAGATGGCGCAATTGCCCCGCGAACAGCTGAAGCGCGGCGTCATCGCCGCGTCGGCAGGCAACCACGCGCAGGGTGTCGCGCTCGCCGCGCAGAAGCTCGGCTGTCGCGCAGTCATCGTAATGCCGGTCACCACGCCCCAGGTTAAGGTCGAAGCGGTCAGTGCACGCGGCGCCGAGGTCGTGCTCCATGGTGATTCGTATTCGGATGCGTACGCGCATGCGCTCGAACTGCAGGCGAAGAGGAAACTCACATTCGTGCATCCGTTCGATGATCCGGACGTCATCGCTGGCCAGGGCACGATCGCTATGGAAATCCTGCGCCAGCATCATCCGGTTGAGCATGGATCTATCCACGCGGTATTCGCCGCGGTCGGCGGCGGCGGACTGATCGCCGGCATCGGCGCCTACATCAAGGCGCTGGCGCCTGACATCCGCGTGATCGGCGTGCAGACGACTGATTCGGACGCGATGGCGCGTTCTCTGGCGTCTGGTCGGCGCGTGCAGCTGCACGATGTGGGCTTGTTTTCGGATGGGACCGCGGTGCGGCAGGTCGGTGAGGAAACCTTCAAGCTCTGCCGCAGCTACGTCGACGAGATAGTGCTGGTCGACACCGATGCAATCTGCGCGGCGATCAAGGACGTCTTCCAGGACACGCGGTCGATCCTGGAGCCCGCGGGCGCGCTGGCGATCGCCGGCATGAAGGCCTACGCGGCGCGCGAGAAACTGAAGGGTCAGACGCTGATCGCGATCGCTTGCGGCGCTAACATGAACTTCGATCGGCTTCGCTTCGTCGCAGAGCGTACTGAAGTCGGCGAAGCGCGCGAGGCGCTGTTCGCGGTCACGATCCCGGAGGAGCGCGGAAGCTTCAAGCGTTTCTGCGAACTTGTCGGGCAACGCAATGTCACCGAGTTCAACTACCGCATCAGCGATGCGGCTGTCGCGCAGGTGTTCGTCGGCATCAGCACGTCGAGTGCCGGCGACAACGAGAAGCTCGCGAAGACTTTCCGCCAACATGGCTACGAGACCGTCGACCTGACGCACGATGATCTCGCCGCCGAACATGTGCGCTACATGGTCGGCGGCAAGAGCGCGCTCGCCGCCGGCGAACTGATCTACCGCTTCGAGTTCCCGGAGCGACCAGGGGCGCTGATGAAGTTCCTGACGCGCATGCAGCCGAGCTGGAACATCTCGATGTTCCACTACCGCAACCAGGGCGCCGACTATTCGCGCGTGCTGGTTGGGCTGCAAGTGCCGCGCGACGAGCGCAAGGCGTTCACCGGCTTTCTGGCCGAGCTCGGCTATCGGCACTGGAACGAAACCGACAACCCGGCGTACCGGCTGTTTCTTGCCTGAGCAACCGTAACATGCTGCGCCAGCTGCTGAGTTCGAGCCGCTATGTGGTGATCACCGCCGTGCTTGGCGCGTTGGCAGCCTCGATGGCGCTGTTCGTCTACGGCCTGGCCGAGACCGCGGTCGCCATCACCCAGGCGATCGCGAAGGCCGAAGTCAGCAGCAAGGGCGCCAAGGCGCTGGCGCTCGAGTTCATCGAGATCGTCGATCTGTTCCTGTTGGGAACCGTGATGCTGATGATCGCACTTGGCCTGTATGAATTGTTCATCGATGCCGACCTGGAACTGCCGGACTGGCTGCAGATCCGTTCCTTCGACGACCTGAAACACAAGCTGATCGGTGTCGTCATCGTCGTGCTCGCAGTGTTGTTCCTCGGGTACGTGGTCGCCTGGGACGGTCAGCGCGACCTGCTGCGGCCAGGTCTCGCGATCGCGCTCGTGATTGCAGCGCTCAGCTACTTCCTCTCGACGGCGAAGGGCGGAAAGGGCTGATCCGAGCGGCGCGGCGGCAGCACGGCGTCCGTTGTCGGATATTCCGCATCGCATCCGCCGAAGTGTCGGCGGCGGCCGGCGCCGGCTGTCGACATCATTCGCTCCGGTCAGCAGCACTCAATCACTCACCGGCGGGGGCGACATGAACGGGATGGCGGACGACAGCCTGGCTTTGAACGTGGTCGAGGCGACGATGCAGGAATGGATGGCCGTCGTTGCGCAGGCAAGCCTGGGATTGCCACCGCTGGCGTCCGAGTTGCGGAATGCGCCGGTGTTCACTCCTCATCCGGTACTAAAGCGAACCCCCATCCGCGGCGTTGCGCGTCGTCCGGTCCCCGTCACGCCGCCGGTCGAAGCGACTTCAGTCGCCGGTGCCCGGTCGATCTACTGGATCGGGCTGGCGGCCGTTCTGGCCTGGGCCGTCCTGCTCTAGCTCGACGACCTTCCGTTGGTGCGCGGCGTAGAACGCGCCCAACGGCTTGAGACGCGCCGTAAAGCCCCCAATTCCACTTCTCGATCTCGTCGAGGAGTGTGCAATGGTGATGGTGATCGATATGCGGTCGGTCCGCGATCCGGCGGAACGCAAGCGTCGAGCCCGCGAGCGACTCCACACGATCTCCCGCTTAATGGATGCCGCCATCGAAGTGCCGCTGCTGCGGACGCGGGTGGGCCTGGACGCGCTGCTGGGGGTGGTGCCAGTGGCGGGCGATTTACTTTCAGCCGCGATCGGGTTGTATCTGGTGGCCGAGGCTCGTGAGCTGGGCGCGTCGCGCTGGCTGCAGACACGGATGATCGGCAACCTGCTCGCCGATGCCGTGCTCGGTGCCGTGCCCGTGGCTGGCGACATCGCCGATGTCTACTTCAAGGCGCATATGCGCAACCTGCGGTTGT
>DATEZE010000327.1:0-13000 GCA_035255845.1 Burkholderiaceae bacterium | reverse complement strand
TGATCCTGACGCGAGACCTCGACGAGGCGATCGCGCTGTGCAACCGGGTCGCTCCCGAGCACGTGGAAATTGCCACGGCAAATCCCGATGCGCTGCTGCCAAAGGTGCGTCATGCGGGCGCGATTTTCGTCGGGCACTACTCGTCCGAGGCACTCGGCGACTACTGCGCCGGGCCCAATCATGTTCTGCCCACCGTGCGCACGGCGCGCTTTTCATCTCCGCTCGGCGTCTACGACTTCGTCAAGCGCTCGAATGTGATCCGTGTCTCCGCCAGCGGCGCGATGAGGCTCGGCCCCGTGGCCTCGGTGCTGGCGCGCGGCGAACAACTGACAGCGCACGCCATGTCGGCGGAACTGCGCCTCGACGGAGCGGCAAAGCGATGAGCTCGCGCATCGGCCACCGCCCGAACCTTGAGGTGTTGCGAGACGACGTGCGCGCGACCGAGGCCTATGCGGTGCCGAGCGCGGTCGGATTCATCAAGCTCGATGCGATGGAGAATCCGTTCGGCCTGCCGGAGGCAGTGCAGCGCGAACTCGGCGAACGCCTTGGCAAGCAGCCGCTGAACCGTTATCCGATGTCGGATCCGCGCGGCTTCAAGGAGCGACTTGGCAAGGCGATGGGCCTGCCGCTCGGCGCCCGCCTGATGCTGGGCAACGGATCAGACGAGCTGATTCACCTCGTGATCCAGGCGTGTGCACGCCCCGGTGCAACGATGCTGTCGCCATGGCCGAGCTTCGCGATGTACGAACTGTCGTCGCGTTTCGACGGCTGCAATTTCGTCGGAGTGCCTCTGCGGCCGGATTTCACGTTGGACCCGAATGTGATGCTGGGCGCGATCGCCGAAGACCAGCCGGCGGTGATCTTTCTCTCGTATCCGAACAATCCCACCGGCAACCTGTTCGACCGCACTGCGATTGACGCGGTGCTGCGCGCGGCCCCCGGGCTCGTCGTCATAGACGAGGCGTATCTGCCGTTCGCGCAGGACACCTGGATGCCGCATCTGCGCAGCTGGCCGAACCTGCTCGTACTGCGCACGCTATCGAAGCTCGGCCTCGCCGGAATCCGACTCGGTTATCTGTCCGGCGATCCCGAGTGGATTGCGGAAATCGAAAAGCTGCGTCCGCCCTACAACGTCAACGTGCTGAGCCTGGCGGCGGCGGACCTGATGCTCGAGCACCTGGCGACGCTCGACTCCCAGGCCGTTATGCTGCGCGCAGAGCGGTCGCGCGTCGCGACTGCTCTGAGCGCGATCCGCGGACTCACCGTTTTCCCGTCGGCAGCCAACTTCCTGCTGTTTCGAGTAGCCGACCCGGACCGGGTTTTCGCGGCGCTGAAGGAGCGGGGCATCCTGATTAAGAACGTCTCGAAGACCCATCCGCTGCTGGCGGGTTGCCTGCGCACCACGATCGGAACATCGGGGGAAAATGACGCGCTGATGCAGGCGCTGCGCACGATCATGGAAATCCCGCGATGACAGCACGACCCGATGCACGGCGCGCCACGGTGGAGCGCAACACCAAGGAGACGCGGATCCGGGTCGAGGTCGATCTCGATGGCACGGGCCGCTGCCAGGTCGCCTCGGGGATCGGCTTCTTCGACCACATGCTCGATCAGGTTGCCCGCCACGGCATGCTCGACCTCGTCGTTGACGCGCACGGCGATCTGCATATCGACGGCCATCACACGATCGAGGACATCGGCATCACGTTCGGGCAGGCCTTAGCGCAGGCAGTCGGCGACAAGGCCGGCGTGCGCCGTTACGGCCATGCCTACGTGCCACTCGACGAGGCGCTGTCGCGGGTCGTCATCGATCTGTCGGGGCGGCCGAGCCTCGAATGGAACGTGCCGTTCAAGCGAGCGATGATCGGCGAATTCGACGTCGATCTGGCGCACGAGTTCTTCCAGGGCTTTGCCAACCATGCGCTGGTCACGCTGCATGTCGACAATCTGCGCGGCGACAACGCGCATCACCAGTGCGAGACGGTCTTCAAGGCCTTCGCCCGCGCGCTGCGCATGGCGGTCGAGCCCGATCCACGCGCCGCCGGCGCGATTCCCTCGACGAAGGGGACGCTGTAGCCGACCGCGATGCGCCCAGCCTGCCGTTGTGACATGGCGCGCGCGCGGTCGCTCCGGAGCGCGCCTGCTAACTCTTGTCACTGCGTGTGCACGAGCGCCGCGCAGCGACGCGTTCACACGCAGTGATAGCCATAGTCGATTACGGAATGGGTAACCTGCGCTCGGTGGCCAAAGCGCTGGAGCACGTTGCGCCGGCTGAAACAGTGCGCATTACCGCAGACTCCGCCGTCGTCGATGCGGCTGACCGCGTCGTGTTTCCAGGCCAGGGCGCGATGCCCGACTGCATGCGCTACCTGCGCGAGTCGGGATTGGAAGCGGCTGTGCGCCGCGCGGCAGCCCGCAAGCCGCTGCTCGCGGTCTGCATCGGCGAGCAGATGCTGTTCGAACGCAGCGAGGAAGGCGATACCGCGGGTCTTGGCCTTTTCCCGGGCACGGTAATGCGCTTTCGCGACGAGGTGATGCGGGCGCCCGACGGCTCGCGTCTGAAGGTTCCACACATGGGGTGGAACCGGGTGCGGCAGACGCAGACCCATCCGCTGTGGGACGGCATCGACGACGACAGCTGGTTCTACTTCGTCCACAGTTACCATGTGGTGCCCACCGATGAACGACTAAATGCCGGGATTTCCGATTACGGCGATCCCTTTACCTGCGCAGTGGCGCGGGATAATATTTTTGCGACACAGTTTCACCCCGAAAAGAGCGCCGCCGCCGGATTGCGCATCTACGAGAATTTTTGCCGCTGGGCTCCTTAAGCCGGCTGCTCACCGCGCTCAAGCGAAAGTCTTCCTCCCCCGCGCTGCAACTCTGCCCGATTCGGGCCTTCTGTGATGCTGCTCATCCCCGCCATCGATCTCAAGGACGGTCACTGCGTGCGCCTGCGTCAGGGCGACATGACCAAGGACGTGACCGTGTTCTCGGAGGAACCGGTGGTCATGGCCCGGTACTGGCGCGAGCAGGGCGCGCGCCGCCTGCACATCGTCGATTTGAACGCCGCGCGGTCCGGGCGTCCGGTCAACGAGGCGGTGATCCGGAAGATGGTAAAGGCGGTCGGCGACGAACTGCCGATCCAGCTCGGCGGTGGAATCCGCGACCTCGACACGATCGAACGTTATATCGACGACGGCGTTAGCTACGTCGTGATCGGCACCGCGGCCGTGAAGAACCCCGGGTTCCTGCACGACGCCTGCAGTGCGTTCGCGGGCCATGTCATCGTCGCGCTAGATGCCAAGGGCGGCAAGGTCGCCACCGACGGCTGGAGCAAGCTCACCGGGCACGACGTGACCGATCTCGCGAAGAAATTCGAGGACTACGGCGTCGAGGCGATCCTTTATACCGATATCGGCCGCGACGGCATGATGAGTGGTGTCAACCTCGAGGCGACGGTCGAGCTGGCGCGCCACGTGAAGATCCCAGTCATCGCCAGCGGCGGTATCGCGACGATGGACGACATCGAAGCCCTGTGCGCGGCCGAAGCGGACGGCGTGACCGGGGCGATTCTTGGCCGCTCGCTCTACGAGGGCGCGATCGATTTCAAGCGCGCACAGGAGCGCGCCGACGCGCTCGCGGCCTGATCCGGCCGGGGCGCGCGCCGGCCGCTATGCTGCGGGGCGAGACTCCAGCATGCTTGCCAAGCGCATCATTCCCTGTCTTGACGTCACGGGCGGCCGCGTCGTTAAGGGCGTCAACTTCGTCGAGTTGCGTGACGCCGGCGACCCGGTCGAGGTCGCCCGTCGCTACGATGGCGAGGGTGCCGACGAACTGACGTTCCTCGACATCACTGCATCATCGGACCAGCGCGACATCATCCTGCATGTGATCGAATCCGTCGCCGAGCAGGTCTTCATCCCGCTGACGGTCGGCGGCGGCGTGCGGCGTGTCGAAGACGTCCGCAGACTGCTCAACGCGGGCGCCGACAAGATCTCGATCAACACGGCCGCTGTGCAGGAGCCCGGTCTCGTCGAGGCGGCAAGCGGCCGCTATGGCGCCCAGTGCATCGTCGTGGCGATCGACGCCCGGCGCAGGCAAAAGAATGATCCTGCGGCCGGTTGGGAGGTTTATACGCATGGCGGCCGCACGCCGACCGGCCTTGACGCGATCGACTGGGCCCGCCGCGTCACTGCGCTCGGCGCGGGCGAGATCCTGCTGACCAGCATGGACCGTGACGGAACACGTCAGGGCTTCGATCTCGAACTGACCCGTGCGGTCGTCGACGCGGTTCCCGTTCCGGTGATCGCCTCGGGCGGCGTCGGAACTCTGCAGCATCTGGCCGACGGCGTGACTCTCGCGGGAGCCGACGCGGTGCTCGCGGCCTCGATCTTCCATTACGGCGAATACACAGTGCGGGAGGCCAAGGATTATCTGGCCGCCCGCGGCGTGCCGATGCGGCTCTGATGACGCCAATTCAACGCACGCCACACAGCGCATGGCTCGACGAGGTCGCCTTCGACGTCGACGGGCTCGTGCCGGTCATCGCGCAGGACGGCGCCTCGGGCCGTGTTCTGATGTTTGCCTGGGCCAACCGCGATGCGCTGGCGGAAACCGCGGCCACCGGGCAGGCGGTCTATTGGTCGCGTTCGCGCGGCCGGCTGTGGCGCAAGGGCGAGGAGTCGGGTCACACGCAGCGCGTGGCCGAGATCCGACTCGACTGCGACGGCGACGCGGTGCTGTACGCTGTCGAGCAGGCTGGTGGCATCGCATGCCACACCGGGCGCGAGAGCTGTTTCTTCAGGCGGCTCGGCGACGGCAACTGGCAGACGGTCGATCCGGTGCTGCAGGATCCCGAGCTGATATACCGCAAATGAACGACGCCATCCTCAAGGAACTCGCCGCCGTGATCGAATCGCGACGCGGCAGTGACCCCGACGCGTCGTACGTTGCACGCCTGCTTGACCGCGGCGAGGACGCGATCCTGAAAAAAATTGGCGAAGAGGCAACCGAAACTGTAATGGCCGCCAAGGACGGTTCGCCCGAACGGATCATCGCCGAGACCGCGGACCTCTGGTTTCATTGCCTGATCATGCTGGCGTACTACCGGCTGGCCCCCGAGCAGGTACTGCAGGAACTGTCGCACCGCGCCGGCACGTCAGGAATCGAGGAAATGGCCGCCCGCAAGGCGCACAAGCGCGAGCGCAACGAGTGACGGCCAGTGACTGCCATCGCGCGGGCGGAAGTCAATGACCGGACGAGGCACGCGGGAACGCCGGGAGCGCTAAGGCGTCAAAGGAAGGTCGGATGAGCGAGAAGTGCCTGTTCTGCCGCATCGCACGCGGCGAATTGCCGAGCCGCAAGGCCTACGAGGACGACCAGTTCCTCGCTTTTCACGATATCAACCCGGCGGCGCCGGTGCATCTTCTGGTGATACCGAAGCTGCACATCGATTCGCTGATCACCGCGGGCCCGGAACACGAAGCGCTGTTGGGTAAACTGGTATCCCTTGCGCCGCGGCTCGCGAAGGAACAAGGCTGCGACAACGGCTTTCGCGTCGTGATCAACAACGGCCCCGACGGCGGGCAAGAGGTTTATCACTTGCATATCCACATCCTGGGCGGCCCGCGCCCGTGGAAGCGACTGTAGGAGTTCGCGATGGGTTCGTTTTCGATCTGGCACTGGTTGATTGTCCTGCTCGTCATCGTCCTGGTGTTCGGCACCAGCAAGCTGAAGAACGTCGGCAAGGATCTCGGCGGCGCGATCAAGGGTTTCAAGGAAGGCATGAAGGACGGCACCGAAGAGGCGTCGCGCAAGGTCGAGGACTCCAAGCAGGTGACCACCGGCCAGACCATCGACGTGCAGGCTAAAGAGAAGTCCTGAGTTGCCTGCTGCCCTATGCGCCTGCGGCGTGCGGGGCGCGCCGGCCCTTCCCTCTCGGACCTAACGGCCGCGGATGTTCGACTTCAGTTTTGGCGAGCTGGCGGTGATCGGTGCCGTCGCGCTGGTGGTGCTCGGCCCCGAGCGCCTGCCGAAGGTTGCGCGCACGGTCGGCGAATGGGCCGGCAAGGCCCAGCGCTATGTCAGCCAGGTTAAGGCCGACATCAACCGCGAGATGGAGGTGGCCGAGCTCAAAAAGCTGCAGGAACAGGCCCGCGGTATCGCGCACGAGTTCGAGTCCGCGGTCCAGAGTGAAGTCAAGGGCATCGAATCAAGCGTGAGTTCCGCCGTCGATCCGAGCAAGCCCGACGTCTCGACGCTCGGTGCAGACACCTGGAACAGCGGCTGGACGGAGACGCGGTTTCCGCGACGCTACAAGCCTGGGCCCAGTATCGACGAGCTGTCCGACGAAATCGCGCGGCTCAAGCGCCAGCTGGCGCTGCCCGAGGTCGCGGGGGCAAAGCGCCGCAAGTACGCGCCGCGGGCCCGCGTCAGCCGGCCGCGTATCCGCCGCTGACGCCCGCCGCCCGCAATGACCACAGAGACCAATGATCCGGGCCAGGAACAGAGCTTCCTGAGTCACCTGATCGAGTTGCGCCAGCGCCTCGTGCGGGCCGCAGTCGCGGTCCTGATTGTCTTCCTCGCGTTGACGCCGTTCATGAAGCAGATCTTCGATCTGCTCTCGCAACCGATGATGGCGGCACTCCCGGCCGGGTCAAAGTTGCTGGCCACTGGCGTTACCACGCCATTCATGGTCCCGCTCAAGGTGACGCTCTTTGCCGCTCTGCTGATCGCGTTGCCGTACGTGCTTTGGCAGGCATGGGCCTTCGTTGCGCCAGGGCTTTATAAACACGAACGCAAGCTCGCCGCGCCGCTGATCGCGTCGAGCGTCGTGATGTTCTTTATGGGCATGGCGTATTGCTACTTCGTGGTGTTTGGCTTCGTCTTCAAGTTCATCGCCGGCTTCGCGCCGATCTCGGTCAATGTCTCGCCGGACATAGACGCGTATTTCGGTTTCGTTCTCGGCATGTTCCTGGCTTTCGGGCTGGCGTTCGAGATGCCGATCGTTGTCGTGCTGCTGGTCCGATTCGGGATCGCCGGGATCGACAAGCTGAAGCAGGTGCGACCGTATGTCATCGTCGGCGCGTTCATCGTCGCGGCCGTGTTCACGCCACCCGACGTGCTGTCGCAGCTGCTGCTCGCGATCCCGCTGTGCGTGCTGTACGAGCTGGGCATTTTCCTAGCCCGCTTCGTGGTCAAACCAAAGGAAGCCGAAGAGGCCACTGCGTCGGAAGCGCAGTGATCGCGGTTCCGCCTCCGATGCTCGCGACTGCCCGACTTCTGGCGCTGTGCCTCGTCGGGGCGTTGTCGCTGCCGGCGCCCGCGGCGCCCCTCCAGGTGGTCCCGGACAAGGACTCCGACCTTGCCCAGGGCTTCGCCGCCTATGAGCGGGGCGAGCACGCCCGCGCTTTGCAACTGTTCCGCCGGGCAGCTGAACGAAACCAACGTGTTGCGCAGTTCAATCTTGCGGTGATGCTGCTCGGGGGCCAGGGCGGACAGCCTGATTACGTGGCCGGTGTGCAGTGGTTGAGAAAGTCGGCAGACGGTGGCTTCGCTCGCGCCCAGCATGCGCTCGGCTTGCTGCACGAGCGTGGCGATGGCGTGCCGCGGTCGCTGGTCGACGCCACTGCATGGTTCAGGAAAGCGGCCGAGCAGGGCTATCGCGATGCGCAGGTAAGTCTTGCGACACAGTACTTTCTCGGTCGCGGTGCGCCGCGCGATTACGCCGAAGCGGCCCGCTGGTACGAACGCGCGGCGGAACAGGGCGACGAAGGCGCCGCCTACATCGTCGCCAGTCAGTATGAGACCGGAAACGGCGTCGAGGCGGACACGATGCGCGCGTTCTACTGGTACAGCATTGCAGCGGCTGGCGGCGACGCGGTCGCGGCCTTGAAGGCGCGCGAGATGCGGGAGCGGCTTAACCGACCGCGCTGAACACCACGCCGCGACGTTACTGCGGCCGGCGCGGCGTCGGCCGCTCGCCGACTGTCACCGGCACCTCAAGCTCCTTGCCGGCGCGCAGGACGCGCACATTCGCCGAGGAGCCGGGCGGCAGCTGCGCAATCTGGTTCAGCATGGTGCGGCTGCTGCCGACCTTCTGTCCATTGATCGTCAGTATCACGTCGCCGGGCTCGAGTCCGGCCCGCCCCGCGGGACTCGTCCGCTGCACGCCTTTCAGGACGACGCCTTCGGCGCGCGCAAGCTTCAGCAAGTCCGCCGCCTCCGGTGTGATGTCCTCGGGTTCGACGCCGAAGTAGCCGCGCATCACGCGCCCGGTCTTGATCAGGTCGGTCATCACCTGCCGCACCAGCGTCGCCGGGATCGCGAAGCCGATGCCGATCGACCCGCCGCTGCGCGAGAAAATGGCGCTGTTGATGCCGACCAGGTGACCGGTCGAATCGACCAGCGCGCCGCCCGAATTGCCTTGGTTGATGGCCGCGTCGGTCTGGATGAAGTTCTCGAACATGTTGATGCCGAGGTTCGAGCGGCCGAGCGCCGATACGATCCCCATCGTGACGGTCTGGCCGACGTCGAACGGATTGCCGATGGCGAGAACGATGTCGCCGACTTTGAGCGCGTCGTCGTGGCCGAACGTGATGACCGGCAGCCCATTAGCCTCGACCTTCAGAACCGCAAGGTCGCTTTCCGGATCTGCACCCACCAGCCGCGCGTCGAACTGTCGTCCGTCGGCGAGCGCGACGGCGATCTCGTCGGCTGCCTGGACGACGTGGTTGTTGGTCAGGATGTAGCCATCTCCGGTAGCAATCACTCCGGAGCCGAGGCTCGCGACGCGTTCCGGCCCGCCGCGGGCGTCGCCGAAGAAATAACGGTAGAGCGGATCGGTCGGAACGCCGCGACGCTGTACTTCGCGCGTGGTGTAGACGTTGACCACGGCTGGTGCAGCGACTGCAACGGCGTCGGCGTAACTGCGTGGCGCAACAGCACGCAACGCGCTCGAGCTGCTCGGCTCGGCCTGCTTGACCGCTGGCAGCGGAAGCTTTGCGTCAGGTGGCCGGGTGCGCGCCAGCCATTCCGGCCGGAGCGTGGAGACGACGAACAGCAGGGCGAGGCCGATCGTCGTTGCTTGCGCGAAGATCAGCCAGATACGGCGCAGCATGATGGGGTTCGATGAGCCCTGAGTAATACGAATGCCCTCCGGCGCAGCCGGACAGGAACAATCAATTATTGCAGAGGCGGACGCCGCACGCCGCGCCCTAGCGCCGCTTCAACTCGTCACGAATCTCGCGCAGCAGGGCGACGTCCTCAGCCGGCGGCGGGGCAGTCGCATCGAGGTTGGACTTCACGCGGTTCACCGCCTTCACCATCCAGAAGATTACGAACGCCAGGATGATGAAGTTCAGCATTACGGTGGCGAAGCTGCCCCATGCAAACACGACGCCGCTCTTCTGCGCCGCATCGAGCGGGGCGCCCGGAGGCACATTGCCGGACAACACGACGTACTTGTTGGAGAAGTCGACGGCGCCGCCGAACACTGCGTTGATCACTGGCATGACGACGTCCTTGACCAGCGAATCGACGATCTTGCCAAACGCCGCTCCGATGATGATGCCGACCGCAAGGTCGATCACATTGCCTTTAACCGCGAATTCGCGAAATTCCTTCAGCATGCCCATGTCTTCGATCCTTCCGGTGATGTCAGTGGCCCTGACCATTCGGGGCCGCGAATCGTCGCCCGAGGCTTCGATACCCCGCGGAGCCCGGTCCAAGGTTCAAGCAAACGGCGCGAGATTCTAGTGTCCCTCGTGCCGATGGTGGGGTGTGCTTCGTGGCCAGACTTGTCACATGCAGTAGAATCGCGGGCTGCCGAGCGGGCGCCTATTCCCCGACAGTGATTCCCGTCAGTACTTCGGGCCCGGATGGGAGGGCATCGCGCGGCGACTCACGTGCCGCAGGCGTCTTGCGGACGGCCGTGGCACAACAACCAACCATGACACATGACACGCGCGGGCGCGTGACCACGACGCGGCGACGCGGCCTTTCTCACTAACTCGGGGTCTCAATGTCCACACCGACTTCCATACCTGCAGGCGATCCGCCCGCGGCCGTCGACATGGAGCGGCGCAATACCATCGCGGTGGCTGCCGCCGTCGGAGGCGCTGGCGCCGTGGCGCTCGCGGTGCCGTTCGTGGCGTCGTTCGCGCCGTCAGAGCGCGCGAAAGCGGCCGGCGCTCCGGTCGAATTCGACGTCGCCGGCATCGCCCCCGGCGAGATGAAAACGGTCGAGTGGCGCGGGCTGCCGGTGTGGGTGCTGCGCCGGACACCGGAGATGCTGCAGTCGATCAAGAAGGTCGACAACGAGGTCGCGGATCCGAAGTCGGAGCGGACGCAGTATCCGACGCCTGAATACGCTCGTAACGAATACCGTTCGCGCAAGCCGGAATACCTGGTTGCAGTCGGCATCTGCACCCACCTCGGCTGTTCGCCGCAGGGGCCTTTCGGTCCGAACCAGATATCCCAGCTTGGGGCTGACCAGGGCTTCCTCTGTCCGTGCCACGGGTCAACGTTCGACCTGGCGGGCCGCGTGTTCAAGAACAAGCCAGCGCCCGACAACCTGCCGATTCCGCCGTACAAGTATCTGTCGGAGACGCTGATCGTGGTTGGCGACGACTCCAACGCCTGACGGGACCGCGTCGATGGCTGAATACAAGACTCCATATACCGGCATCGCCGGCTGGTTCGACCAGCGCATGCCGACGGCGATGGCGGAGTACCGCAAGCACTTGTCCGAGTACTACGCGCCGAAGAACTTCAACATCTGGTACATCTTCGGCGGGCTGGCGATCACGGTGCTGGCGCTTCAGATCATCACCGGCATCTTCCTGACCATGAGCTACAAACCCGATGCGAGCATGGCGTTCGCGTCGGTCGAGTACATCATGCGCGATGTGCCCGGCGGCTGGTTCATTCGCTACATGCACTCGACTGGCGCGTCGTTTTTCTTCATCGTCGTCTATCTGCACATGTTCCGCGGACTGATGTACGGCAGCTACCGCGCGCCGCGCGAACTGGTGTGGATCTTCGGCTGTCTCATTTTCCTGAGCCTCATGGGCGAGGCGTTCTTCGGCTACCTGCTGCCTTGGGGCCAGATGAGCTACTGGGGTGCGCAGGTGATCGTCAACCTGTTCGGCGCGATTCCGCTGATCGGCCCCGATCTGTCCATCTGGATCCGCGGCGACTACGTGATCGGTGACGCCACGCTGAACCGGTTCTTCTCGTTTCACGTGATCGCGATCCCGCTCGTGCTGATCGGCCTCGTCGCCGCACACGTCCTCGCGCTGCACGACGTCGGCTCGAACAACCCGGACGGCGTTGAGATCAAGAAGAAGCTCGACACGAACGGCCGACCGCTCGACGGTATCCCGTTTCATCCGTACTACACAGTGCACGACATCTTCTGGCTGGCCATTTTCCTGCTGGTCTTTTTCTTCGTCGTGTTCTTCGCGCCGGAGATGGGCGGCTATTTTCTCGAGTGGAACAACTTCGTCCCGGCAGACCCGCTGCAGACACCTTCGCACATCGCTCCGGTCTGGTACTTCACGCCGTTCTATTCGATCCTGCGCGCTACGACAGAGCAGTTCGTCTATGTGCTTGCGCTCGGCACGATCGGCATGTCGGCTCTGCTGGTGCTGACCGTCCGCAGTCCAATCGTGCGCGCTGCACTGGCCGTAGGCACGCTCGTCCTTCTACTCGGCTACTTCACGCTCGACCCGAAGTTCTGGGGCGTCGTGCTGATGGGGGCATCGGTGCTGATCTTCCTGGCGCTGCCGTGGCTCGACCAGTCGCCGGTGAAGTCGATGCGATACCGACCCAGCTGGCACTTCTGGCTGCTGATCGTCTGGGTCGCCGCCTTTGTCGTGCTCGGCTACTTCGGCACGCAGCCGCCATCGCCCGCCGGGCAGTACTCCTCGATGCTCGGCACGGTCATCTACTTCGGGTTCTTTGTATTGATGCCGTGGTGGAGCCGCATGGGAACGTTCAAGCCGGTCCCGGACCGAGTCACGTTCCGTCCGCACTGAGAGCCCGGACACGACCATGAAGAAGCTCATCACCCGCCTGATCATCGCTTTCGGGTTGGCCGTTGCAGCAACTGGCGCCGCGGCGTCGGGCGCCGAGACTCCGATCGAGCGCTGGCCCTCTGATCGTGCGAAGAGCCTGGCTTCGCTGCAAACTGGCGCGCGGCTGTTCGTCAACTACTGCATGGGCTGCCACAGTGCCAATCTGGTGCGCTGGAACCGCCTGCAGCAGATCGGGCTCGACGACCGGCAGATCAAGGAATTCCTGATCTTCGGCAATCAGAAGGTCGGCGACGCGATGCGGATTGCGATGACCCCGGCCGAAGCGAAGCTGTGGTTCGGCAAGACGCCGCCCGACCTGTCCGTCATCACACGCGCTCGCACCTCATTCGACTATTCCGGGACCGACTACATCTATACGCTGCTGCGCGGCTACTACCGCGACAACGGCACCGCGACGGGCTGGAACAACATCGCCTATCCGAGCATCGGCATGCCGCACACGTTATGGGAGCGGCAGGGCGCGCGCGAGGTGACGCTGGTTCAGACACACAGGCATGTGGATCCGAAGACCGGGCACGCGGGCTACGTGCAGACCACCAGCGTCTTTGACGCCCAAGGCAACGTGACGCGGACCGAGGCCGAGGCCGAGGGTCCGACCAACGAGGGTCTGAGCTATACGTTCAAGCCGGCTGATCCGCAGCAGGCCCGTCAGTTCGATTCCGACGTGGCCGATCTGGTCGCTTTCCTGTCGTTCATTACCGACCCGTCGTCGTCCTCGCGCAGGAGCGTCGGAGTCTGGGTGCTGCTGTTTATCGCGCTGTTCGCGCTAATCGCCTGGCGGCTGAACTCCGTGTACTGGAGGGACATCAAATAGTGAGCACTCGATGTGTACGCGACCCTTCAGGTCGCACGGGCACATCGAGTGATTAATTTGACCTGCGGGCTTGGGGCGGCCCGGC
>DATEZE010000326.1:0-4193 GCA_035255845.1 Burkholderiaceae bacterium | reverse complement strand
ATCGACGAGCGCGCCCACACGGCCGAGCACTCGCTCGAGGTCCATCTGCCCTTCCTGCAGCAGCTGCTCGGAACGTTCTCATTCGTGCCGCTGGTCGTCGGTGCGGCCTCGACCGAGGATGTCGCCGCCGTGCTCGAGCGACTCTGGGGCGACGACAGTACGCTGATCGTCGCCAGTTCCGATCTCTCGCACTACTTAGGCTACGACGACGCACGCCGAGTCGACCGCGACACGCTCGCGGCGGTGCTGCGGCTGGAGCCGAGGCTGACGCACGACCAGGCATGTGGCGCGACGCCGGTCAACGGCCTGCTCGCGCTCGCTCATCGACGTGGGATGCGAGCCGAACTGCTCGACCTGCGCAATTCCGGCGACACGGCCGGCGACCGGGCGCGCGTCGTCGGCTACGCCGCGGTGGCGTTCTTCGAGCCTGCCGGTGCTGTGGCCTTGGCTGAGGAAACGATGTCCGTCGAACACGGCGCGCGCGGAGTCACGCTGCTGGCGCATGCGCGCGCGTCCGTCGCCCAGGCGCTCGGCGTCGCGCATGCGGCGCCGGCCGATGCGGCGTTCCTCGACGAACCTGGCGCGACCTTCGTCACGCTGCGCGTCAATGACCGTCTGCGCGGCTGCGTCGGATCGCTCGCACCTCGGCGCGCTCTCGGCGAAGATGTTCGCGCCAACGCCCGCGCGGCGGCGTTCGACGATCCGCGCTTTGCTCGGGTCGAAGCGCACGAATACGGCGCGCTGGCGGTCGAGGTGTCGGTGCTGTCGCCATCGACCCCGTTCGTCGCTGCCAATGAGGACGATCTGCTGGCGCAACTGCGGCCGGGGGTCGATGGGATCACGCTCGAATACCGGGGCAGGCGCGCGACGCTGCTGCCGCAGGTGTGGGATCACGTGTCCGAGCCACGCGACTTCCTCACCGCACTGAAGCACAAGGCCGGCCTCGATCCCGGTTTCTGGTCGCCGGAAGTGAAAGTCTCGCGCTACACCGTTGACAAGTATGTCGAGGGGGATCAGCTCACGAGGAGCCCGTCGTGAACGACGCGACCGACAGCGCAGCGATGCGCGCTCACGCCGGAAGCTATCCCGGCCGCTGGTGGCATCAGCTTGCGGACGGTCGCATTCAGTGCGATCTGTGCCCGCGCGATTGCCGGCTCCATGAAGGCCAGCGCGGGCTCTGCTTCGTCCGCAAGCGCGAAGGCGATGCGATGGTGTTGACGACCTACGGGCGATCATCCGGGTTCTGCGTCGATCCGATCGAAAAGAAGCCACTGAATCACTTCCATCCGGGCTCGGCGGTGTTTTCATTCGGGACGGCCGGCTGCAACCTCGCCTGCAAGTTCTGCCAGAACTGGGATATTTCTAAGTCCACCGAAATGGATCGCCTGATGGACCAGGCGAGCCCCGATGCGATCGCGCAGGCCGCGGCGGAAAATGGCTGCCGCAGCGTCGCGTTCACCTACAACGACCCGGTGATCTTCGCCGAGTACGCGCTGGACACCGCCGACGCCTGCCATGCGCGTGGCCTGAAGACCGTGGCAGTCACCGCTGGCTACATCCATGCCGGACCGCGTCGCGAGTTCTACGCGAAAATGGACGCGGCCAACGTCGACCTGAAGGCGTTCAGCGAGGAGTTCTACTTCAGGCTGACTGGCGCTCATCTGGCCCCGGTCCTCGACACGCTGAAGTACCTCATCCACGAGACCGACTGCTGGACCGAAATTACAACGCTGCTGATCCCGACGAAGAACGACTCGGAGACCGAAATTCGCGCGATGAGCCGTTGGATCGCGGCCGAGCTGAAGCCGGACGTGCCGCTGCACTTCACCGCATTCCACCCTGACTACAAGCTCGACAACCTGCCGCCGACACCTCCCGCGACGCTGTCGCGCGCGCGCCGCATCGCGCTAGAGGAGGGATTGAAATTCGTCTACACCGGCAACGTACACGACCGCGCCGGTGGCACGACCTACTGCCCCGGCTGCGATGCCGTGCTAATCGAGCGCGACTGGTATCGCATCCTGCGGCACGAATTAACGGACGACGGCCACTGCCCGCGCTGCGCCACTCCGGTGGCGGGGCGCTTCAGCCACTTCGACGGCGCCTTCGGCAACCGGCGTATTCCGGTCCGCCTGGCGCGGCGCTGAACTCGCCGCCGCACCCGGGCGCGGCGCGGCAAGGACCAGCGGCTTCCTGCGCCAGCGCTCACGCTCGCTGCGCGCCATCCCGCGCATCTGCATCAGCACCCAGCGCGCGCGTTCTGCGTCGACCGCGCCGCCGACGAACTGCTGCGCGTGCGCCGTGTGCGGCGCGCGCAGGATGCCGGCAAGCCACGCCGCCTCGAGCGGAGTCAGCTGCTCGGGGCGTTTGCGGAAATAGGTGTGCGCGGCATCGCGAGCGCCGCACAGGCCCGGACCCCAGTCGACGGTGTTCAGGTAGAGCTCGAGAATGCGCCGCTTGCCGAGCGTACGCTCCATCTCGATCGCATAGAGCAGCTCCCTCAGCTTGCGCGCGACCGTTTTCTCGCCGCCGGTGAAAAGCGTGCGCGCCAGCTGCTGAGTCAGCGTGCTGGCCCCGCGCCGCAATCCTTCGGGCTCGACGCTGGCGAGCAGCGACGCGAGTTCGGTGTCGTCGTAGCCCGCATGCAATTCGTAGCGCTGGTCCTCGGCCGCGACGACTGCTGCAGGCAGCATCCCCATGCGGTCCAGAGTGACCCAGCGCGGCTCTCTATCACCGGTCAGCGTGCGGCGGGGAGCGCCGCCAGCGTCGCGGCAGGCCATTGCGAAAGAACCGAACTGCAGAGCCTCGGTACCCAGTCCTCCTACTTCGATCGCCTCAGCGTGAAACTTCATTGACCCGGATCGCTGCGGCAACTGCAGCTGCCCGCCCGCCGCGAGGGTTCCTTCGATCCGCGCGACTGCGACTTCCGGCACCACCGTCGCGAGTGCGGCATAAGCCCGGCTTAACTCGGTGGGCGGCAGTTGCCAGCGCAGGCGGATGCCATCGGCGGCGAGTTCGGCGGTGTAGTCGACCCGCAGGTGATCGACGATCAGCCAACCGGTCACGAGCGCACCCGAACGCTCGGCCCGCAGCTCGACGCTCGTCAGCACCAGCGGTGCGCTTGCCAGTGCATCGTGCTGCCAGCGGCACGGCGCGCAGCGGGCGATCAGTGCGGCGCCGTCGCGCCGGAACGCGATGCGGCCGGCTGGCGTTTGCAGCGAGTGTCCGTCGACGAGATGAGAGACGCCGGGCGCGGTGGCCAGGCGCACCAGGCCAGGCACGCTGACTCGGACGCTGAGTCCGGCCCACCGGACCTCGGTGCTCCAGGTGGGTTCTGCGGTTGCGAGCACGCCGTTGGCGAGCACCATCACGCCGAGCGATCCGCCAAGCCCGATCAGCAGCAGCAGCCCGATAGCCACAATCACGAGCGCCGAGCGCCGCGGTGTCATCGGACAGACTCGACCACGGTCGTTGCCGACCAAGGTCCGCCGCCGTACTGAGCCGCCCAGAACCACGACGACACATCGGTCCAGGTTTGTCCGTCGGCGTCGACGATGTGCTCGCAGACTCGCAGGCTGCGGCCGTCGCGCGTGGCGGTGAAACAGCTCCATGCGACCCCATCGACATCGGCGCTGGGCCGCGGCCGGTCGATGCTGTAGCCCAGCGCTGCAAAGCAGTCCGTCGCCGGGTGGAGCTGCCGCGTCGGTCTATCGACTTGGCGCAGGATCAATACGCGCTCGCCATCGCTGAATCGCGCGATCGCGCCCGGAAAGCGCCGCGCGAAGCGCAACTCGAGTTCCGACAGCGGCAACGGGGTCAGCGGCCGGTCGCGGAAATGGGTGGGCCAGTCGACGCGCGCGGGCGCATCGGCTTGCACCTCGGTCGGTCGCAGCCAGGGGACTGCAACGGTCCGATTGCCGGCCAGCGACGACCAGTGCGCCGCCAGCGGCATCACGCCCGCGACCAGCAGGGCGCCGACGAAGAAAGACCTGACGTTCATTGCATGCTCCGATTGAAAGTCGTGAGGGCGAGCAGCGGCGCGATGGCGGCGATGAATGCCGCGAGCCCGACCGCCTCATGAATCCAGCTGGGCCAATGCACGAGACCGGCTTCTGGAAAGAAGAGCACCGTGGCGCGCAGGATGTTGGCAAGCAACACCAGCAGCGCGACAAGCACGCCGTTAAGCGCTGTGC
>DATEZE010000325.1:0-14059 GCA_035255845.1 Burkholderiaceae bacterium | reverse complement strand
CAGCTCGGGCTCGTGCAGCAGGCACGCGGCCAGTGCCAGGCGTTGCTTCCACCCGCCCGACAGCGTGCCGGCGAGCTGGGTGCGGCGATCGGCCAGGCCGAGTCGCTTGAGCGCGGCATCGACACGCGCCGCGCGCTCCTCGATGCGATAGACGCGCGCGATGAAGTCGAGGTTTTCCTCGATCGACAGGTCCTGGTACAGGCCAAAGTGCTGCGTCATGTAGCCAACGCGCAGCTTGATGCTGCGGGCCTCGCGGCGAATGTCGTAGCCGAGGCAGGTGCCCTCGCCGCCATCGACTTCAAGCAGCCCGCACAGCATGCGGATGGTCGTCGTCTTGCCGCTACCGTTCGGGCCGAGAAAGCCGCAGACCTCGCCGCGCGGCACCTGCAGATCGAGGTGATCGACGACGGTGCGGCCGCCGAAGGCCTTGGTCAGGCCGCGGACGTCGATCGCAGCGCCTGAGTTCGTCGCCGTCATCGCTTTAGCGCGACGCTATGCGGGCGTCGATCGGCTGCCCCGGCTTCAGGACCCGCGCTGCCGCGGCGTCGGGTCGGGCCTCCACCATGAAGACGAGTTTGGCGCGACTCTCGTTGCTGTAAATCACCGGGGGCGTGAACTCGGCCTCCGACGCGATGAAGCTGACGTTTGCCTTCAGGTCGGGCGGGCAGCCATCGCAGGACAATGCGACGGCGTCGCCGACATGGATCCGCGCCAGCGCTTCCTGTGGCACGAAGAAGCGCGCCTTTACCGCGCCGTCCGGCAGCAGTGCCACGATCGGCGCGCCCTGGGGCACCCATTCGCCGGGGCGATACATCACGTCCTGCACCGTGCCGCTCTGCGCCGCCGCGCCGCGCGTCTGCTCCTCGCGCCAGCGGCTCGACGCAAGATCACTCTGCGCGGCGCGCTGGTCGGCTTCGGCAGCGAGGATTTCGTCCGGGCGTGCGGCATCGCGCGCCGTCGCAAGCTGGGCCTGGACCTCGGCCACGCGCGCGGTGTCGCGGTCACGCGCACTGCGCAGTTCATCAAGCCGATTCGCGGAGATGAAACCCTGCCTGACCAGTGTCTCGGAGCGCGCCAGTTCGGCGGACGACAGCGCAAGCGCAGCCCGCGCCTGCACGATCTGCTGCTCGATCGCACGCAGCTCGTCGACGCGCTTGCCCTTGCGCAGGTTGCTGGTCTGCGCCGCCGCGCGTTCGGCGCGTGCCGCCGCTGCGGCACGATTGAAGAACTCCGGATCCGCTTCGAGCTGGAACAGCGGCGCCCCCCGCTCGACCCGCGCGCCGCGTTCGACCGCAAGCGACTGCAGGCGACCGCCGACCGCTGGAGCCACATAAACGAGATCGGCTTCGGCATAGCCGCTGAAGCGATTCGGATCGACTCGCGAGCAGGCTGCCGCAAGCAGGGTTGCAACCGCCAGCGTGACAATGGGCAGCTCAGTGCGACGCATCGCCCGCCCTACGCAGCAGTCCGGCAAGAGCCCAGTCGAGTCGCTGCTCGCGATGCCTGCGCTCACGCGCGAATGTCCCCAGCGCGCGCGTCAGCTGGGCCGGCGTCAATCGTGCCTCGGCCAGGCGATCGGCCAGCAGAATTGGCAGCGCAATCGCGCCCATCAAGAACAGCAAGACGTTCAGCGGTTCGCCGCGCGCCAGTGTGCCGGCGCGCTGCGCTTCTGCCACCACGCGCAAGATCAAGGCGGGATGGCGGTCGGCGAGCGTGCGGACGAACCGCTGCGCCGCGGCCTCGCCGGCCGCCGCGTCGATCAGCATATGCGTGATGAAGCGGCTGTTGGTCGAAGCCCAGTCACCGAGCTGCAGCAACAGCGCCCGCAGGCGCCGCTGTGGCGGCTGCTCCTCGTCGACCGTGGCAGTAAGACGCTCGAGCAGCGGCGCGTACCAGTGCTCGATCAGCTCCGAGATGAACGCGTCACGCGACCCGAAGTGATAGACGAAACTGCCGAGATTGACGCCAGCCTCCTGGCAGACGCCACGCACTGTGAGCAAACGCAGCCCGGCGCGGCGCGCCTGCCTGGCGCCGACGCGCAGAAGGCGCTCGCGGGCGGACACTGTGCGAGCCGGCGCGGGCATGCGCCATTTATACGACTGTACAAGGTGCGGTGCAAGCTTCGAAGCGATGTCGGGCGGCCGGACCGAGACGGCGCCGCCGTCCCGCTGGAACTGCTTCAGCCCCAGATCAGCAGTGCAATCCCCAGGATGATTGCCCAGAACGCAACGCCGAGCACCACCGCGGGAATCAGTCCGCGTGCACTGTCGAGGTCCGGCGATGCGCCGTCCTTACGGTAAGGGTCCAGCACAGATTCAACGGCGTTTTTGACGCCGCCCTTGTTGAAGGTCCCTGAGGGACCGCGGAGCGGGTGGCTCCGGTTCTTGGGATTCGGCCCCGGGGTTGACCCGGACCGATGCATAGCGGCGCAAGGCGCACGCGGAGTGCGCGCGAAGGTATCGCGCCAACTCCGGGCTCTGACCCCGCGCCTCGGGGGGTGGTGCCCGAAGTCGAGTCAACGCTCTAGTTGTGCTCGGAAAAGCGGCCGTTCAGACACATGCGCCGGCCGCCTGTCGACAAGCGACCGCGACTTCAGCGGCGAACCGCGCAGCCGCCGAGGCGTCGTCGAAGAACTTGCGCGTGACTGCGCGCGCTGCGAGACTTCAGCGATGCTGAGCGCCATCCGCGAGTTTTTCGACCGGCATATCGACCCTCCGTCGCCCGAGCGCGAGCAGCACGCCATTCAACTCGCCACGGCAGCGCTGCTGGTCGAAGTCGCGCGCATCGACAGCGAGTCGACCGAGGCAGAAAACGCCGCCGTGATGCGCGCAGTGCGCGAAAAGTTCGGGCTCGAGGCGGACGAGGCGGCGGCGCTGATCGAGCTGGCCGAAGCCGAAATGCGGCAGGCCGGCGACTACTTCCAGTTCACGTCGCTGGTGAACCGACATTTTAGTGCGCAACAAAAGCTCGCCATCATCGAGATGATGTGGCGCATCGCCTACGCCGATGCGGCGCTGTCGGCGCACGAGAACCATCTAATGCGGAAGATCGGCGACCTGCTGCACATCCCGCACGGCGATTTCATCGCGGCCAAAATGCGCGCGCAGCAGCCACTGCAGAGCTGACTGCGCATCTGCCACTCAACTGTGGCCTCGATTGCGTTCGGAGCCGCCGCGACGGCTGCCTAACCCGATTTGACTCGATGGGATATAGTTTTTGGCCGACCTGCGCTGAAGGACCGTCATGAACGCGCGCAATCCCCCGCCTGGCGCGGCGGTATCGACCGACCTCGGTATGCCGGTGTCGCAGAAGATCCGCGAGCGGCTGCAGCGGGCCGGCCGCCGGTTCCATGCCAACGACTGCATCGCGCCGTGCATCGAGCCCGATGAGCTGGCGCTGCTGCAGAAGGAAGTCGAGCAAAAGATGCTGGACGTTCTGCGCAGCATGGTCATTGATGTTGACGGCGATCACAACACGCGCGAGACAGCCCGCCGGGTGGCGAGGATGTACCTGACCGAGGTTTTCCGCGGTCGCTATACCGCGATGCCGGCGATCACCGAGTTCCCGAACGTCGAGCGCCTGAACGAACTGATGATCGTCGGGCCGATCACCGTGCGCAGCGCCTGTTCGCACCATCTTTGCCCGATCCTCGGCAAGGTGTGGATCGGCGTGCTGCCGAATGAGCACTCGAATTTGATTGGGCTGTCGAAGTACGTCAGGCTCGCCGACTGGGTGATGAGCCGCCCGCAGATCCAGGAAGAGGCGGTCACGCACCTCGCCGACCTGCTGCAGGACACGATGCAGCCCGACGGGCTGGCGCTGGTGATGGAAGCGGATCACTTCTGCATGCAGTGGCGCGGCGTCAAAGACACCGACTCGAAGATGATTAACAGCGTGATGCGCGGTGCGTTCCTGAAGAACGCGAGCTTGCGCCGCGAATTCCTCGCGCTGCTGAACCTAAAGAACGCCTGAGTGGAGACTGCCTGCGATGCTCGTCCGTCTGCTATACGCCAGCCGCGCCGTCGGCCCAGTCACTCCCCAGATCATCGAATCGATCCTGCAGAAGTCGTTCAGCCAGAACCCCGCGCTCGGCATCACCGGCGTCCTGTGCCACGGCAGTGACGTCTACATGCAGGCGCTCGAAGGCGGCCGTGAAGCGGTCAACGCGCTGTACATGAAGATCGCGCGCGACACGCACCACCGCGACGTGATGCTGCTGCACTATGCGGAAGTGCCCGAGCGCCACTTCGCCGGCTGGACCATGGGGCACGTGAACCTCGGCAAACTCAACCCGTCGTTGCTGCTGAAGTATTCGGACAAGCCGGTGCTCGATCCCTTTGCCGTCTCGGGCCGGGCCTCGATGGCGCTGCTCGAGGAATTGATCGCGAACGCGCAGATCACTTGCCGCGCCGGCGGCTAGCGCTCAGCGCGTCGCGGCGTGCGCGGCGTTTTCGCGCCGATAGTCCCACGGCGCGATCGGTTGCGGCGCGGTCCACAGCCCGACTCGGGCCGTGCGCGCGTCGGCTTCTGCCTGCGCGTAGTGCAGGCGCACATCGGCAGTCTGTTCTCGCGCGTACTTGACGTAGTACCACGCCAGGCCGCGGCGCACCTGTTCGAGCCCGACATCGAGTCCGTCCACAGTGACGCGGCACACCGCGCGGCCATAACGATCGGTCTTCGCACACTCAGCGCGCGCGCCGCGGCCGTGCGCCATGTCGGCAAGGGACTGACGCGCACGTTGTCCGTAGGGCTGCGAGCGCTCCGGCGCATCGATCGCGTCGATGCGGATTCGATGCAGGGTCTTGCTGCCGTCGAGCAGCGTCAGCGTGTCACCATCGGCGATGCCGACGACGGTCCCGACCCACTCCACCGCACCGGCCGGCGGCGGCAGCAGCAGCGCGAACAGGATGACGAAGGGACTGAGGGACTTGGCAGGCATGACCAGCAACCGACGGGCTTATGCAGGCCATCCTAGGAACCTGGTCACAGCTCGATGCCGCAGAAAGCGGCCGACATGACCGACATTTCGCTCGGGCCGCGGCTACGATGACGGCCGGTTGCCCGCCGACCGATCGACCGCACCGGACTTAACCGAGGAACTCTATGTGGGGACGCTGGATCGCGCTCGCGGCCGCCGTGGCTTTGAGCGGAGGCTGTGACACGCTAAGCAAAGGACCGTACGCACAGGCGAACGTCGAGGGCGGCGAAGGCAGCCGCGCCTGGGGACGGGTGAGCTTTCATCAACCCGAGGGCGGCACGTTCATCGGCGAGGGCACGTCCTACAAGGCGCCGCTCGCCACTGCCGCGGCCGATGCCAGCACCGGAAAGGTCTACGTCCGCGCCGACATCAACGGCTTGCCGCCGAACCGGAAGTTCGGCTTCCATATCCATGAGAAGGGCGACTGCACCGGGGACTTCTCCGGCGCCGGCGGCCACTTCAACCCCGGAGGCAAGCCGCACGGGCCGCAGAATTCGCCCGACCATCATCTCGGCGACCTGCCCAACCTCGAGTCCAACGGCGAAGGCGTTGCCGTCTGGAGCTTCGTCAGCGATCAGCTGACCGTATCGCCCGGCCCGAACTCGGTGGTCGGTCGCGCGGTCATCATCCACGAGAAGCCCGATGACTACCGCACCCAACCGGCCGGCAATTCTGGGGCTCGGATCGCCTGCGGCGTGATCCGCGAGTGATTTCGGAGTCGCGCTAGCCGGCGATCAGCGCAGCGTAGCGCGCGATATCCACATTGCCACCGCTGACGATCACACCGACGCGGCGCTGCCGCACTTCAACCGCGCCATCGAAGGCCGCGGCGGCGGCGAGGCAGCCGGTCGGCTCGACGACGAGCTTCATTCGGCCGGCGAAGAATCGCATCGCCCGCCGCAGCGCGTCGTCGCTGACGGTCACGACGTCGGAGACCAGCGCCTGGATCACCGGGAAGGTGTGGCGGCCGGGCTGCTGCGTTTGCGCGCCGTCGGCAATGGTGCGCGGCACCTCGATGTGCACGATCTCCCCGCGCCGCAGCGACTGCTGCACGTCGTTGCCGGCTTCAGGCTCGACACCGACGACGCGGCACTCGGGCTGCAGGTGCCTGGCCGCAACCGCGCAGCCGGAAATGAGGCCTCCACCGCCGACGCAGACGAGTAGCAGGTCAAGCCGGCCGATCTGCTGCATCAGCTCAAGTGCAGCGGTCCCCTGGCCCGCCATCACGTGCGGATGATCGAACGGCGGCACCAGCGTCATGCCGCGCTCACGCGCAAGCCGCTGCCCGATCGCTTCACGGTCCTCGGTGTAGCGGTCATAAAGCACAACGTCGGCCCCGTAGCCGCGTGTCGCCTCGATCTTGATCGCCGGCGCATCCTGCGGCATCACGATCGTGGCCGGCATTCCAAGGAGCCGCGCGGCGAGCGCGACCGCCTGCGCGTGGTTGCCCGAAGAAAATGCGACGACGCCCTGGCGGCGCTGCTGCGGCGAGAATTGTGCAAGCGCGTTGTAGGCGCCGCGGAACTTGAACGCGCCCATCCTTTGCAGGTTCTCGCACTTGAAGAACAGCTGCGCGCCGGTCTGTGCATCAGCGGTGTGCGAAGTCAGCACCGGCGTGCGGTGCGCGACCCCCGCGAGGCGTTGCGCGGCGGCCGCCACGTCGTCGTACGAGATCGCGAGGCTCACGGCGCCAGCTTAAACCGGTGCCGCGGTGAGGCCGCGAACAGCGCATAGTCATACCGTTAGCAGGGAGGGTGATATGGGCACGACCCACGCCCGCGTACTGTTGCCGCATCCACCCGCAAGGAGAGCCTTATGCGCGCCGCAACCATTCTCGACACGATCGGCAACACACCGCATATCCGTATCAACCGGCTGTTCCCGGGTTATGAAGTCTGGTCCAAAGCGGAACGCGCGAATCCGGGCGGATCCATCAAGGACCGCATTGCACTATCGATGGTCGAAGCCGCAGAGCGCGACGGCAAGCTCGGTCCCGGCGGAACGATCGTCGAACCGACATCGGGCAACACCGGCATCGGCCTCGCGATGGTGGCTGCCGTAAAAGGCTATCCGCTGGTGCTGGTGATGCCAGACAGCATGTCGGTGGAGCGGCGTCGCGTGATGCTCGCTTACGGCGCGAAGTTCGTGCTGACGCCGCGCGAAAAAGGCATGAAGGGCGCGATCGCGCGCGCTCAGGAACTGGTGGACCAAACGCCCGGCGCGTGGATGCCGCAACAGTTCGACAACCCGGCCAACATCGAGGTGCACCGGCGCACCACCGCGCAGGAAATCCTGACTGATTTTCCCGAAGGACTCGACGCGATCATCACCGGCGTCGGAACCGGCGGCCACATCACTGCGGTTGGGCAGGTGCTTAAGCCAAAATGGCCTGGACTGAAAGTTTTCGCGGTTGAACCTGCAGCGTCGGCGGTGATCTCGGGCGGCGCGCCGTCGCCGCATCCGATCCAGGGCATCGGCGCCGGCTTCATCCCGAACAACCTGAAAGTCGAGGTCCTCGATGGCGTGATCACCGTCGAGCCCGAAGAATCGCGCGAGATGGCGCGCCGCGCCGCGCGTGAAGAGGGACTGCTGATCGGGATCTCGTCCGGCGCGACTCTAGCCGCCATTGCGAAGAAGCTGCCGGAGCTGAAGCCCGGCAGCCGCGTGCTCGGCTTCAATTTCGACTCGGGCGAGCGCTACCTTTCGGTCGAGGGGTTCCTGCCTTCGGAGTAACGCTCGGTCGAACGCGGCTGGCTACTTGAGCGGTGCTGCGCAGTGCCCGCCGCCCTCGACCTTGTCCTGATCCAGTTGCCAGGGCGGCGGCTCGGCGAAGCGGTTGTGCGGCGTCGACCGCGCCCAGTCGGAGATCAGCAGCGCCGCAACGAGCGCCCAGAAGATCACCGCGAAGACGAGCGCGCGCTTCACTGCGGCAGTCCCAGGCGTGCTCGCAGACGCACGCCGATCAGCGAACCGGCGAATGCGGCCGCAAACCAGATCCAGCCGTGCAGGCTGCCGCTCGAGATGCCGGAAAAGTACGCGCCGACATTGCAGCCGAACGCGAGCCGCGACGAATAGCCGAGTGCCAGCCCCGCAACGAGCGCGGCCAGCCACTGGAATGCGCGCTGCGCCTCTGGCGGCGGGCACGCGGTGCCGCGTGCGGTCGCTGCGATCAGAGCGCCGGCGAGCAGGCCGAAATTGGTGATCGAAGTGACGTCGGTCAGCACCGACGCGTGCAGCAGCGCCTGCTGTGTCGGGCGGCCCCAGAAGGCATTGGCGCTGAGGTCCATCCCGAGCGCACTCGCGATCTTGGCGCCCCATAGACCGAGGCCGTAGACGATCCCCCAAGTCTGGCCGGCAACCAGTAGATTGAGCACTGCAAAGACCGCGAGCAGGACCGCACCGATATAGACGGCGCGACCGCGCCAGCGAGTCTGCGTACTGCGACGCCGGCGCCAGAACCAGGCGCCGAGACCGATCATGACCGTGGCTTGCAGCGCCACCGCGCCGGTCGCGCCGATGTGATCCTGCAGCGCGACCGGCGGCAGTGCCCCAAGGGCGAGCCAGCGATCGAGGTGCAGCGTGCCGAGGAAGCTGCCGGCGACGAACCCCGGAAGTACCGTCAGCGCAAATGAGTTGCCCGTGCCGGCCTTGTAAAGCGTGCCCGAGCCGCAGCCGTCGGCAACCTGCATCGCAAGACCGAACACGAACGCCCCGATCACGACGCTGCATGACACGGGAGCGATCGCGCCGCTGAGTTCCGGATGCGTCGTCAGCAGCGGGATCGTTACGGCCATCGCGAGGCCGATCGCGACGAATTGGGCCAGCAGTCCCGTCGGATCGCGCTCGCTGATCCAGACGCGCCAGCCGGTCGTGAAGCCGAACGAAACACCGGCCAGCACGGCTCCGTAGCCTATGCCGATCAGGAACAGCAAGCCCTGCCGCAGTCCGACCAGCCACGTGATGACGATCCACGCCGCGAGGGCGGCAAATGCCAGCGCGAGCACCGCGGTGCGCGATTCGCGCGCCACGGTGCGCAACGGGAGCGGCAGGGCAGTGGACATTGTCGGCATTATCCGACGGGGCCAGCGATCGATGTGCAGTGAAGATGCGCACCGCTGCTTTGGCGGGACGTGCGATCCGCTCGCCGGCTTACATAGCCGCCGCGGCTTCCTTCAGCTGGATCCAGAACTGCTGCAGTCGTCCCGGTACGTTCGCCATCGGCAGGCCGGCGCGCGACCACCCGACCATCGATTCCGGATACAGCTTGACGTCCGGTTGGCCGAGCATTTCAGAGAGCACGAACCAGTTCGTTGCCGCCCAGTGGCCGGTATTGCAGAACGAGACCGTCGGCTGCGAGAAATCGATGCCCTGTTGTTCGGCGATACGGCGCACCTCGGCAGGTGATCGCAGCACGGCGCTGTCGCCGACGAACCAAACATCCTGCTCGACGTTCTTCGCGCCGACCAGCGTACCCGGCGTCGGCGCAGCGGCATGCTTGGTTTCACCCAGAAAATAGGGTGCGGGCCGAGCGTCGATCAGTTGGCGGCGACCGGCGGCCTGTGCCACCTCGTCCTGAGTCGCGATCAGGCGCGGATCCCAGCGGACCGCATAGGTCGACGCCGTGACCGATCGCACGTCTGTCGTCACCGGCTCGCCGGCAGCGCGCCACGCCTTCATTCCACCGTTGAGGATCGCAAGCTGCGACAAACCCGCGGTCTTCAGTGTCCAGTAGACCCGCGCCGCCGCGCCGAACTCGGTCGAGTCAGTGCCTTCGTAGACGACCACAATCGGTGTGGTCGCGTCGATGCCGAGCGACCGGACAAGCGCGGTGAGCTGTGTGGCATCCGGAAGCGCTCCCGGGTTTTCTTTCGGACCGCGCCAGCGCGGATACGGCGCCGAGAGCGCACCGGGAACGTGGCCGCCGGCATAGGTTGAAGCAGCGTCCTTGCCATCGCGGGGGCGGATGTCGAGAACGCGGAGCTGCGGGTCGGTGAGCCGCGCGGCCAGATCCGCCGGCGAGACGAGCGGCTGCGCGACTGCGAACAGCGGAGCACCTGCCAGCAGCAGCACGGCAACGCGGAGGATCAGTCGGAACCCGATGCTCATAACGAAGCGCACGATCAGTAAAGCGCGAGTTTGATGCAGATCGCTGCCGCTGTCGGCGCGGCTTCGGAATGTTCTTATTCCCATGTGCGCGATCAGGTCGATGCCGATGCTTATCCCTTGCCATCAGCAAGTGCGGCTCGCATCATGGACGTTTCGCGCCGGAGGCCGCATGAGCGAATCACACCCGGACTGGCGCACGCATGGCGTGCGCGTGATCAAGGGCGACCAGCTCGACCCGAACACCGCGCAGACGCCTGGCATGAGCCGCGCCGCGGCCATCAACGCTGCGCGCGTCGGCGCGCAGAAGCTGTGGGCCGGGGCGGTGACGATCCATCCGAATGCTAAGACTGGCCCTCACCATCACGGCGCGCTCGAGAGCGTGATCTATGTCGTGCGCGGCAAGGCGCGCATGCGCTGGGGCGAGCGGCTCGAGTATGTGGCCGAAGCCGAGGCAGGCGATTTCATTTTCGTGCCGCCTTACGTGCCGCACCAGGAGATCAATGCCTCGACCGATGAGAAGCTCGAATGCGTGCTGGTGCGCAGTGACAATGAGTCGGTCGTCGTCAACCTCGACATCGACGCTGTCGAGAAACCCGAAGCCGTCTATTGGGTCGATCCGGTGCACCCAGCACCGCGCCAGTAGGGGCCATGCCGGAAAGGCGGCGGTTCTTCTCTGGACTCGGAACCGCTCTGGCCGCGCTGACGCTGCCGCACCGCGCGGCGCTCAGCGCGGACTTCGATGAGGCGCGCCGGCACCTGCTGGCCGAGATCGAACGTGACCTGCGCGACACCTCGGCCAGCACCGGCGTCGACAGGCTGAGCCCGGCAGTCCGCCGCGCGCTGGAGACCGTGCCACGTGAGCGCTTCGTGCCGTCGACGTTCGCTGCGCGCGCCTACGAAAACCGTCCGCTGCCGATCGGCCATGGACAGACGATCTCGCAGCCGTTCATCGTTGCACTGATGACGGAGTTGCTCGATCCCAAGCCCACCGATCTCGTGCTCGAGATCGGGACCGGCTCCGGCTACCAGGCCGCCGTGTTGGCAGCGTGCGTGCGCAAGGTCTGCTCGATCGAAATCGTCGCGCCACTGGCACAGCAGGCACGCACTGCACTCGATGCCGCCGGTGTGCGCAACGTCGAGACGCGCGTCGGTGACGGCTATCTTGGCTGGCCTGACGCCGCGCCATTTAACGGCATCATCGTCACCGCCGCGCCCGATCACATGCCGCCGGCGTTGCTGGCGCAGCTCGCTGCAGGGGGCCGCATGGTGCTTCCGGTCGGCGCGCTGATGGATCAGGAACTCTTGCTGGTCCGCAAGGAAGCCGACGGTCGCGCCGTCACGCGGCGAACGATCGGCGTACGTTTCGTTCCATTGACCCGCGAGCGCTGACATCTCGCGCTGCCTGTGCACTCGGCTCGGTAGACTCACGCGGGTCCACCCACTCTGCTGACCTCACGATGAACTACCGCCGCCTCGGCCACTCCGGCCTCAAGATTTCCGAGCTTTCATTCGGCTCGTGGGTCACCTACGGCAATCAGGTCGACACGCGAGCCGCGCGCGAGCTGATGGCCGCAGCGTTCGACGCGGGCGTGAATTTCTTCGACAACGCCGAGATCTACGCCAAGGGCGACAGCGAAGTCATCATGGGCAAAGTGCTGAAAGAACTGGGCTGGCCGCGCATCAAGTTCGTCGTCTCGACCAAGTTCTACTGGGGCATGCGCACGAGCGCGAACGACAACAACACGCTCAATCGCAAGTACCTGCTCGATGCAATCGACGGATCGCTCAAGCGTCTGCAGCTCGACTACGTCGATCTCGTTTATTGCCACCGCGCCGATCCCGCGACGCCGATCGAGGAGACCGTCTGGGCGATGCACAACATCATCGAGCGCGGCAAGGCGCTCTACTGGGGCACCAGCGAGTGGAGCGCCGACGAAATCCGCGCCGCCTGGGACATCGCTGACCGTCGCAATCTGCATAAGCCGGTCATGGAGCAACCGCAGTACAACCTGCTGCATCGCAAGCGCGTCGAGAGCGAGTACGCACGGCTCTATGAGGACATCGGCCTTGGTCTGACGACCTGGAGTCCACTCGCCTCAGGGCTGCTATCGGGCAAATACCGCAATGGCATTCCGGCCGGTTCGCGCGGCGCACTAGAGAGCTATGCGTTCCTGCGCGAGAGCCTGACTGACCCGACCAAAAACGCCGTCGTAGGGCAGCTGGAGGCGGTCGCGAGGCAACTCGGTTGCACGCTGGCGCAACTCGCGCTCGCCTGGTGCCTGCACAATCCTCGCGTCAGCAGCGTGATCACCGGCGCAACTCGCGTCGAACAGGTGCGCGAGAACATGCTCGCGCTCGACATCGTCGACAAGCTGACGCCCGATGTGCTGACACGCATCGGCGCGATCGCCGATACGCACGCCGGCTGAGGGCGGCCCCCGCGCTCTCTAGCGACCCATGCGGGCGTTGTAGGCGGCCGTGATGCGGTCGATAAGCTGGGGGTCCTGATTGATGTCACCGCGCGTACGAAACTCCACTTTGGTGGTTCCGTCGGCCTGCGGTGCCACCGTCGCAGTCACGCTGATTGCGCCGCGTTGCCCGGTGATCAGTCCCGACGCCGGATTGGCGTCCGTGACCTTGACTCCCTGGTCGGACATCGCGCCAAGCATCGCGTTGTAGGCACGGTCGTAGGTGCTCGGTCCGGGCGGCGGCGCGTAATAGGTGCAGCCGGCCAGCAGCACAGTCCACGCGGTGGCGGCTATCCAGACCGCGCGGCGCAACGATGCGTGAAGAATTTTCATCATCGTCCTGAGCAAAGGCGAGAGCGGTCGAGCATACCCCGGCCGCCTTGCCGGGCGGTTGCGGCGGAAACGTCACCCCTCGGCGCCGCTATCCGAACGGCCGCACGCCGATCAGCCAGCCGTGCAGCCAGAAGGCGAACACCACCCAAGCCAGCGCACCAACGACGACCGCAGTGACATCGCGCACGATCGCGCCGGCGGGGTAGACGACACCGGCGGCGCGATCGCGGCGGCGCGCTCCAAGAAAGCTGGCAACGGACCAGGCCAGGAAAGCGCCGAAGAGGACGACGTCGGCCAGCGTGCCATTAGCCAGCAGATGGGCGAACGCCCATAGCTTCACGCCGGCCACCATCGGATGGCCTATCACGCGTTTGATGCGCGTACCGGGCACGTAGGCTGCGACTAAAAGCATGAACGCCGGCAGTACCAGTAGTGCAGCGATGTGCCGGGCCCAGACAGGCGGCGTGTACAGCACAACGGGGGTCTGGCGGGCGATGCCGTAGCCCCAGATGATCAGCACGAACCCGATGATCGAGACGACCGAAACCACACCCTTCCACGGCTTGGGGCCCAATTTGCCGATATGTCTGGTGCGCCAGCCATCAGCGACGATGCGCGTCGAGTGCGCGCCGAGGAAAAGTGCCAGACCGAGTAGCAGCAGCGCCATGCAAGATCTCCGGATGTCGAATGCCCATACCGCGGTTGGGCAGTATGCCGCAGAGCGAGCGGCCCACCACCACGGCCGCAGGCATCGTGCTTGCATGTCGGCGACGTTCGCGGCGTTGCACAGCGCACCGTCACGGACGGACTCCCGGAGTACGGAGCCGCCGGCCTCGATAGGGAGCACCGCCGAAAAGTGCCGGAGGCAGCGTCAATGATTGAGCCCCCTCGATACTCTCAGAGTCACATGGACCGTGGGTCGTGTGTGACGCTGCGCGTCTTCATCGTGGAGAACCACGAAGAGACTCGATCGTTGCTGTGCCTGCTGATCGAATCGCTCGGACACCGCGTCTGGGCGGTCGAGAGCATGCACGAGGCGCTGCTGGAGCTTGATCGGAACGGCTATGACGTCCTGATTTCCGACATCGGACTGCCGGATGGTGATGGGTGGGAGCTGATGTGCCGACTCGGTCGGGCGCGCCCGCATTACGCGGTTGCACTCTCCGGATTCGGG
>DATEZE010000324.1:0-18821 GCA_035255845.1 Burkholderiaceae bacterium | reverse complement strand
GGTCGGCGACAAGACGCTCGAGGCCGTCGGACTTGCGGAACTCGGTACGGGAGACACCGTTCGGTTGCGGGCCGCAGATGGCCCGGCGCGTGCACTGCTGATCGCCGGCAAGCCGATCAACGAGCCGGTCGTCTGGCACGGCCCGTTTGTGATGAACACGCAAGAGGAACTATTGCAGGCGATCGACGACTACCAGGCCGGCCGCTTCTGAACCCGCGCCGTGCTTCCCCCGGGGAGCACGGCGCTCGCTGCCGTTACTCCTCTTCTTCGTGCTTGCGCTTCGCGGCGAACTCGCCCGCGAGTTTCTGCTGCAACGGTGGCGGCGCCTGCTCGTAGTGCGACAGGTTCATCGTCCATGCGCCCCGACCCTGCGTCATCGCCTTCAGTCGCGCCGAGTAGCCCTCGAGTTCGCCGAGCGGTGCCTGCCCTTCGACCACGAGTACGCCCGGTCCCATCGCGCGCGTGCCAGTGACCTGACCGCGGCGCGACGAGAGGTCGCCGGCCACGTCACCCATGTTGCCCTCGGGCGCCTCGACCTCCACGTTGACGATCGGCTCGAGCACGATCGGCCGCGCCTTGGTCAGCGCATCCAGAAACGCCTTGCGGCCCGCGGCGACGAACGCGACTTCCTTCGAGTCCACAGGATGGTGCTTGCCGTCATAAACGGTGACGCGCACGTCCTGCATCGGGAACCCGGCCACTGGTCCTGATGCGAGCACCGATTCGACGCCCTTCTGCACCGCCGGAATGAAGTTGTAGGGGATGACGCCGCCCTTGACCTGGTCGACGAACTCGAAGCCGCTTCCGCGCTGCAGCGGCTCGACGCGCAGGTAGACCTCGCCGAACTGCCCCGCGCCGCCGGTCTGCTTCTTGTGGCGCGCGTGGCCTTCGGCATTCGCCGCGATCGTCTCCCGGTACGGGATCCGCGGCGGGCGGGTCTCGACCTCGACTTTGTATTGCTGCGCCATGCGCTCGAGCGCGGATCGGATGTGCAATTCTCCGAGGCCGCGCAGCACGGTCTCGTTCAGCACGGCGTCGTGCTCGACGACCAGCGTCGGATCCTCGGCCTGCATCCGGTGCAGGACTTCGGAGATACGCTGCTCGTCGCCACGGCGCTTGGGCGCGATCGCGACGCCGCTCATCGGCGTCGGGAATTCCAGCGGCCGCATGTGGATCTGGTCCTCATCATGCGAGTCGTGCAGCACGCAGTCGAAGTCGATCTCGTCGACCTTGGCCACTGCGGCGATGTCGCCCGGGACCGCCTGTGCAGTCTCGACGGTCTTGCCCCCCTGCAGCATGAACAGGTGCCCGACCTTGAATGACTTGCGGCCGCTGCCGATAAAAAGTTGCGTGTCCTTTGTCACCGTGCCCTGGTGAACGCGGAAGATCCCGAGCTTGCCGACATAGGGATCGACCACGACCTTGAACACGTGTGCGAGCACGTGCTGTTTCGGATCGGGCGCCGAGTGAAATTCATCAACAGGCTGGCCGTCGCCCACTTCCCCCTTGTAGAAGAGCGGTGGGTTGCCCTCGGTCGGATTGGGCAACAGCCGCTCGAAGACCTTGAGCAGTTCTTCGACACCGGCGCCATTTTTTGCGGAAACGAAGCACACCGGGATCAGGTGACCTTCGCGCAGAGCCTTCTCGAACGGAGCGTGCAACTGTTCGGCCTCGACGGCCTCGCCCTGCTCGAGGTACTTCGCCATCAGGTCCTCGTCGACCTCGATGACCTGATCGATCAGCGCCTGGTGTGCCTCAGCCACCGAGGAAAAGTCGGCCTCGCCGTCCGGATTGAAGAAGCAGTCGACGACGCGCGTGCCGCCGCCCGAGGGCAGGTTGATCGGCAACACTTCCTTGCCGAAGGCTCCACGCAGTTCTGCGAGCACCTGCGAAGGATTGACGTTGTCGGCGTCGATCTTGTTGATGACGAGAACGCGGCAGAGCTTGCGGCGCCCGGCCCAATCCATCATCCGCGTCGTGATCATCTCGACGCCGCTCTGCGCATTGACGACGATCGCCGCGGTCTCGACCGCGTCGAGCGCACCGATCGATTGGCCGATGAAGTCCGGAAAGCCAGGTGTATCGAGCAGATGGACCCGCGTCTGCGGCAGGTCGAGGTGAAGCACGGAGGTACGAAGCGAGTGCAGGAAGGTCTTTTCGAGCGCGTCGAAATCGCTAGTGGTCGTGCCCCTTTCGACGCTGCCGGCGACTGGAAGCGCGCCCGCCTTCACCAGCAGCGCTTCGGCGAGCGTCGTCTTGCCTGCGCTGCCGTGGCCCAGCAGGGCCACGGTCCGCAGATTCTCCGTTGTGTAAGCCATGTTCTCCTCGGCGGTATCGTTCCGGTGCGAACGGTGACGTTACCGCGCGGCGGGAACGCTGTCAGCCGACGGACAATGGGGACGCGACAGGCTTGACGTCCGACAAGAGATCCAAGGACGTCCTTCGGCGGTCGCGAGCCTGGCGGCCCGGAAGGAACGCCGCCCGCGCTCGGCCGGGCCACGCTCGGTGTTGCAGTCAGCGCAGCGTGGTTGCGAGCGCGTTCCTCGCGTGGGCGGTCGCGTCGGGCGCGCGCAAGCGGTCGGCCGTAATCACGACCCGTTCCATGCGGACCACAGGCATCGCCGCGTTCTCGCGTTCGGATTGGAGCGAGTGCAGCGCCTGTGCGCCAAGCGTGATCAGCCCAACGGCGGCGAGTAGAAACATCACAAGGATCGCGTTCGCGGGTTTGCGGGTCATGGCGGACTCCTTGCTCCGACGGCCTCGTATCGATGCGCGCCACTGTAGGCAGGCGCACTTTTTCAGGCCATCGATCTGCGACGGATCGCAGGATCCGCGCAGTCGGCTGCAGATCGGCGGCGCGAGCGGAATAGTGCTGATTCGCGGCGCGAGGAATCCATCGTTTTCGGTGCCTCGCATGACCCGCGATCGCCCTGGTAAGACATGGGCATCCACGCGCGCCTTGAACTTGCGCCGTCGAGCGGTGGCGGGCCCCGGAGGACACCGCGGTATACCTTGCTCAGCCGCGCTTCATTTTCATCCGCTGTTCGGCGACCCGGCCCCGCGCCTTCCACTCGGCCAGTTGGCGTCGCCGGTCGAGGAAGGTCATCGAATCGCGCCTGACGTCGCGCCGCAGCTTCTGATAGTTCGCCAGCCGGTCGGCGTCGATGCCGGCGCGCACCGCACAGCCGGGTTCGTCGCCATGCCGGCAGTCGCGGAATCGGCATTGCCGTGCAAGCTCAGCGATATCCACGAAGCCGGCGGCGAGACCCGCCTCGCTTGCATCCACCTCCAGTCCGCGCAGCCCGGGCGTGTCGATGACGCACGCACCGTGCGGCAACCGGTGCAACGTGCGCTCCGTGGTCGTGTGTCGTCCGCGGCTGTCACCTGTTCGCACCGCGCCGGTCACCTGGATCTCCTGGCCCAGCAGGGTATTGGTCAGCGTCGACTTGCCGGCCCCGGAGGATCCGAGCATTGCCAGAGTCTGGCCGGCCGCGAGGTATTCCTGCAGCGCGCTCGCAGCGGTCGGCGAGCGCGCATCGAGCGCGTGTACCGGCACATCAGCTGGGATGCGGCGATGCAGCTCGGCCAGGCGCTGGCCCGACGCATCGACAAGATCCTGCTTGGTCAGCACGATCACGGGACTGACAGCCGCCGATTGAACCATCGCGAGATAGCGTTCCAGCCGCCGCAGGTTGTGGTCGCCATCCAAGCCCATGACCAGCAGGGCGATGTCGACGTTGCTCACCAGTGCCTGGCGCGAACCGTCCGATGCACGACGCACGATCTGCGTCAGCGGCGGCATCCGGGCGGTCACGCGCAGCAAACCCGGCGCGCTGTCGGCGAGGATCCAGTCGCCGACGACAAGGCTGTCGCCGCGTGCAGCAAGCTCGCGGGCCAGGCGCGGCATGAGTTCTGCGGACGAGCTGCGACCGCCATTGTCCACCGTCACGCGGTCACGCTGGACGGCGGTAACGCGCATGGCTTCGCCTTGCGGTTCGAGCACGCCGAGAGCGCAGGCGATGGCGTCGTTGCAACCGATCGGCCGCAGCCGATCAAGGTCTTCAGGAGTCATTTTGCTTTCCGATTCGAGCGGCGCGCGCGCCGCGGGCAGAGCGCGCGTGCAGGCGCACGCGCGACCAGGGTCCAAGCACCGTGGGTGGCCGCAGAGCGGCCGAATCGGAAAGCGTCCGAGTCAGCGCCGAGTCGGCCGACTAGCGAACAAGATCAAGTTTGGACATGCGCGCCTCCGGAGTGATGGCGCTCGGCGAGCGGAAAGCGAAGTGTGTCGCCGCAGCGCTGCGGCGTCAATGACGAGCGATGATGATGCGAGGCTCAGTTGGTTGCGGGTGGCACAGCATCCACGGCCGTGTCATTCGTACCATCGGCCGGCGTGCCGACCTTGTCGGCACGGTCTGCGGCTTTCTTCTGGCGCTTTACTTCCTGCTTTTTCTTCTTGGCCAGCTCGCGCTGGCGCTTTTCAAATGAATAGTTGGGCTTTGCCAAGTGGGCGCTCCTTAGCGGGATGGCGCAGTTTCGCGCAGATAAAAAAAGACCGCCACAACACGTGGCGGTCTCATGTTCAGACCCGATGTCCTTAGATCGGACGGATCTGGGTAGCCTGCGGGCCCTTGGCGCCCTGGGCCACGGTGAACTCGACGCGCTGGCCTTCCTGCAGCGTCTTGAACCCCGCCGACTGAATTTCGGAGAAATGAGCGAAGAGATCTTTTCCACCGCCTTCAGGGGTGATGAAGCCGAAGCCTTTGGACTCGTTGAACCACTTAACCGTACCTTGTGCCATTTGAAACGTCCTTGGAATGAGAAAAATTTAAAACGCTGGCAGGAACCCCCTGCGGCGTGCAAACGATCAAGTACGTAAACCGGGGAACAAGGCGTGGTCGGTTGTTGCGGGGACCCGCACAGGAAACCTGTGGACTAACGACACTCAAACGAAAGCGGAGGGAAGCGTACGCGTATGCGGGACGGTTGTCCAGTAAGTATTTGACAGGCCGCTGAGGCTCCCGCAGCGGTATCGGCCTGAGATACTGCGCAGTCATGCAGGCGATCCTCGCGGTCACGGTCCCGTTTTTCGCACTGGTTTTGTGCGGTTACCTGGCGGGCCGTTCCCGCGTTCTGCCCGAAGCGACGATACCGGGGCTCAATCTGTTCGTCCTGTATTTCGCGCTCCCCTGCCTGCTGTTCCGTTTTGGTGCATCGCTGCCGGTCGCTCAGATCGTCAATCCGACCGTTATTGCGGTCACGCTGGTCACCGCGGTCATTCTGGTGTTCGTGACGATCGCGCTGACGCGATCGAGCGTGCCGATGAAGGACGCCGCACTGGGCGCGCTCACCGTCGTGTGGCCGAACACTGGTTTTATGGGCGTTCCGCTGCTCGCCGCATTGCTGGGACCGGCTGCAGCCGGTCCGGTCATCACGACGCTGCTGGTAGATCTGTTTTTCACCAGTTCACTTTGCATCGCGCTTGCGCAGTCGAGTCCCGGCAGCGCTGGCGAACGGCTGAACGTGGGCGGCCTGCTGAAAGGGACTCTGACCAACCCGCTTCCGAGCGCGATCGGGCTGGGACTCCTGGTTTCGGCGCTCGAGGTGCGCCTGCCCGGGCCGATCGATACGATCGTGCGGATGCTGGCCGACGCCGCGACGCCAGTGGCGCTGTTTACGATCGGCACAGTGCTGTGGCGCGCGGGACAGCATGTGCACAATCGCACCCCGGTGCGCCAGTTTTTGCCACTCGCGCTGGCGAAGCTGATCGTTCACCCACTGGTCGTCATGGTGCTAGGCACTGCAACGATCAGGCTGGGGCTGCCGCTCGACTCGTCGACACTGACAGTGCTCGTGCTGGCCGCAGCGCTGCCGTCGGCCAGCGCGGTCTCGCTGCTCGCTGAGCGTTACGGCGCGGACAACGGCCGGATCACGCGCGTGATCATCAGCTCGACCGTCATGGCATTCGTCAGTTTTACTGTACTGGCATGGGTGTTCGAGGTGCGGCCCCATTGAGCCGGAATTGAGCCGAGCGTATCTGGCGAGCTTTCCCGCACGGCGCGGACAATAGCGTCCGTCCGCTCACCTTGCCCCGAGATGCTGCGCATCACCGAATTGCGGTTGCCACTCGACCATGACGCTGCCGCGTTACGCACCGCGATCGTCGAGCGACTGCGCGTGAGCGACGCGCGGCTGGTGTCGTTCACCGTGTTCCGGCGCGCGGTCGATGCACGCAGAAAATCGGCTCCGGTGCTGAGCTATACGATCGACTGCGAGGTCATCGATGAGGCAGAAGTGCTGGCGCGCTCGGGCGGTGCGCAGCTCAGGCAGGCGCCCGACACGACGTACCGGTTGCCTACACATGCCCGGCCCGACTTCTATGCAACCGGACGCGCCCGACCACTGGTGGTTGGTTTCGGCCCCTGCGGCATCTTCGCTGCGCTGCTGCTGGCGCAGATGGGCCTGCGGCCGATCGTGCTGGAGCGCGGCAAGCGCGTCCGCGAGCGCACCCGGGACACCTGGGAACTGTGGCGCCGGGGCGTGCTCGATCCCGATTCGAACGTGCAGTTCGGAGAGGGCGGGGCCGGCACCTTCTCAGACGGCAAGCTTTGGAGCCAGATCAGTGACTCGCGCCACCTGACGCGCAAGGTACTGACCGAGTTCGTGAAAGCGGGAGCGCCAGAAGAAATCCTTTACGTCAGCAAACCGCACATCGGCACCTTCCGGCTCGTCAGCGTGGTCGAGAAGATGCGGGCGGACATCGAAGCGCTCGGGGGCGAGATCCATTTCGGGCATCGCCTGCTCGATCTGCGGGTCGAGGGCGGCCAGCTGCAAGCGGTGACGATCGCGCATTCCGGCGCACCGCAGGGAGAGGAGTGGCCCGCCAAACTCATGGTGTTTGCTCCGGGCCATAGTGCGCGCGAAACCTTCGCCGCGCTATACGATCGTGGCGTGTTTATGGAGGCCAAGCCGTTTTCGGTCGGCTTCCGCGTCGAGCACCCGCAGGGTCTGATCGATCGCGCGCGCTACGGCAGATTCGCCGGTCATCGCATGCTCGGCGCGGCCGACTACAGGCTCGTGCACCACGCCCGCAATGGCCGGGCGGTCTACAGTTTCTGCATGTGCCCGGGCGGCACGGTTGTCGCGGCCACTTCGGAGACGGGGCACGTTGTCACCAATGGCATGAGCCAGTATTCGCGTGCGGAACGCAACGCGAATGCCGGCATCGTCGTCGGCATCACCCCGGAAGACTATGCCAGGCGGCCAGACACGCGCCACGGCGGGCGCGTGCATCCGCTCGACGGCATCGAGTTCCAGCAGACGCTGGAACGGCGCGCCTTCGAACTCGGCGAGGGCGAATATCACGCTCCGGCACAACTCGTCGGTGATTTCCTCAAGGGACAGGTCTCTTCCGCGTTCGGCAGCGTGCTGCCTTCGTATCAACCGGGCGTGCGCGTGGTCGATCTGGCGCAGCACAGCCGCAGCAGCCTTCCCGACTACGCGATCGAGGCGATCCGCGAGGCGATCCCGGCGTTCGACCGGCAGATCGCCGGATTCGCGATGCCGGATGCCGTGTTTACCGGCGTCGAGACGAGGACTTCGTCACCGTTGCGGATCACGCGTGATCGAAGCATGCAGAGCGTGAACGTGCGCGGCCTGTTCCCGGCGGGCGAAGGCGCTGGTTATGCCGGCGGCATCATGTCGGCGGCTGTGGACGGAATCGAAGTCGCCGAGGCGGTGGCGCGCGTGCTGCTCGACCGCGCGCCGCCGCCAACCTATCGATGCGGACCGCCTGATTGAAGCACGCGCGTCAGGCGCGCGCGCGCAAGCGGCCGTGCGCAGCCGACGGGCCGCCGCTGCGCAGCGCCTCGGCGGCCTGATTCGCCGTCAGTGCCGCGAGCGGATGCACGACGCGCATGGCATCCGTGCGGCTGTTCCACGCTTCGGGCGTGGCGTCGTAGAACGCAGCCACGTCGTTGAACACGCCCCAGCGGTGCCGGCTCATGCTCGGCGCATCGACGGGAAACTGCGCGAACGCAGGGCTGCGCCCGTCCCATTGCGCGTGCCCGGTCGCAATGATGCCGAATCCGCAGGCCGTGTTGCGGGTCCGCAGGGCCGCCTGCGCTGCCCGGAAGAGCGGCATGTCGACGACATAACTGTCGGTCGGTATCCAGGCGCCACCGAGGCGAACCTCGGTATAGCTGTGATCGACGAAAGGCGTATGCAGGTCGAGCAAGCCGCGCCAGACCGCGGCGTCGACGTCGACAAACTGCTGGCGCGCCTCGATACCGACCGCGCGCAGCAGCGCGATGAAAAGCGTTGCCTTGGTTTGGCCATAGCCGATCCGCGCGGCCAGTACATCCGCCGCTGACATCGCATAGAAGTGCGGAGTGAAGCCGAACCGGATTTCGTCGCGCACGAAGTCGTGCAGCACAACCGCGCGTTCGCGGGCGTTGTGCCGCCCGCTGACCAGGTGCTCTGCGAGAGTGTCGATCTGCGGATCGTCGATCAACACGCGTGCAAGCACCGAGTTCATCGGCAGCAGCGGGCCGACGAGCCAGGCGGTGCTTGCGAAGAATGCGCGACGGCGGTCGGGTCGGGTCGAAGACTTTGGCATGCGGGCAGTGTGGGGGCTGAACGTGAATTTGTCGTGAAGTTAAAAGGTCATTTGATTGCCGCGTATCACATCGGGACAATGCGACAGTGAGGGTTGATACCTGCACGCGGCTAGAGTTCCGCAGTGTTGCGACTATCGCTACATCGCGTGACAGCCGGCCCATGCAAACAGTGGAGGGCGGGACTGTCGCTCGCGCCTGCGGGAGCGACGTCACTCGTGCCGCGTATGCTGCACGCTCGCTACGACGCGCGCCGTATGACGCAGACCGCAGTTGCCGGAATCGACTCACCGGCCGCCTGGTGGCGGCTGCTCGCGACGCTGGTTATGTCCACGCTCGGCGGTGTGGGCATGTGGTCGGTCATCGTCGTTCTGCCGGCAGTGCAGGCCGAATTCGGGGTCGACCGTGCGACGGCCACGCTGCCGTACACGGTGACGATGATCGGCTATGGCTTCGGCGGCATCCTGATGGGCCGCTTGAGCGACCGCTACGGCGTTGCGCGTCCGCTGGCCGGCGCCACCATCGCGCTTGCGGCCGGATATTTCCTGTCTGCACTGGCTCCGTCGCTTACGATTTTTGCGCTGGCGCACGCGCTGCTCATCGGTTTTCTCGGCAGTTCCGCCAGCTTTGGCCCGCTGCTCGCAGACATTTCGCAGTGGTTCGAACGACGACGCGGCCTCGCGGTCGCGATCGTCGCCTGCGGAAACTATCTGGCGGGCACGCTATGGCCGCCGGTCGTGCAGCACCTGGTCGAGGTCCTTGGCTGGCGAGACACGCAAATCGCGATCGGCGCGGTCTGCCTGGTTACGATGCTGCCGCTGAGCCTCGCGCTGCGCCGGCGCCCGCCCGCAATCAGCGGTGGCAACCTCGCCGCCGCGTCCACAGCGCAGCCGCCACCGACCCTGGGGATTTCACCGGCGGCTCTGCAGGTGCTGCTCGTCGTCGCCGGCCTCGCCTGTTGTGTGGCGATGTCGATGCCGCAGGTCCACATCGTCGCCTACTGCGGCGACCTCGGCTACGGGCCGGCAGCGGGCGCACGGATGCTGTCGCTGATGCTGGGATTCGGCATCGTCAGCCGCCTACTGTCAGGCTGGATCGCGGACCACATCGGCGGCGTGCGCACATTGTTGCTGGGATCGGTGCTCCAAGGCACCGCACTGCTGCTGTACGTGCCTTTCGACGGGCTGGCATCGCTCTATATTGTGTCGGCGCTGTTCGGGCTGTTCCAGGGCGGGATCGTTCCAAGCTACGCACTGATCATCCGCGAGTTCTTTCCACCACGGGAGGCCGGCGCGCGCGTCGGCCTCGTCATGATGGCAACACTGTTCGGCATGGCGCTGGGCGGCTGGATGTCGGGCCTCGTGTTCGATCTCACCGGCTCGTATCGGGCGGCATTCCTCAACGGAATCGGCTGGAACCTGCTGAACCTCTCGATCGCTGTCTCGCTGCTACGGCTTCAAGGTCCACGGCTCGCGCGCGCCTGACGCAGACGATCAGGCAGCCATGGACAGCCGGGACTCGTCGATCGAATAGCAGGCGAGTACTCGGCCGACCGCATCGAAGAGCTTCTCGACATCCTGTTCACTCACGACGCCGGTCGCGATAAAATGGTCGGGGAAGCGTGATGTCCGGTAAAAATAGCTCCGCGGCAATCCGGCAAGGTGGAGGTACTGGGTCTCGTACGCATAGAGAGAGAGCTCGCTGACCAGCCCGAGGTTTTCGTCGAGGTGGTGGCGCACGTTAGTGCGCACATACGCCTGCATTTCCTCACCCGGGATTAGCCGCGAGCACAGCAGATTGGCAAGGTAGTCGCCAACGCGTCGCAGCGGCATGCGCGCGAGCGCCTTCGGCCATTCCGCGCTAACTGGCTCGATCGATCGTAGTTCCTCGGAAACGGCGCCCTGCAGCTGCGCCGGCATCGAGCGAACGACGCGCAGGAAGACTTCGCCGAGTTCGGACCGCGCTTCTGTGTAGTCGCTGCGGTGTTCGTCGGCAATGCGGATCAGGTTCGCCGTATGCGCCACATGACCCCACTCATGCATGATGCGGGCACCCAGCAGCAACCGGTGATATGGCGGTGCCGCGACCGCGCTCGCATCGAACGCCTGCTGCTTCAGTTCGTACACAACGGCGCGGCGTGCGGCATCGACGTAGGCTCCGCCGCCGGTCTCGAGCACGGCGCAGTGCTTCGGAAGCGCCTCGATGTCCCGGACGCGACCGAGAAACTGCCTCGATCGCTCGTCGACGATCCGTAGATCGCCGTGAATGCTGGCGACGACTTCTTCGCTGGCCTCGGCCAGCATGCGACGTACGCGGATCGGATCGTCGTGGTCTGGAGACCACAGCGTTCCGCCGTGTGGCCCATGGACGATCACATGCGCGCGCGCCTCGACGAGCCAGTCGCAAAGATCATCAACGGCGGCGGGCGCCGCAGGGGACGCTGCAACGACCGACGCCGACAGTTCCATCGCGCCTCGAACGGCTGATTCAGCGGACTGCCCGAGCGCCATGAACGGATCGCGCAGGCGTTTGGGTACATATAGATCGGCGCCCTCGACGTGAATGCATGGTTCCGCGCCCGATTCGCCCGGCGGCCGCAGCGGGTCGTGCAGCAGTTCGTCGATCCAGTCGAACGAGTCCGCCAGCGCGATGAATGCCGCGGCGTCCGGTCGATGCGCATTTCTTGCCGCGGCCGCGAAATGGGACCGACTTTCTGCATCACGATCGAACCAGTAGCTCAGGTTGTACGCAATGGTGGCCGGCACCAGGTGCAACAACGACAAGCGCTCGATATGCACAAGCAATGCGGCCACGTATTCCGGATGCGTGTCCAGATCGCTCATGTAGAGCATCGATGAGGTGCCGAGGAACGGTGCGTAATACGGGGGCGCTCCTTCGGCCCGCTCGAAGATCACGAGATTCGTCTGGCGTGGCGCAAACCATGACCTCGGGGCCCGCGAGTACAGATCGCGGCAACGACCCCAGTACAGCTGGAAGCCGGCCACGAGGCACTCCATTTGCGCCGCGCTGACGCGGCCGCTGCCGCGCAGCAGGTCAGCCCAGGCGGGATCGAGGCCTTCGTGTGTCAACGACTCCGCCGGAACGACAAATGCACGTTCGTCGTCGAGGACGAAACGCTGCATTGCTCGCGGTAGCTGCGTGGCTCGGGACGGGAACGAAGCGCCCATGGGCGCGGACACTAACACCGCAGGTCGGCTTCGAAGCAGGCTCTATAGGGCCAATCAGGTCGGCCAGCCGGTGGAATCCAACGGCCGGCATACGGAGCGAAACTCAGCCTTGTCCGACGCGCCCACCTGTTGCAGCGCCCACAGCTCTTCGCGCTCGATCATCCGAATGTATTAGAAGTTGCGTCGGACGACGGCCAAAAATCTGCTCGGAAACGGCTGTTTTCAGAGGCAAAACCCTCCTCGGCCCTCGCCTCCCGCGCCGCAGGGTATCTCCGCCTCATCCATCTCCCCGATTTTTTCCCCTGCACCCCGGCGGCACAGTGCGCTACCCGTCAGCGGTGGCTCTGGGAGGAAACGATGGATATGGACGTGAATGCAGGGATCAAGGCCAGGACGAACAGGGCCTTACTCGGGTCCCTCGTCGTACTGGCAGCTGTAACGCTTGCCGGTTGCGGCGGAGGCAATTCCGGTGCGGGGACCAATCAGGGTCCGCAACCGAACAGCGCCATATCGGCGACTCCGACCGCAATGTCGGAACCGAATGGGCCGGCACCGCTGGCCGTAACGTTCATGGCGATGGAACCCAAGGGCGCCATCGCCAAATACGAATGGGACTTCAAGGACAACAGTGCCGTGATGAACGGCCCGTCCGTGGAGCACGTCTTTAACGAACCCGGTCAATATACGGTGACGTTGACCGTCAAGGATGCAACGGGCAACTTCAACCGCGCGGCGGTGATGGTCAGCGTTAACGAAGGCGGCACCTGTGCGCAGGTTCCCGCGGACTTCAGCGCCACGGTATGGCCGGCGATGAGCACGACGTGTACCAGTTGCCACATGCCGGGCAAAGCCGCCTTCGGTACGAACCTGGTGTTCGTGGCCGGCGGCACCGAGCTGCAGGAGTACAACGTCCTGCGCGCCTATGCCAAGACATCGAGCGATGTGCTGCTCGCCAAGGTCATCGGCGGCCTGAACCATACCGGTGGCGCGCCGTTCGTGAACGCTCAATCGGCGCAGTACAAAGCGCTGTCGGACCTCGTGCCGGTCATGAAGCAGGCATGCACCGCCGGCAGCAATGACCCGGTATCGACGCAGTTCTGGCAAGGCGTCAGCTTCAATGACGACCAGGTCACGCTTGCGAAGGCTGCCAACCTGTTCCAGGGCCGCAATCCGAACGCCCAGGAAATGAACGACGTGCGCAGCGGCGGCAAGCCGATCCTGCGCCAGCAGATCCGGCTTTACATGCAGGGTCCGGCGTTTGACAGGTTCCTCGATGAAGCCGGCGAATACACCTTCCTTTCGCGCGGTGTCGTGGTGTTCGGCAACAACATGGGCTTGAACGCCACCGATACGCCGAGCGCGGCCGACGTCATTAACAACACCAATCTCGCCGCCGGCGTCCGCAATCGCTTCCAGCTGGCGATGCAACGCGAGCCGGTCGAGCTGATGAAGTACATCGTGAACAAGGACAAGCCGTGGACCGACATGGTCGCCGGCAAGTACACCGTCGTGAACCCGCTGCAGGCGCAGTACCTGATGGCGAACGTCACCGGAACGTTCATGGGGACGGCTACCGATCCCGCCAGCGACATGGAGTTCCTGCCGGCGACGCTGCCGAACCAGCGCCTGATGGGCGACCGCGAGCATACGGGCGTCGTTTCGTCACACGCCTGGCTGCAACGCAACCCGACGACGGACACGAACCGCAATCGCCACCGCGTCTATGTCCTGGCCAAGCAGTTCCTCGGCACGGACGTCGCGGCGCTCGGTATGCGTCCGATTGACGCCGGCGGCAACTTCAAGATGCCGACGGTCGAAAACCCGAACTGTTCGGTGTGCCACTCGACGATCGACCCGATCGCGGCCGGCTTCCAGAACTGGAACGAGGCCAACCGCTACCTGCCATTCCGCACCGCGTCGGGCAAGGACATCGCGCTGCCGAACACCTACCGTTCCGGGAACTATCCGAAGGACAAGGACGGCAAGGCGTACTACCAGGACGGTGACAACTGGTTCCGTGACCAGCACGCTCCGGGCTACGACGGCACCGCCATGCCGGGCGGCGTGACGGGCAACCCGACCGCACTGCAGTGGCTGGGCGGAAAGGTGGCGGCCGACCAGCGCTTCGCGATCGGTGCGGTGCACTTCTGGTATCGCGTCGTGTTCAACCGCGAACCGCTGAAGGCGCCACAGGACCAGACTGCCGTCGGCTATGCCGATCAGCTGGCCGCCTACATCGGGCAAAACGAGGAGTTCAAGGAGATCGCCTCGCGCTTCGCGATGGACCGTGGCAATGGCGCTTATAACGCCAAGGACCTGCTGGTCGATCTCGTGACGAGCAAGTGGTTCACGGCTGAAAAGGTCGCCGCGACCGCGACAGCTGCTCAGAAGGCGGCACTTGCTGACGTCGGCGGCCAGGCGCTGCTGAACCCGGCCGCTTTGAACCGCAAGCTGCTCGCGGTCACCGGCATGAGCTGGGTCCAATTTAACAACCAGTACGCCGGCCAGGCGCTGAACTACGGCAACTTTGATGGCGGCCTGAATCGTCCGAACCGCGCCAACGCGTACACGATGGTGCAGACGATGATCGCCGACCGCATGATGGCCGAGCTGTCGTGCAGCATCGTGATGACCGACATGAACAAGGCCTCGGCCAACCGCCTGCTGTTCGCCGGCGTCGCGATGACCGACACGCCGACCAGCAACGAGGCCGCGATCCTGGCCACGATCAAGGGCCTGCACAAGTCGCTTCTGAAAGAAGACCTGGCGACGACCGACGCGGAAGTCCAGCGCACGTACGGTCTCTTCAAGGCCGTGTGGATGGATCGTGCAACCGCACCGGCGCGCCCGACGGCCTGCGCCTACAACAACAGCAACGACCCGAACTACACCGCTCGCTCGTGGGCAGCCGTCATCGGCTACATGATTGGCGACAAAGAGTTCCTGTTCAATTGATGACGGCGCAGCGCCTGCAAAGAAGGAGCATCTGACATGATCGACCGTAGAGACTTCTTGAAAATAGCCGGCTGCGTCGTGCCCTATTGGGGCCTGATCCCGGTGTCTAAAGCCCAATCGATCTACTCGGGCAAGATCCTCGTGGACATCCACGCCAGTGGCGGTATCGACAACAGTTCCTGGTTCGATCCGCGCGAGAAGGACCCGTTGATGAACGACTACGCGAGGGCGGGAACGCCTGCCGTGGTTGCGGGCAACCTCCGGGCCGCGCCAATGGGCAACAACGCCGCGTTCCTGCAGGCCAACTTCCGCCGGATGATGTTCGTCGCCGGTCTCAACAGCGAGACCAACAGCCACGAGGACGGCACGCGGACCCACGCCACCGGCACGTTGGCAATGGCCTACGCGACCATGCCGGAGCTCTACGCGTTCGCGAAGGGCGCGCAACTCCCACTGCCGTGGCTCAACTCTGGCGCCTACGACATGAGCGCCGGGCTCATCCCCGCGACGCCGATGCCGGACGGCAATTCGTTCCGCCAGCTGATCTCGCCGAATGCGCAGTCGGGCACCACCGACTACAACAAGTCGCAGGACGTCGAGAAGGTGCTGGCCACTCGCGCCGAGCGGCTGAGGGCGCAGAAGGCCGCGGGCAACCTCGCGCCGCGGGCCGAAATGGTCAATGCCCAGTTCACCGGCGCCTCGGATTCCCGCGCGCTGCTGGCGCGGGTCAACCAGTTCCTGCCGGCGACCTTCGACAACGCGGCGCACGTCGGCCTCGTTGCCGCACAGTCCGGAATGACGACGTCGATCAGCCTGTCGAGCGGGGGTTTCGACGCCCACGGCCAGATTACCAACACCTACGGGGCGGCCGGGAACGGGAACGGCAGCTTGGGTCGTCTGACAACGTTGATGACGTACGTGTGGGACAAGGCGACAGCACTCGGCATCGAGAACCGCATCTTCATGCGCGTCTACTCCGAGTTCAGTCGCAGCCCGATGATCAACACCGGCATGGGCAAGGACCACTATAACGTCGGCGGCCAGGTCTTCATGGAGGCCAACCCGACCTGGGGGAACCGCGTTTTCGGCGCCAGTGGACCGCGGCATGAGCAGCTGAAGATCAATCCGGCAACAGGGGCGGTCGATCCGGTGAACGGCAAGATCATGGCCCCCCGCCATGTTCACGCAGCGCTGCGCAACTACCTCGGTTTCAACACGACCGATCCGCGATTCGACCTGAAGGTGCCTGCCGACGAGAAGTTCGATTTCTTCAACCCGGCTTTGAATACCGGCTATCCGAACTTGTAACCCCCGAACCGGTGCGCATCCGCGCACCGGTGAATACGGGCGCTTGGCTACCATGCGCCCGTTTTCATTTGTTCATTGCTGATTCCAAATGAATCGTTCTGTCCTTCCGTCCCTTCCGCACGCTCTCCGCCTCGGCGCAACGCTCATGATCCTGGTTCCGGCGGCGGCACTCGCGGCCGACTTTCGCGGCTTTGCGAGTGCCGGGCCGATGGGCCTGATTCTGTTCCAGGAGTGCCGCGGCAGCGCGCCGGCTGCGCGCGTCGTCAACGTCGAAGACGCCACCCAGGAAGGCACGTTCAGCGCGGGCATCGAGGCGGTGCGGCGGATCATGCTGAACGCCGGCCGACCGCTGTACGTCGAGTTCAGCGGAGACGCGTCGGGCCAGGCGATCAAGGCGCGCCAGTTCCAGCGCGCCGTCGGCACATTCCAATCCTGTGCGGCCGCAGCGCCGATTGCGCCGGGTGTGCAAATGTTGGCAGCCGGCGATGATCCGAGCTGGCGCTTCGTCGCGGCGGTGGCTGCAGCAACTCTCGAGCGCCCCGGTCAAAAAACGGTGCGCTTTCCGCCGGGGCCGTTCAACGCGAAGCCGCGCCAGGATCTGGACGGTCCAACGCGCGTCATCGATGCATGGTCCGCACTCGACGGCGGCACCGTGCGCGTCGAGCTCACCGCCGAGATGTGCAGCGACGGCCGCTCGGAAACGGCCTATGGCGCCAAGGTCGTGCTGCGCTACGGCAGTCGCACCTATGAAGGCTGCGCTGCGCGCTTCTAGCCGCGTCGCTCGCGGTAGCGATACTCCGCGACAACCCTGTCTTGCTTGCACTCGATCGGCGTGCCATCGTCACGCCCGCGCGCCACGGGCGACAAACCACTGCATGCGCGCTCACGGCTGGAATCGAGGAGACATTGGATGAAACGCCTGCTTTGTCTGCTGCTGGTCTGGGTTGGGACTGCGTCGGCCCAGCCGTGCCCGGACAAGAACGTGATGTACTGGCAGGCGTTCCCGCCGGGCGGAGAAACCGACATCGCCGGGCGCCATCAGCAGATCGTGCTGAAAAAAAAGTGCCCGGCGATCGACATGATCATCCAGTACAAGCCCGGCGCGGGCGGCGGGCTGATGTGGGCGCAGATCAACCAACTCCCGGGCGACGGCGTGAACGTGGTCAGCGTCAACCTGCCGCACATCGTGTTCCAGCCGCTCGAGGGACAGGTCCAGTACAAAACCGAGGACATCGTGCCGGTGTACTGGTTCCACTACACACCAGACGCGCTGGTGGTTTCGGATTCGAGCCCGTTCAAGACATTCGGGGATCTCGTCAAGGCAGCGAAGGCCAACCCTGAAAAGATCAGCCTCGGCGGGTCCGGGCTGAATTCGGCCAACCACGCTGCGCATGAGCGCCTGAATGCCTCGTTCGGCTTCAAGACGACGTACATCCCATTTAAGGGCACTGGTGACATGACCACTGCGTTCATGGGCGGCCACATCGACGGTGCCATGACGTACACCGCGTTTGCCGTCAACAACAAGGGCAAGGTGCGCGCACTCGCCGTTGCAATGGAAAAGCGCCATCCGCTGCTCCCCGACGTGCCGACATTCAAGGAACTTGGCGTCGATTGGGTCGACGGCGCGTATCGCGGCATCGCGATGCCGAAGTCGTCGACCCCCGACCAGCGCAAGCGCATGGCCGAATTGTGGGCAGTACTGAACAACGACCCCGAGATGAAAGAACTCGCGGCCAAGAGCGGTTTCGAACTGGTCAACGTCGGAGCCGAGGGCATGGACCAGTTCATGACCGACAAGGTGCGAACGTATACCGGCGTTGCCAAGCAGATGGGGCTGGGAAAGTAGCGCCTGACTCGCGCGGGCGAATGTCGCTCCGCTACGAGCGGCTCGGCCGACTACGCGGCTCGCCTTTACATCTTCCCGCGCCCGGACTATGGTCATTGCACCGAAACCGATCGCTTGCCGCCGAGGAGGCCCTGATGTACCAACGCATCCTGCTCGCCTACGACGGCTCAGAATCCAATCAGAAGGCGCTGCTCGAAGGCCATGACATTGCGCAGTGGAGCAATGCCCAGATGTACCTGGTCGCCGTGATGCCGAACCCGGCGGCGTTCATTGCTGTGGATGGTGGCGTCTACGATGCCGGCCGCGACGAGCTCGAACGCAAGCGCTTCAATGGCATCCTGGACGACGGACTCGATCGCCTACGGAGCGCGGGTCACGCGGTCCAAGGGGAACTGCTGATCGGTGACTCGGTGCACGAGATCACGACCTATGCGCGCAAGATCAAAGCCGACTTGATCGTGGTTGGCCACAAGCATCTGGAAGGCTGGGCAGCGCGCTGGTGGCGTGGGTCAACTTCGGGGTCGTTGATCGAAAACGCGCACTGCAATGTGCTCGTCGTGATCACGCACTAGCGCCACGCGCAGCCGAGAGTCGAACCATGGAAATCTCGGCACGGGTGAGCAACGGGCGCGGCCGGCACGGCGTCGAAGTCACCACCGCGGGCAGTACGCAGTCTCTTATGGTGGCTGCGCGCGCGCCGGGCGCCGGCTCATCCGTCAATGGGGGCGAGTTCCTGATGCTGGCGCTGGCCACCTGTTACTGCAACGATCTTTATCGCGAAGCCGCGCGGCTCGGCCTGCAGATCGATGCAGTAGAGGTCGAAGCGCAGGCCGAGTTCGAAGGTGTCGGACTCGCAGCCGGAAGCATCCGCTACCGCGCCCGCATCGAATCGGCGGAGCCGGCAGCGCA
>DATEZE010000323.1:0-11228 GCA_035255845.1 Burkholderiaceae bacterium | reverse complement strand
CATAGACCACCGCGCCGTAACCGATCGGACCGATGATCGCGGCCAGTTGCGTCGCAAAAGTCCAGAGCCCATAGAACTCTGCCAGCCGGTCGGAGGGTGCGAAGAGACCCACCATGGCTCGCCCCGCGGACTGGCTCGATCCCATCGCCAGTCCCGCCAGATTCGCAGCGAGCCAGAACAACGCGACCTGCACTGCCAGTCCGGCCACCAGCACCATGACAAGCCATAGCAGCAGCGTCAGTGCCAGCGCCGGTTTGTGGCCGATCGCATCCTGGACGTAGCCGAAAGCGAACGCACCGATGGCCGCAGTAACGTTGACCACGAGTACCAGCGTCATCGTCTGCACAACGGTGAAGTGCATCACCTCTTGCGCGTAGATCGCAGCAAGGGCGATCACGACCATCACGCCGGCCTGATAGAAAACCCCACAGAGCAGCAGCAGCGCGAAATCCCGGTACTGGTGGAGGTGCCGCAGCGTGTGCAGCAGGCGCGACATCGCCTGCTGCACAAACCGGCCGACCTGTCTGAGGGGCCGCGCGTTCGCGGATAAGCAGAAGCGCCGGTGCTGCCGCAAAGGCGAAAACCGTTGCGGTGATCAGCATCGTCACCGGCACAAAGTCCTGCGCTGAATTGCCATGTTGCTGCGCCCATTGCACGTAGGCCAGACACAGTCCGAGCGTAATCAGGCCGCCGACGTAGCCGAAACCCCAGCCCCAGCCAGAGACCTTGCCTAATGCTTCGGGCCGCGCGAGCTCAGGCAGGAACGCGGCGATCAAGGCGACACCGACCATGAAGAAGAAGTTCGACGTAACGATCGCAACGGTCGCCAGCCCGATATCGCCGGGGCCAACAGCGGCAAGCGCGGCAGTGCCGGCTACGCAGCCGCCGGTCGAGAGCGCCAGCCACCATTTCTTGCGTGCGCGCAGGTCGGAATATGCGCCGATCATCGGCATCGCGACCATCACGAGGGCATTGGACACACCCAGCATCAGCGTCCACGCCAATGTCGCCCAGTCAGCATTCGCTGCCACGACGCCGACAAAGTACGCATTGAACACCGCGGTCAGAACCACGGTCGTGTAGCCGGAGTTCGCAAAGTCGTAACCCGCCCATGCGACGACTTCGCGCGGCCGAACGCCGGCGTTCAGTGCGGCTGCATCGAAGATCGGCATCGTGGGCTCAGGCGACGCCGGGGATCCTACGCGAGCCGACCACGACAGCGTGCCGGGATACGTCGGCCCGTTCGTATACTGCCGCATGGCATCGAAGGACCTCGACGCCATCGACCGCAGCATTCTCGAAATCCTGCAGGCCGATGGGCGCATCACCAATCAGGAGCTTGCGTCCCGCATTGGCCTCAGCCCACGCGCCTGCCTCGACCGCGTGCGCAAGCTCGAGCGCTCCGGCCTGATCGCCGGCTACATGGCCGTGCTCGACCCGCGCCAGATCGGCGCGCCGATGACGATCGTCGTCGAAGTCACGCTGAAGGACCAGACGCAGGCCACGCATCATCGCTTCGAGCAGCGCATGCGTCAGGCCGATGAAGTCGTCGAATGTTTCTTGGTGTCGGGTCCGTGCGACTACGTATTGCGGCTCGCTTGCCGTGACCTCGACCACTATCGCGATCTGACCAACGCATGGACCGACGACCCAACGCTGGGTGTTGAAAAGCTCAGTTCCAAGCCGGAACTCCAGACGATCAAGCCGTTTCGCGGCTATCCGCTGGCCTGACCACCGGCCGTCTGCAGTTTTCCTTCGACGCACTGCACCTCAGATTCGGCAGAGTCGACCCCGATCGACGTTGCATTCCTGCAGCGCGCGTGCATTGCAACTACCGCGCAAGACCATCGTCTGTTCTTACACTGCCATGGTCAGTCAATGGTTTTCGGGTCAGCGATGAATGCACGGGTAGGACAGTTCCTTGACACTGGCGCGCGGTCGATCGCGCTGGAGCAGCGCTATGCCGCGCCGAATTACGCACCGCTTCCGGTCGTGCTCGAGCGCGGGCAAGGCTGCTGGCTGTGGGACGCCGCGGGACGACGCTACCTCGACTTCATGTCGGCGTATTCCGCCGTCAGCCATGGCCATGCGCATCCGCGCCTGGTGCACGCGCTCGTCGAGCAGGCGCAGCAGCTCGCGGTCGCGTCGCGCGCCTATCACTCGACTGCGCTTGGCCCGTTTATGGCTGCGCTGGTCGAGGCGGCGGACCTGCCGGGACCGACACGGGCGTTGCCGGCCAGCGGCGGCGCCGAGTCGGTCGAGACCGCGATCAAGGCTGCGCGCCGCTGGGGCTATCGCAGCAAGCGGATAGCCGCTGACCGCGCGACGATTGCGGTGGCACGCGGCAACTTCCATGGACGCTCGACCACCGTCGTCGGCTTCTCCACCGAGCCCGACTATCGCGCCGACTTCGGCCCATTTGCCCCCGGCTTCCGCCACTTCGACTTTGGCGATATCGATTCGCTTGCTGCGGCGATCGACGAAACGACCTGCGCCGTGTTGCTGGAGCCGATCCAGGGCGAGGCCGGTATCGTCGTCCCGCCCGACGGCTACCTCGCCGCCGTGCGTCGCCTGTGCGACGAGCGCGGTGTGCTGCTGATTCTCGATGAGATCCAGTCCGGCCTAGGCCGCACCGGGGCGATGTTCGCCTACATGCACGAGGAGATTCGGCCTGACGGCGTCATCGTCGGCAAGGCGCTCGGCGGTGGTCTGCTGCCAGTGTCGGCCTTCGTCGCGCGCGCTGCAGTGCTGGACCACATGGGACCTGGCAGCCACGGATCGACCTTCGGCGGCAACCCGCTCGCCGCACGAGTCGGGTTGGAAGCGCTGCGCGTGATTCGCGATGAGCGCCTCGTCGAACGCAGCCGCACCCTTGGTGAGCATCTGCTCGAACGTCTGCGCGCACTTCAGTTTCCGTTCATCCGCGCAGTGCGCGGACGCGGCTTGTGGGCAGGAGTCGAGCTTGATGCGCGCCATGTCTCCGCTCGCGCGGTCGTCGAACGTATGGCCGAGCGCGGCGTCCTCACCAAGGACACGCACGAGACGGTGATCCGCTTTGCGCCACCGCTGACGATCGAGCGCGAGCAGCTCGACTGGGGCATCGACGTCTTCGCCGACGTGCTGCGCGAAGTGGCCGGCGCGCCTACACCAGCGCTCGATTCGGCACCCTTGGCCGCGCCGGCACGCTGACGCGCTGAACGACGCAAGTCCCCACCATCGCCCGTGGGGATGACGCCGTCTCCCCCGGAACGGCGATCCCTGATCCATGCTTCGCTGTCGAAACTTCGGAACAGCAACCGGAGATTCGCATGCAGGCGCTTTCGAGCGAGGACGGCAGTGCAAGCGCCGTCAAGGATGCAGCCGAGGCGGCATGGGCCGTCGGCGGCGACCGGGAGTTTCTCGAGCGCGAGCTTGATCGCCTGAATCACGCGGTGCAGGGCTCCGCGGCCGCGCTCGGCCAGCACCTGTCATGGTTGGTTCTGACCCAAGCGTTCACGCTGAGCGCCTACATGGTGCTGCTCGTTGGCGGATGGAACCTCCCACTGCCCGGCAAACGCTGGCTTCTGCTGAGCATCGCCGCCTTCGCGCTTCTGGCCATCGGCTGCACCTACCTCGGCCTGCGCGCTGCGCGCGATCGCGTGGGGCCGTTGAAATCGCAACGCCAGCGGGTCGAGGACGCGCTCGAGCGCATCGCCGCGCGGCCGCCGGTGTTCGCACGCCAGGGGACTATCACCGCGCTGCTCGCGCACGGTTCGACTCGTGGGCTGCCGTTGCTGCTCTGTGCCGGCTGGTTGGCGCTCGGGCTTTACACGCTTGCACTGACCCTGCCGGCCGAGGCGGTGCGGCCGGTGGCCGCCAGCGAACCGCGCGCCAACACTGTGCCAGCGACGGCCCCGAAGTCGGCGCGCGCCACCGCGCCGCCAAAGGCCACGGTTCAGGTCGAAGCGGCCGCGCCCGCCGAAGCCAGCGCCGAGCACTCTGGCGAATCGCCGCTGCTCAATTTCCTTCGACGCGCCGTCAATGCCCCACCGGCCACCGAAAGCCAGGAGCCGATCAAGCCCTGAAAGCGGGTCTCAGGGTGCCCAGCGCGGCTTGCGCTTCTCCATGAAGGCTTGCGCGCCCTCTTGCGCCACGTCATGGATCATGTTGCAAGACATTGTCTCGCCGGCCATTTGGTAGGCGGCCTCGACGCCGGTTTCGATCTGCCGATAAAAGAGTTCCTTGCCCATCGCGATCGCGACGCGAGGCAAGGCGATGATGGCTGCAGCCAGCCGTGCGACTTCGGCATCGAGCTCGCCGGCCGGAACGACCCGATTTACGAGCCCCCGTGCCTTTGCGGTTTCGGCGTCGATGAAGTCGCCGGTCACCAGCATCTCGAACGCCTCCTTGCGCCCGACATTGCGGCTGAGCGCAACACCCGGCGTCGAGCAGAACAGCCCGACGTTGATTCCGCTGACGGCGAAGCGCGCCTCGGTCGCGGCGACCGCGAGATCACAAGTCGCGACGAGTTGGCAGCCTGCAGCCGTCGCGATGCCGTGCACGCGAGCGATCACCGGCTGAGGCAGCCGCTGCAACGACAGCATCAGCTTCGAGCACTGCGCGAATAACCGTCGGTAATAGTCGAGCGACGGTTTTGACTTCAGCTGCTTGAGGTCGTGCCCAGGGCAAAACGCTTTGCCGCGCGCCGCGAGGACGACGACCCGTGCGCTGTCGTCGCGCGCGAGCACATCGAGTTCAGCCTGCAGGGCTGTCATCATTTCTGCAGACAGCGCGTTGAATTGCTGCGGCCGATTGAGCGTCAGTGTGATGACGCCACGTTCGTCGCGTTCGTTCAGCACGTAGGGTTCGGCGACCGTCCGCGCTTCGGGTGCGTTCATTCGGTGGACTCCTCAGATATCGATCGCCGCGGCGGATTTCGCCTGCTGCCGCAGCATGAATTTCTGGATCTTTCCCGTCGAGGTCTTGGGCAACGGCCCGAACACCACGCGCTTGGGCATCTTGAAGCCCGCCAGATACTTGCGACAGTGGGCCAGCAGTTCGGCTTCAGTCAATGTCGCGCCGTCCTTGAGTTCGACGAAGGCGCATGGAACTTCACCCCACTTCGCGTCCGGCTGCGCGACAACGGCGGCGACGATGACCGCGGGATGTCGGAACAGCGCATCCTCGACTTCGATCGACGAGATGTTTTCGCCGCCGGAGATGATGATGTCCTTGCTGCGGTCCTTGATGTGCAGGTAGCCATCAGAGTGAACGACCGCAAGATCGCCGGAATGGAACCAGCCGCCGCGAAACGCCTCGTGTGTCGCTTTCTCGTTCTTCAGGTAGCCCTTCATCGCGATGTTGCCGCGGAACATCACCTCGCCGATCGTCGCACCGTCCCAGGGCACCGGCTGCATCGTCTGCGGGTCGAGCACTGCCACATCCTCCTCGAGCGTATAGCGCACGCCTTGGCGTCCGTTCAGCATCGCGCGCTCGCCGACATCGAGCTTCACCCAGCCGGGCTGCTTGGCACAGACCGTCGCCGGACCGTAAACCTCGGTCAGCCCGTAAACATGCGTCAGATCGAAACCGAGCCGGTCCATGCCCTCGATCAACGCGGCCGGCGGCGAGGCGGCCGCCACCATCGCGCTGACCCGATGGTCGATGCCGTGCTTCATCTCATCGGGAGCGTTCACAAGCATCGCATGCACAATCGGCGCGCCGCAGTAGTGAGTGACACGGTGCTCGCGGATCGCATCGAAGACCGCCTGCGCATCGACCCGTCGCAGGCAGACGTGTGTCCCCGCCATCGCCGCTATCGTCCACGGAAAGCACCAGCCATTGCAGTGGAACATCGGAAGGGTCCACAAATAGACCGGGTGATGCGGCATCGCCCAGACCAGCACATTCGACACTGCGTTGGTATAGGCGCCCCGATGCGAGTAGACGACGCCTTTCGGATTGCCGGTGGTGCCCGACGTGTAATTGAGCGCAATGGCGTCCCACTCGTCATCGGGCGGGCGCCACACGTGACCTTCGGCTCCGGTTGCGAGGAAGTCCTCGTACGAAAGCTCACCGATCGCCACGTTCGGTCCGGAGAACAGCGGGTCTTCGACGTCGATGATCATCAAGGGGCGAGGCACCAGCGACAGCGCCGCCTTGATCACCGACGCGAACTCGCGATCGACCAGGATCAGCTTCGCCTCGCCATGCTGGAGCATGAAGGCGATTGATTCCGGATCGAGCCGCGTGTTCAGCGCGTTCAGCACGGCGCCGGACATTGGCACGCCGTAGTGCGCCTCGACCATCGCCGGCGTGTTGGGGAGCATCGCAGCGACGGTGTCGCCCCGGCCGATGCCGCTCTTCTGGAGTGCGTGCGCAAGCCGGCGCGACCGCGCATACACCTCGCGCCACGTATAGCGCACTGCGCGCCGGCCGCTGCCGTGCACGACCGCCGGAAGATCCGGGAATACCGTCGCGCTGCGTTCGACGAAGCTCAGCGGCGACAGTGCGGCATAGTTGGCCGCGGTGCGTTGAAGTCCGGCGTCAAAAATTGAGGTGGACATTTCGTTTCAACCGACATCGGCTGTGCGGCCTAGATCTGCGCCAAAGTCTTCAGGTGCGCTGCGACGCTTCGCCCCAGCGCGCTCAGGTTGTACCCGCCCTCCAGCGAACTGACGATCCTGCCATTGCTGAATTCCTCGGCCACTTCCATCAAGCGCCGGGTGATGTAGACGTAGTCGCTTTCGACGAGCCCCATCTGCCCCAGATCATCCTCGCGGTGGGCGTCGAATCCGGCCGAAACGAACAGCATCTGCGGCTGGAACGCCCGCAGCCGTGGTAGCCACACCTCGTCGACGACCTGGCGGACCACATCGCCCTTGGTTCCGGCCGGAAGCGGCACATTCACCATGTTTTTCGCGACGTGTTCGGTCCCGGTATATGGGTAGAACGGATGCTGGAAGAAACTGACCATCAACACGCGCTCATCGCCTGCCAGGATCTCTTCGGTCCCGTTACCGTGATGCACATCGAAGTCCACCACCGCCACCCGCTCAAGTCCGTGCGCCTCGAGCGCATGCAGGGCGCCGATCGCCACGTTGTTGAAGAAGCAGAACCCCATGGCCGCCGCCTTGCAGGCATGATGTCCCGGTGGTCGAACGGCACAGAAGGCATTTGCCAACTCGCGCGCGATGACCCGGTCGGTCGCATCGACCACCGCACCGGCCGCGCGCAATATGGCGTCCAAGGTATGGGGATTCATCGATGTGTCGGGATCGATCGAGCAATAGCCCCGCTGTGGTACGCTGGCTTTCAGTCTGTCGATGTAGGCGGCGTCGTGCGCTCGCGCGATCGTTTCCTCGGATGCGGCCGGCGCGTCAAAGTGCTCCAGGTGGGGTGCGATCCCGGTGGAGATCAGGTGGTCGTGAATGGCCGCGAGCCGATCCGGACTTTCGGGATGCCAGGCACCCATTTCATGCGCGGCGCAGGCACGGTGTGTGAAGAATCCTGTGTGCAGCATGTCTCCTTCTGACCCGATTTTTGTGACGCGCCGGCACGGTACGAGCGCCTGAGCCAATGTTAGAGAAATTCCGCGCGACCGCCACCCAGATCGGCACCGTTATCGTCGGCAAGAGCCTGCAGATCCGCCAGAGTCTGACCTGCCTGCTGGCCGGCGGCCATCTGCTCATCGAGGACGCGCCGGGCGTCGGCAAGACAACGCTGGCCCATGCGATTGCGATTTCGCTCGGCCTGCCGTTCCGGCGCATACAGTTCACCTCTGATCTGCTCCCATCGGACGTGATCGGGGTTTCGGTGTACGACCGCACGAGCGGCCAGTTCGCATTCCACCCGGGGCCGATCTTCACGGAAGTGCTGTTGGCCGACGAGATCAACCGCGCCAGCCCGAAGACGCAGAGCGCGATGCTCGAAGCGATGGAAGAGAGCCAGGTTTCGGTCGATGGGCTGTCGCGGCCGCTGCCGACGCCATTTTTCGTGATCGCCACCCAGAACCCGCTGTCGCAGGTCGGGACCTTTCCGCTGCCCGAGTCGCAACTCGATCGCTTCCTGATGTGCATCAGCCTCGGTTATCCGGACCGCGCCGCCGAGCGCGCGCTGCTCGCGGGCGAGGCCCGCCGCGACATGCTGAAGTCGTTGCCGGCGGCTGCGCGGCCGAGCGACCTAGTGGCAGCTCAGGCCGAGGTCAAGCGCGTCTATGTTGCGGCCGCGCTGCTCGACTACATTCAGGCGCTCATGGGGCATACGCGCGCCTCCGGAAAGTACGCCGAAGGCCTATCGCCGCGCGGCGGACTGGCGCTGCTCGCGGCCGCGCGCGCCTGGGCATGGCTCGACGGACGCAATCATGTCATCCCCGAGGACGTGCAGAACGTAATGCCGGCCGTTGCTGGCCATCGGCTGCATGCGATGAGTCGCGACAGCAGCCGCGCGCTGCACGGCAAGGAACTTGTCACCCAGCTGATCAGCGCCGTTCCGGTGCCATAGAAGCGTCGCGCGCCAGGGCTCGAATGCGATGAGCGTCATCACGCATCCGTTATCGATCCGCATCGGCCAGTGGATCGCGGGTCGCCATGGCCCTGAATCGGGTGCCGTTCTGCTCGACCGCCGCCGGGTCTATATCCTGCCGACCAAACCGGGGCTGCTGTTCGGTGCGGCGATGCTGGTGCTGCTGATCGGGTCGATCAACTACAGCCTGCAGCTTGGCTACATGCTGACGTTCCTCGTGACCAGCATGGCGGTCGTCGGCATGCACACCACGCATTCCAATCTGGCGCAAATCGTCCTGCGTGGCGTCCGCGTTGAGCCGGTCTTCGCCGGCGATGTGGCCATCTTCGAGATCACGGCCGCGAACCCGACGACGGCCGACCGGTTTGCGCTGCGCTTTTCGTTCGCCGAGCCGACGGTGTCGAACCATTGGTTCTCGGTATTACGCCATCGCGCCGAGCGGATGACGGCGGTCTCGACTGCCGTGCCAGCGCGTGGTGACCGCAGCATCGGCGTGCCGCTGCCAGCACCCGTGCGCGGACGGCTTCCAGCGCCACGCGTCGTGATCGAGACCCGCTATCCGTTCGGTCTGTGGCGCGCCTGGGCCTACCTGACGCCGGCGCTGACCGCGATGGTCTACCCGGCGCCGGAGGCCGGCGCGCCGGCACTGCCGGCGACCGGGCTCGGCGGGGGCGACGGTGTCGGCCTCGCGTCTTCCGGCGACGATTTTGCCGGCGTTCGGCCGTACAGCCCCGGTGACCCGCAGAAGATGATCGCCTGGCGCCTGGCGGCACGCAGCGACGAACTTTCGGTCAAGCAGTTCGAGGCGCAGGGCGGCGGCGAGTTGCTGCTCGACTTCGACAGTCTTCCGCGCGCGATGGATGTCGAGCGCAAGCTGTCACGCTTGGCGCGTTGGGTGCTGGATGCTGACGCGGCGCACATGCATTACGGGCTGCGTCTGCCTGATTCGATGGTCTTCGCCAGCAGCGGGCTACAGCATCGCGAGGCCTGCCTGACGGCGCTGGCGCTGCACGAGGCTTGAATTGAGTGCAGCCTTTGTCGATCCTCCTGCGAAGCGCCGCTGGCAGCGCTGGTTAGCGCCCGCGATTCGGCTGTTCGGTCCGCAGACGTCAAGCGCGGCGCGCGAGCGCCGGGACATGTTGGTGCTGCTGCTCGCAGTCGCGCTGGTCGTCGTCCCGCACTTCGAGCATCTGCCGTGGTGGGCGACATCCGTGTTCTCGCTGTTGCTCATCTGGCGCGTCTGGCTCACGCTGGTGCAGCGGCCGCTTCCTGGCCGCATCGTCATGCTGCCGCTGCTGCTCGCGGCCGGGGGCGCGGTGTACCTGCAGCATCGCACGCTGACGGGGCAGGATGCCGGGGTGACCTTCCTTATCTTGCTGATGGCGCTGAAGCTGCTCGAAATGCGCGCGCGACGCGACATCTTCGTCGTTATCTACCTTGCCTTCTTCATCCTGTTGACGCAGTTCCTGTACGGACAGGAGCTCCCGGTCGCCGCAATGACCGTCGCCGCGGTCGTCGCGCTCTTCTTCGTGCTGGTCAGTGTGAATCTCGACGAGGTCGACCTGCCGGCCCTGCGCAAGCTGCGTCTCGTCGGCATGACACTGCTTAAGGCATTGCCGCTGGCCGCCGCGCTCTTCGTACTGTTTCCGCGGCTGAACGGACCGTTGTGGGGCATGCCCGGCGAATCGCGTCAGGCCAACACCGGACTTTCGAACTCGATGTCTCCCGGGTCGATCAGTCGCCTGCTCGAGTCCGACGACGTTGTGTTCCGGGTCAGGTTCGACGGCCGCGCGCCTGAGCAGGACCGGCTCTATTGGCGCGGGCCGGTGTTCGGAACCTTTACCGGCCGCACATGGACGCCGCTCGTGCGGCGCTCGGCCGAAAATGCCCCTCTGGAAATCGAAGTCGATCCACGCTCGCGGACAAGCTACGAAGTGACGCTCGAGCCGCACAAGCGCGACTGGTTGTTCGCGCTGGAGGCGCCTGCCGGCCTGCCCTTGATCGAAGGCTTCAAGTCACGGTTGACGCCCGAGATGCAGCTTCTGGCCATGGGCCTGATCACCGAGCGGCTGCGTTACACCGTCCAATCGCACACGGAGTTCCGGCTGAACCCGCTGGCAACCGCGGCCGAGCTCAGGCCCTGGCAGGAGTTGCCCGCGGGCTACAACCCGCGGACGCTGCAGTTTGCCGAGGAGCTGCGCGAACACGTGGCCAGCGCCAACGGCACCGCGCGGCCGGCCGACCAGGCGCTCGTCAATGCCGTGCTCGATCATTTCCGACGCGGTGACTACACCTACACGGTCACGCCGCCACCGCTCGGGCGGCACTCGGTCGACGAATTCCTTTTCGACACGCGGCTGGGCTTCTGCGAACACTACGCGTCGGCCTTCGTCGTCCTGTTGCGCGCGTTGGGCATCCCGGCGCGCGTCGTGACCGGCTACCAGGGTGGAGAGTTGAATCCGGTCGACGGATTTCTGACGGTCCGGCAGTCGGATGCGCATGCGTGGGCTGAAGTCTGGCTGAGCGGCCGCGGCTGGATCCGGGTCGACCCGACCGGGACCGTCGCGCCGCTGCGACTTGAACGCGGTGCGGCGGAGATCGCACGCGAGTCGGGCCGTGCATTGCAGGGGCTGGGGAGCGATGTGACGCTGCTGCGCACACTGCGATACAACTGGGAAGCGATCCAGAACAGCTGGAACCAGTGGGTGCTGTCGTATTAGCAGGAA
>DATEZE010000322.1:0-2742 GCA_035255845.1 Burkholderiaceae bacterium | reverse complement strand
CGCGAGCGGCTTGGATCGCTGCGCAGTGTTGCGTACGGCGTAAGTCGCGTTGCACGCGGTCGCGGTTTGAGCGCCAGAGTCCGGCGCGTTGATCGACGTCAACGCGCGATGAACTGCGCCCGTGTGTGATGCGACCGAGGTGTTGCCATGCACACGACAGAAAATTCAGCGCGCTGGGACGTCATTGTCATCGGTTCCGGCATCGGTGGATTGACCGCTGCCGCCGCGCTTTCACGCGAAGGCAAGCGCGTGCTGGTCCTGGAACGGCACACGCAACTCGGTGGGCTCACGCAGTCGTTCGAGCGTGACGGCTACCACTTTAACGTCGGCGTGCACTACATCGGTGGCGCCGGCGAATCCGACGGTCGTCCCGGCGCCGTCAAGAAAGTACTGGACGCGCTGACTCCGCACGGCGTGCCGATGGCGTCGATGGGCTCGGTCTATGACCGCGTCCACTTTCCGGGAATGACCATCGATTTCGAGCACCCGGTGGCACGGCTGATGCAGACGCTCAAGGCCCGGTTTCCGGCGGAGGCCGCTGGCATCGACCGCTATTTCGACAGCATGCGGGCCGCGCGCAAGGCACTCGAGGCCGTTTTCGCGGCGCACTCGATGCCGCAGATCGTCTCGCGCGGGCTGATGTGGTGGAAGGATGACGATATCCAGCGCTGGGTCGGGCGCACGCTGCTCGAGGTCGTCCGCGATTGCGTTGGCGATCCCAAGCTTCAGGCGGTGCTCGTCGCGCAGTGGGGCGATCACGGCGCCCGTCCCAGCGAAGCAAGCTTCGCAATGCACGCGGTCGTGATGTCGAACTATTTCGACGGCGCGTGGTACCCGATCGGCGGCTCCGGCGTTTTCGCAGAGGCGTTCGCCGAGACGATCGTATCGGGCGGTGGCGAGTTGCGCGCGAGCGCGCCCGTGGCTTCGGTACGCGTGCGCGAAGGCCGCGTGCAGGGCGTCACCCTCGAAGACGGTGCCGAGATCGACGCGCCCTGCGTGATCTCCGATGCGGGACTGCGCAACACGTTGCGGTTACTGCCGTCCGAAGAGATCGACTACGACTGGGCCCAGGACGCGCTGCAGATCGAACGTTCGATTGGCTACGTCGGGCTTTACATCGGCCTTGAAGGCGACATTGCCGCGAACGGCGCCAGCACCGCCAACGACTGGATCTACGAGAGCTGGGACGCCGACCGGATCTGGCGCAACCCGATCGCCGAAGCCGACGCGCCGCTGCTGTTCGTCTCGTTTCCGTCGCTGAAGGATACGCGTCACGACGCCGGCCCAGCGCAGCGCCACACTTGCGAGATCGTCGCGTACGTCGATCCGGATGCATTCACGGCGTGGGAACACGAAGGCATGAAGCGCGACGAGGCGCGCGACCGGTACCTCGAAGTGAAGCAGCAGCTCGAGCAGAACCTGCTGGCACAGTTCGGCCGCCACTATCCGCGGCTGGCACCACTGGTGCGCTACGTCACATCGTCGACGCCGGTTTCGCTGGCGACGTACACCGGCGCCGAACACGGCGCCATGTACGGGCTAGCCGCCACGCCCAAGCGCTTCCTCAGCGACGCCCTGCGACCACGCACACCGATCGGCGGCCTGTTCCTCGCCGGGCAAGACGCGTGCTGCCCTGGCGTCACCGGCGCGCTGATGGGCGGACTGATGGCAGCAGTCTCGGTCGAGCCGAAACTGCTGGCGACACTGCGCTGAGGACGGATACAACACATCATCCGCCGCCAGCAGCGCGCCGTGTGCTGCCCTAGTACCGGCTGCCGCCGCTCGAGCTGCTACCGGCCGGCGGGCACCCGGAGATCGGCATCACGACATCGACCTTGGGTTCCCAATCGCGGGTGATTGGGTTGGCGCGGAAGCCGGCGATGTAATAGCGCTTGCAGGGTTCGACATCGAGCGTGAACTCTTTGGCGGCATCCGCCCAATTCGGCGCAAGCCCCTGCACTCGCAGCACATGGCGGCCCGGGCTGATCGTCATCGGGTTGTAGTAGGTGTACTCCCCATCGATCGCCAATATGCTCGTCGGATACGCGTCCATATTGACCTTGCTGTACAGGTTACCGGTGACTTCGGACTGCGGCGATTGCCAGGCGCAGCCGCTCAGGACTGCGGTCAACCCCGCTATCAGGACCATCGAGTGCAATGGTTTCATCTTGCCTCCTTGAGGTCGTACTGCCGGCGCTTTGTTCAGCGCATCGCGAAGTAAACCTCCGCTCCGCTTGGTTGATGCGTAGACGGGGATCTTGGGCGAGCGCACGCACCCATTTTGATCCACAACCCGTCTGAGAACAGTTAAGAGCCCCGGTTTATTCCAAGGGTTCACGACAATGGGTGCAATGGTGCCGCACGGCACGTCGGCTCACAACGAGTCCCCGAGATCGGCGCGGGCGAGGGGCATACCGCGTTCCGCCAGTGCCGAAAAGAATGCCGCTCCCAGCGGGATCACTGCGTCGTTGAAATCATAGCGGGAGTTGTGCAGGAAGCAGCCATCCGCGCCTCCGCCCTGCCCGAGGCGCACATAGCAGCCGGGTCTTTCGCGCAGCATGAAACTGAAATCTTCGGCCCCCATCGACGGTTCTAGGTTGCGCACGACGTGGTCCTCGCCGACAAGCTGCGCCGCGGTATCGGCCGCGAAGCGCGTCTGAAGGGGGTGGTTGATGGTCGCAGGATAAATGCGCTCATAGAGGACCTTCACTTCTGCGCCGAGCGCCCGGGCGGTGCCCTCTG
>DATEZE010000321.1:0-17349 GCA_035255845.1 Burkholderiaceae bacterium | reverse complement strand
GAGCCAGTCCGAACGTGGTCGAGCCATCGGCTGCGTCACCCGCTGTTCGCCGACGCAGTCGAACGCTACCTGGCGCGCGAGGCGGGTGGCATCGACGCCTACATCGACGAACTCAAGGAACGCACGGCGCTGCTGATGGTCACGATATGGGGATTTAACTTCGTCGTGATCCGCTGGGGACTCAACGACATTCCGCCGCTGATGCTGACGCTCTTGCGCTTTATCTTGGCGGCGTTCCCGGCGCTGCTCTTCATCAGGCCGCCAAAAGCGCCGGCACGGCTGATCGTCGGCTATGGCCTGTTCGCCTTTGCGCTCCAGTTCAGCCTGCTCTTCGCCGGCATGGCGGCGGGCATGCCCACGGGTCTGGCTTCGTTGGTGATCCAGGTCCAGGCGTTCTTCACGATCGGCCTCGTCACCGTGCTGATGCACGAGCGGCCGCGTCCGGCGCAGGTGGCGGGAGCCGCCGTGGCGGCGGCAGGCCTGGCGCTGGTTGCGTGGCACCTGCCGCAGGGCACAGCCATCGGGTTCGGACTCGTCGTGATGGCGGCTCTGTCCTGGGCCACGGCCAACGTCATCGTCAAACGCGTGCCGGCCGATGCGCCGCTCGCGGTCGTCGTCTGGGCTAGCGCCGCCGCCTGCGTGCCGCTGGCCGCAGCCACGCTGATTGTCGACGGCCCGCAGCGCATGGTTGCGGTCGTCTCTGGGCTCTCCGTGGCGCAGTGGGTCGGCGTTGCCTTCCAGGCGTGGCCGACGACGCTCGCCGCATTCGGCATCTGGGCGTGGCTGCTGCGCCAACATCCCGCCGCAACGGTCGCACCGTTCACGCTGCTGGTGCCGGTGGTCGGCATGAGCTGTGCGGTGGCGTTCCTCGACGAGCCGGTGACCTGGTGGAAGCTGGTCGGTGCGGCGCTCGTGTTGAGCGGATTGGCGCTCAACCTGATCGTCGCGCTGCGTCGCTGATCGATCAAAGACGGTCGTTGCCGCCGCGCGCGCTGGTCTCGGCGAGCTTGGAGCCGACCAGCTGTGCGACGACGACGGCGATGTAGAACTGGCCGAAAACACCTTCCAGCGACGCGACACTCCGTGCGGTCGGCGCGAGCGGCATGACATCGCCGTAGGCGACCGTGGTAAGTGTGGTCAGGCTGAAGTACAGAAACGTTGATTCACGCACGTGCCACTGCGAGAAGTCGGGATGGGCGACTCCCTGCAGGAAGAACGCTTCCGGCACGATGAGCGAGATCGCGGAGTACAGGTTTGCGAACGCCATCGCGGCCAGCAGATAGCCGCACAGCGTGCCGAGGATGTCGTCGATCCTGACCGCACGCCGTTCGAACAGGTGGCGCAGCACCATGCTGACCGCCAACGCAAAGAAGATCACCATGCCAACGTGGACCAGGATCTCGAGGCGGCGCGCCTCCATATTGGGCGCGACCCGCAGCAACCACAATGCAACGAGCACGAGGACGCCGGTGACGAGCGAGAAGATGCGGTACGTCGGGCGGTCGAAAACCGTCACGAATACAAAAACCATCACCGCCGTGACGACACCCTCGCGCACGTACGGATAGGGGGCATCGGTCATGCCAAGTATCAGCGCGCCCGTCAGCGCCAGCAGCAGCAGCAAGTAACCGTGCGCGCGCGGGTTCCAGCTCATCGGCGTCGCGGCCGAGCGTTAGAACGCCGGCTGCGGCGAAGCGGCCAGGTACGCGGCCACCGCGTCAACGATTTCCTTGCGCGCCGAGTCCGGTCCTTCCCAGCCGATCACCTTGACCCACTTGCCTTTCTCGAGGTCCTTGTAGTGCTCGAAGAAGTGCTGGATCTGTGCCAGCCGCTCCGGCGCGAGATCGGACCACTGCTGCCAGCTCCGGTACCAGGGCAGGATCTTGTCGATCGGCACCGCGAGCAGCTTCGCGTCGCCACCGGCCTCATCCTCCATCTTCAGAACGCCTAGCGGGCGGCAGCGCACGACAACGCCGGGCTGCAGCGGGAACGGCGTGATGACGAGGACGTCGAGCGGATCGCCGTCGTCCGCCAGCGACTTCGGCACATAGCCGTAGTTGCACGGATAGTGCATCGATGTGCCGATGAACCGGTCGACGAACAGGGCACCGGTTTCCTTGTCGATCTCGTACTTGATCGGGTCCGCGTGTGCGGGGATCTCGATGATCACGTTGAAGTCGTCGGGGATGTTGCGGCCAGCGGGTACTCGGTCGAGACTCATGATGGGTTCCCCGTGATGCACTGGTCGATTCTACAAAGCATCGAACTCGCGCAGCCTTGGTCTTGCTGAAATAATCGATGCACAGATACGACGGAGGATCGCGCATGGACGGGGCATTAGATGCTGAAATCGGCGCGGTTGCACAGCAATTCGTCGGCAATCGCTGGCTTCCTCCAGACAACGGCCAGACCATCGACGTGCTCGATCCGTCAGTTGGCACGGCATTCGCACGCATCGCCCGCGGCAATGCCGCCGACATCGGCCGTGCCGTCGATGCCGCGCGCGCTGCGCTCGGCGAATTCGGCGACGGCGACTGGGGCCGCCTAACAGCGACCGAGCGCGGGCGGCTGCTGATGAGACTGGCCATCGCAGTCGAAGGCGCAGGCGAGGAATTGGCGCAGCTCGAATCGCGCACCACGGGCAAGCCGCTCAGGCAGGGGCGCGCCGATGCCGCCGCGCTCGCACGCTACTTCGAGTATTACGCGGGCGCAGCCGACAAGCTGCACGGCGACACGATCCCGTACCAGACCGGCATGACCGTGCTGACGATTCGAGAGCCTCATGGCGTCACGGGTCACATCATTCCGTGGAACTACCCGATGCAGATTTTCGGCCGCAGCGTGGGCGCCGCGCTGGCGGCCGGCAACGCCTGCGTCGTCAAGCCTGCCGAGGATGCCTGCCTCACGCTGCTGCGCGTGGCAGAGCTTGCTGTCGACGTTGGCTTTCCTGCAGGCGCGCTCAATATCGTGACCGGCTATGGCGCAGAAGCCGGCGCCGCACTGGCTGCGCATCCGGGCGTTGATCACATCAGCTTCACCGGATCGCCGCTGACAGGCACCGCCGTGGCACAGGCTGCCGCCCGTCACCACTGCCCGGTCACGCTCGAACTCGGCGGCAAGTCGCCGCAGATCGTCTTCGCCGACGCGGACCTGGATGCAGCGGTACCCGTCGTGATCAATGCCATCGTGCAGAACGCCGGCCAGACCTGCTCGGCAGGCAGCCGGGTGCTGGTCGAGCGTTCGATCTACGAACCGCTGCTCGAACAACTCTCAGGCGCGATCCGGCGGCTGCGCGCCGGTCCCGCACTCGCCGACCTCGATCTAGGTCCACTGATCCGCCGGAACCAGTTGCAGCGTGTATGGGACTATCTGAGCCAGGCACAGCACGACGGCGTCGTGATGGCCGCGCAGGGGCAGGTAGTGGAGGACGCCCCGCAGACCGGTTTTTACCAGGCCCCGACGCTGCTGCGCGACGTTCCGCCGCAGCATCGGCTGGCGCAGGAAGAGATCTTCGGACCGGTCCTGGCGGCCTGCGCATTCGACACCGATGCGGAGGCCGTGCGTATCGCCAACGGCACGCGCTTTGGTCTTGTCGCCGGCGTCTGGACTCGCGACGGCGCACGCCAGTTGCGCATTGCGCGGCAGCTACGCTGCGGCCAGGTGTTCATCAACAACTATGGTGCCGGCGGCGGCATCGAATTGCCGTTCGGCGGGGTTAAGTCGAGCGGCTACGGGCGCGAGAAGGGCTTCGAAGCATTGCTCGGCTTCACGACGCTGAAGACGATCGCGGTGAAGCACGGCTAGCACACAGGAAGACAGCGATGGGAACTCGAAGGCTTGAGAACAAGGTCGCGCTCGTCACGGGCGCGGCATCCGGATTCGGGCGCGGCATTGCCGAACGCTTTGCGCGCGAAGGCTGCTCGGTGGTAATCAACGACATCGCGCGGGAAAGCGGTGCCGCGGTCGCCGCCGGCATCCGCGCCGCGGGTGGAGTCGCGCATTTCGCGTTCGGCGATGTGTCGAAGTCGAACGAGGTGCGCGGCCTGCTCGACGCTGCGCTCTCGCAGTTCGGCAAGCTCGACATCGTCGTCAACAACGCCGGGACGACGCACCGTAACCAGCCCCTGCTCGGCGTCGGCGAAGCAGAGTTCGACCGCATCTACGCGGTCAACGTGAAGTCGATCTACCTGACCGCAATCCATGTCGTGCCGCACTTCCGCAGGCAGCGCAGTGGCTGCTTCATCAATATCGCATCGACTGCCGCTATCCGGCCGCGGCCTGGCCTCACCTGGTACAACGGCAGCAAGGGCGCGGTGATCACGACCAGCCGTTCGATGGCGGCCGAACTCGGCCCTGACGGCATCCGCGTCAACTGCGTCAACCCGGTGATCGGAGCAACCGGCCTCGTGACCGAGTTCATGGGGATGCCCGACACGCCCGAGAACCGGAAGAAGTTCCTCGAGACGATCCCTCTCGGCCGCTTCTCGACGCCTGACGACGTCGCGAGCGCGTGCGTCTACCTCGCGTCCGATGAAGCGAACTTCGTCACCGGCGCGTGCCTGGAGGTTGACGGCGGACGCTGCGTTTAGCGCGGCCGCCGCCACGTGAGGACTAAAAGGTCTGCTCGCGCAGGATGGGCCGAAGGCCTTCTCCGGGCGCCGACGCCGGCTGCGAATAACCGAAAGCCGCCTCGCGATAGTGCTGAGCCGCTTCGGCCTCGTTGCCCAGCGCCTCGGCCAGTCGAGCCAGCGCGAGCAGCGTCGCCGGCTCCTTGGCAATCTGCAAACTTTCGTTCAGATAGCTGCCCGCCTTGCCCCATAGCTGTTCGCGCAGGCACAGCATGCCCGCTGTACGCAGCAGCGCCGCGCGCATCGCGTCGTCGCGCGGCGACTCGCTCAGCCAGCGCTCGACCTGCTCGAGTTGCCCGCGGGCCGGAAAGGCCTGGGCGCGCGCGTATTCGTCGAGCAGCCTGGTGCTGGTTTCGTCCCACGGGGCAGGGGATGCGCGCAGCGCCTCCTCGATCACGGCGGCGGCGCGCCCACCGCGGCCGGCGAGGTTCAGCAGGCGAGCGCCTTCAAGCGCCACTTCCGGCAGCAGCCGATCGGTGGCGGTGATCGCGTCCCAGGCAGCCTCGAGTGAAGCAGCGTCGTAGCGTTGCGCCAGCAGACGTTCCCGATAAGCAGCCAGCTTCAACCGCTGGGCGAGCACCGGATGCACCGCCTTGCGCTTTTCGAGCGCACGCAATGCCTTGAGCGCGTCTTCCCAGCGGCCCGACTGCAGATTGGCGTTCAATGCGATTCGCATCGCGTGGATGTGGCGCGCTCCGGCACCCTGCAGCTGGCGGATCGCGCCGAGCGCGGCATCGTTGTCGCGCTGTTCCGACCACATCTCCGCGCTCGTGACAAGACGCGCAGTTTCGATATCGGCGTCGTCCTCGGCGCGCGTAAGCCAGTCGTTCCGTCGTTCATATTCCTGCATCCGGTGGGCGGCTCGCGCGCCGATCAGCGCAGCGACTCCGGCAGTGCGCGATGACGATTGTGCGGCCCGCGCAGCCTTCTCCGCCCGGGCGAAGCGGCCTTCGAGCAGGCTGCGCACCGCCTCGACCAGCGCCTGCTGGCCGCCCACCTCCTCGCGACGCGCTCGATAGAGCCGCACCTGCTCGGGAAAGTCGACGACCCGCTGCAACGCGCGGCCTCCCAGGTAGACGATCAGCAGCAGCGCCGTCAGCACCAGAAGGAAAAGGTTGAGTGCGACGTCGAGGCGGTAGGGCGGCACGTAGAAGGCAACGTTGCCGGCGTTGATCTGCAGCACCAGGGCCACGGCCGCGGCGAGCAGCGACAACAGCAGCGCCCAGGTCAGCCAGCGCATCAGCGCCCCGGCGTGGTACGCGCCGCACGCACTGCGGCGAGGCTGTCGTTGATCTGCGGCACTTCGACCGAGAGTGCCGTAGAACCCAGCTGCTTCATCGTGGCGACCGCGGCGGCAACGTTGGCCTGGCGCACGTCGACGTATCGGCTGACCAATGTCTGCGCTTCGCCGAGATCGGCGCGGAACAGGCGATCGTTGCGCATCAACAGCGCCTGTCGCGCATTCAACAGGCGTAGCTTGATCTGCAGCCGGACCAACTGCTGCTGCTGCGGCACCAGCAGCAGCGCCTCGGGCGTGTCCACGCGGCGCCACCGGACGAGGTCGCGATAATCGCCAAGTTCAGAGCGCAACCGTTCGAGCCATCGCTCCCAGCGTGGCAGGCCGGGCGACGGTGCGTTCGCGTCCGCGCTAGGGGCGGGCTGCACATCGCCCGGAGGCCGTGCATCTGAAAGCAGCGGCCAGTTATCGACGGCCGCCGCGATCTGGTCGAGCTTCAGCGCCATGCCGGCGACATCGACCGATGGGGCAACTTTCAGGCGCTCGATGTCGCGCGCGATGACGCGGCGGAGCGGCAGGAACCGCGCGCTGTCGCTGCGGGCGAGGCGAAGGTCAGCCGTCTGCAGCGCCGCGAGCGCGGTGTTGAGGTTGCCGCTGACGCTGAGCTCCTGACTGGCGACCGCGGCCAGCCGCTCGACCTCGACCAGCACTGCCTCATCACGCCCGCGCGAGAGATCGGTATAGAGCTGCTCAAGCGCCTCGCGCTGGCCCTGCTCGTCGGCGAGTCGCGCTTCGAGCACCATCGCGCGCTCACGCGCCGCGCGGGCCTCGGCATCCGCGCGAGTGGCCGTGTCGGTCGCGCGCGCCGTCGCCTGTTCGAGTTCACCAAACCGCCGTGCCGATTCCTTGCGCAGCGCGCCGAGCTGCAGCTGCGCATAGACCGCCGCGCCGAGGCTCGCAACGATCGCAATTGCGGCGATCCACGGCCAGGCCGAACGAGGCGTGGCCGGCTCAATTGCTGTCGGCGCAGGCGTATTTGCCACTGCGGCGACAGGTTCTATCGACGGTGACTCGTTCGGGTTCAAGGCAGCGATGGGCGGATGGTGATCGGCGCTGCACGTCGAGAGCGGCCAAATGCCGCGCGAACCGGCGGCGAGCGGTATTGCGCCGATTCTAAAGCTGTGCGACGAGCGCTTCGTGACCCGACTCGGCCAATTCGACTCGCGTGTATCCAGCGGCCAACAGCTGTTCTGCGATGCGCGGGTGCGTCGCCAGCGCGCGGCCACGGCGCAGCCATTGCGCGGCACCGGCGACCGTGTCAAGTTGGCGATCGAGGGCATCGATCGCCTCGCTGCTGCTGAAGAGGATCGTCACGTCGTCGCCTTGGTGCGCCGCGCGCGCGACTCGGCCGAGGCTGGCGACGTCCGGCACCGAATCGGTGCGGCTGTAGACCGGCAGTACCTCCACTTCGGCGCCCGCGTCGGCGAAACGGCGCGCCAGCCATTCCCGACCGGCCTGTGCACGCAGGATCAGCACGCGGTTCGCGGTACTCCCGCTGCGTTGCCAAGCGTCGAAGAAGGCTTCGGAGCCCGCGCCACTGCCCGCGGACGGCGCGACGATCGGAGTTCCCGTTGGCACCGGTATGAGTTCGGCGATCGCCTGCGCGGTCGCATGACCGACCGCGCCGATGGCTGTGGCCGTTGGCCAGTCCTGAAGCAGCGGGGCGGCAGCGTGCACGGCAGCCGGGCTGACGAAGATCACAAGATCGTGCTCCGCGACGCGGGCCAGGACCGACCGCGCCCGGAACTCGTCCGGCGCCGGTCCGATCGTGAACGCCGGCCACCAGAGCGCGTCGCCGCCACGCCGCAGCAACTCTTCGGCGAGGCGTTCGCCGGCCTGGCCCGGGCGCGTGACGATCGAGAGCCGCGCCACGATCTCAGCCGAGGCCGAGCAGCCGCAGCGCTCCGCGCTTCTTCAGGTCCGCGACGAGTCGCGCCGCCAGGACCTCGGCATCATCCATGGGCGCCCTGCCCTCGCTCTCGACGAATTCGCCGGTGGCGGCATTACCGACAAGCGCCCGCATCCGCAACTCAGCCCCTTCAATCTCCGCGTACGCCGCCAGCGGCACTTGACAGCTGCCGCCGAGGCCGCGCGATACGCCGCGTTCTGCCATCGTGGCGGCACGGGTCGCCGGGTCGTTCAGCGGCGCGAGCAGTGAAATGGTGGCCTCGTCCTCCCGCAGCACCTCGATGCCGAGCGCACCCTGGCCGGGCGCTGGCAGCGATACGGCGGTCGGAATCACCTGGCGAATGCGCGCTGCGAAGCCGAGGCGCTTGAGACCGGCGGCGGCCATCACGAGGGCGTCGAAATCGCCCCGGTCAAGCTTTGCCAGGCGCGTGTTCACATTGCCGCGCACCGCCTCGACTCTGAGACCCGGAAAGCGCGCGCGCAGCATCAGCTCCCGTCGCAGGCTTGACGTGCCGACGCGTGCGCCCGCGGGCATTTCATCGAGCGTTGCAAATCGATTGGAGACCAGGCAGTCGCGCGGATCCTCGCGTTGCATAACCGCCGCGAGTTCGAACTCTGGCCCGAGATCCATCGGAACGTCCTTCAACGAGTGCACGGCGAGCTGCGCGCGCCTCTCGAGCAGTGCGACCTCGAGCTCTTTGACAAACAACCCTTTGCCGCCGACCTTCGACAGCGTGCGATCCAGAATCTGGTCGCCACGCGTCGTCATGCCGAGCAGCTCTACCTCAATGGACGGGTGTCGCTGTATCAGGATCTGACGCACATGTTCGGCCTGCCACAGTGCGAGGGGACTTTCGCGCGTCGCGATGACGACGCGCGCCGGCGTGTTCATCGGCGAGATCCTGTCGATGGCATGACCCGAAAATGGCGCGGCGAGTCTAGCATCGGCTCACTCTGCATCATGCAGCATCGGCTTTCGTATATCGACCCGCTGAATCACCTGCAGGTTGAATTGATCAAGCGCCATCGCGCCGGTATCACCGACGGGCGCGTCAAGCGCGGCATTCATCTGACGATCAACGGAATTTCGGCCGGACTTCGAAACACCGGTTAGGTCGCTCCCCCGAGTGCCCGCCGCAGTCGATTTGCTCTACATTGCGGGCGAGTCGGAGCGAGACAAACCGACGTTCGATCACGGAGGAGACATGCCCGCCTATTCCCGTCGCACGCTGTTTCGATTCGCCGCAGCCTCGCTGGCCGCATCGGCTTGCCTGAGCAATGTCGCCCTAGCGCAGTCCTACCCCACGCGCCCGATCACGCTGATCGTCCCATGGGGCGCCGGTGGCGGAACCGACGCGACAGCCCGCATTATCGGCACCCTGCTCGAGAAGGAACTCGGGCAACCGGTCAACGTCGTCAACCGCACCGGCGGCAGCGGTGTCGTTGGACACGCCGCGATCGCGTCGGCAGCACCCGACGGTTACACGATCGGCCTGGCCACGGTCGAGATCGGCATGATGCATTGGCAGGGGCTGACGGAGTTGACCGGCGCGTCGTATACCCCGCTGGCGCTGGTCAATGCCGACCCTGCCGGCGTGCAGGTTCGCGCGGATGCTCCTTACAAGTCGGTCGGAGATCTCCTGGCGGCGATCAAGGCGAATCCGGGCAAGCTCAAGGCCTCTGGAACCGGCCAGGGAGGCATCTGGCATCTCGCACTCGCCGGGCTGCTGCGCGACCAGAAGATCGATCCGGCCGCTGTGCCGTGGGTCCCGAGCAACGGTGCCGCGCCAGGACTGCAGGACATGGTCGCAGGCGGAGTCGACATCGCGCCGGTCTCGTTACCCGAGGCGCGTGCACTGATCGATGCCGGCAAGGTCAAGAGCCTCGTCATCATGAATGACAAGCCGTCGGCGCTCTATCCGAATGTTCCGACGCTGAAGGCTGCAATCGGCAGCGACTGGACGATGGCCGCGTGGCGCGGCATGGTCGCGCCGAAGGGAATTCCGCCGGAAGCGCGCGACAAGTTGGCGGCCGCGCTGCAAAAGATCGCTGCCAGCAAGGACTACACCGAATTCATGAGCAGTCGTGGCTTTGGCGTGATCTACGCCGGTCCGGACGATTTCGCCAAGTTCATGGCGAAGTCGGACACCGAGCTCGGTGCGACGATGAAGGCGGTGGGTATCGCCAAGTAGTCTCGCGCATCCACCGTCCGTGAAGCTCAACGACGCCGTCTTCGGCCTTTTGCTTCTGGCGCTGGCGGCCGCAGTACTGGTCATCACGGCGTCGTACCCGATGGTCCCCGCGCAGCGCGTCGGGCCGGCGTTGTTTCCGTCGCTGATTGCCGTTGGCCTCGCCGTTGGTGGCCTGATCCTTATTGCACGCGGCTGGCGAATTCGCGCGCAGGTCCCGTTGATCCGGTTCGATCCATGGGTGCGTTCACCACGCCATGTCGCCGGCGTGCTCGCCGTCATCGGCTCGGTCGTGTTCTACGTAGCCGCCGTCGATCGACTCGGGTTCCTGCTGACGTCCTTCGTCATTCTCACCGTGCTCTTTCGTATGTTCGGCGTCGGATGGAAGCGCACGGTCATCACCTCGGCGATTGCGACGCTGGCGATCCACTTCGCGTTCTACAAGCTCCTGCGCGTGCCGCTGCCGTGGGGCTTTCTGACCCCGTACGCCTGGTAGCGCGCGCCCCGAGATCAACCGATGTGGGCCGCCCTCGTCCAGGCGTTCTCGACAGTCTTCGAGCCGTACACCATCCTCGTGATGGTGCTCGCTTCGCTCTTCGGTCTGTTCGTCGGCGCGGTTCCCGGATTGACAGCGACGATGGCAACCGCGCTGCTGGTGCCCGTGACGTTTTTCATGCCGCCGATTCCCGCGATCGCGGCGATTGTCACCGCGACGGCGATGGCGATTTTTTCCGGCGACATTCCAGGCTGCCTGCTGCGGATTCCCGGCACGCCAGCGTCAGCCGCGTACACGGACGAAGCCTTTGCGATGACGCGCAAAGGACAGGCCGAGCTCGCTCTCGGCGCTGGGCTCGTCTTCTCGGCGGTCGGCGGCCTGTTCGGCACCGCCGTGCTGATTGTGGCCGCGCCCGCATTGGCCGAGTTCGCGATCCGCTTCAGCTCATTCGAGTATTTCTGGCTGGTGCTGCTAGGACTCACCTGCGCGGTTTTCATCACGTCAGATCGACCGTTGAAGGGATTGTTGACACTCTTCCTCGGGTTGCTGGTGGCCTGCGTCGGGCTCGGCAATCCTGCAGGGCATCCGCGCTTCACTCTCGGAAACAGTGAGTTGATGGGCGGCGTCGGCATGATCCCGATGATGATCGGGATGTTTGCGGTTTCCGAAATCATCCGGTTCGCGGCCGATACGAGTCCGCAAGGCGAACTCGTCGTCGGGCACGTCGGCAACGTCTTCAGCGGCCAGTGGGGCCTCGCCAAAAAGTACTGGCTGCAGATCCTGCGCGGGAGTGCGCTCGGCACGCTGGTCGGCGCACTGCCGGGAGCAGGAGCCGACATCGCCGCGTGGATGTCGTACGCGGTCAGCAAGAAGTTCTCGAAGGAGCCGCAGAAGTTTGGAACGGGTCACGTCGAAGGCATCGTCGAGTCGGGCTCGGCCAACAACAGTGCACTGGCCGGCGCTTGGATTCCGGCGCTCGTTTTCGGCATCCCGGGCGATTCGATCACGGCGATCGTGATCGGCGTCCTGTACATGAAGAACATGAATCCGGGTCCGACGCTGTTCACGACCAACCCGCAAAATATCTATGCGGTGTTCTTGCTGTTCATCGTCGCCAATATCATCATGGTTCCGCTTGGCATGCTTTGCATCAAGGCCGCCAAGCAGATCCTCAAGGTGCCACGGCAAATCCTGATGCCGCTGATCCTCATTTTCTGCATCGTCGGAACGTTCGCGATCAACAACTCACTGTTCGACGTCGGCGTCATGCTGGTCGCCGGCGTCATCGCCTACATCCTTGAAGACAACGGGTTTCCGATTGCACCGGCGATCCTCGGCGTCGTGCTCGGCGGCATGCTCGAAGAGAATTTCGTTTCGTCGCTGATCAAGGCCGAGGGCAATTTGCTCGAATTCGTCACGCGACCGATTGCGGGCACACTGGCGGCAACGACACTGCTGGTGTGGCTCGCTCCGCTCGTCTTACGCCGCGCGCGGCAAGGTGCCGCAGCGGCACCATCGCGCATCTGAACGAGGCAAACAATGATTCTGGGGTTGAACCATTTCACGGTGCTGACCGACGACGTCGACCGCACGGTTCGCTTCTATGGCGATTTGCTCGGCCTTGTACCAGGGCCGCGACCCGATCTTGGATTCGCCGGCGCCTGGCTCTGCGTCAATGGCAACGCCGTGCTCCACATCGTTGGGGGGCGAACTCTGCCTGCGCAACGCGCCGGCGTGCTCGACCACGTGGCGTTCTCGGCCCACGGCCTGGCAACGATCAAACAACGGCTCGACGACGCGAAGGTGCCTTACGAACTGCGACGACAACGCGAGTCGAATACGTGGCAGCTGTTTTTCCACGACCCGAACGGCGCCAAGGTCGAACTCGATTTCGACGCAGCCGAGAGCGCCTGATGCCGGGCGTCGGGGCTATTGACGCGCAGCCGCCTTCACGGTGGGCCACTGCCTGCGGCTGATCGGCAGGCGCTCGGGCACGTCTTTAAGCAGCACTTCCCAGTGGCCCTCGGAGGATTCGCCATCCTCGTCGATGCTGCCGCGCACGCGCTGGAATCCGAGGATCGATTTGCGTGCGACTAGCGCATTGCGATGGATCCGCACGAAGCGCTCGCCAAATTCGCTCTCGAGCGAGGTGAGCGATTCCTCGGTCAGGTGTTCACGCGCCCCTGTTCGAATCGTGACGTACTTCAGCTCGGCGCGCAGGTAGACGATGTCGTCGACCGGAACCAGGATCATGCGGCCGCGCTCGGAGACCGTGACGTGCGATCGCACTGAACCGATGGTCTTCGCGAGATCCTCGATGCGCGGTTCGTGCGTGCGGAAGCGCTCGGCTCGCGCAAGCGCCGCAACGAGTCGCTCCGCCCGCACCGGCTTCATCAGGTAGTCGAGCGCACGCACCTCGAAGGCTTCGAGCGCATGCTCATCGTAGGCGGTGACGAAGATCACTGCCGGAGGATTGCTGCGCTGGGCCAGGTGCCGCGCGACCTCGATGCCGCTCATGTCCGGCATGTGAACATCCAGCAGCACGACGTCGGGGTTCAGGCGGTCGACTTCCTCGAGCCCGCGAATGCCGCCGCCTGCCTCGCCGACGAGCTGCAGCGATACCTGCTCGGAGCAGTCGCGCAGCACCTGTCCCAGGCGCGCGCGCGCTGGCGGCTCATCGTCGACGATCATCACGTTCAGCATGACGTGCCCTTCAGGCGCGCTTTTCGACCGGCAAGGTCATCGTCAGCTCGAAGCGGTCGCGCCTGACCTGCGTTTCGACTTTTGCTTCGAGGTCATACATCAGTGCCAGCCGTCCGCGAATGTTGGCCAGTCCGATCTGGTTGCCTTCGCGCTCCGGGCGCTCTGGGGCAATCGGATTGCTGACGAACATCTCCAGCGTGAAGCCATGCTGTCGTACCCGAACGACGATATTGGCGCGGCCTGGCAGCTTTTCCGCGCCGTACCGAATCGCGTTTTCGATCACCGGCTGCAGAAGCAACTGTGGCACTTTTGCCCGGGGGTGGTATGCCCCGATTTGCCAGTCAACGGCCAGCCTATTCCCGAGCCGCGTTTGTTCGATCTCCACATAGTTGCGGCAGAGCTCAATCTCCTGCGCCAGCGGCACCAGCTTGCGCGTATCGGCCATCACGGCGCGGAACAGTTCGGCGATAGATTCGAGCATGCGTTCGGCCTTGGCCGGCTCCGTACGGATGATCGCGAGTACCGCGTTCAGACTGTTGAAGAGGAAGTGCGGGCGGATCCGGGACTGCAGGGCCTGGTACTTCGCCTCGGCCACCGCGGGCGAAAACGCGCGCTCGCGTAGCTCGTAGTAGTGCTGCACGCCTGCGCCGAACGCGCCGCCGGCAAGCGCGTGGCCAAACGGCATCCACGGCCCAGCGTCGACCCGCAGCACCAGCGTGAAGACGTAGGCGACGAGCGCCGCGGTCAACCAGGCGACCGCACGCTGCAACGGCGCATCTAGCGGGGGCAGTGCGCGCCGCTCGGCGCACCAGAGCATCAACGTCGTGAGCGTCGCCGGGGCTGCGAGCGACGTGATATGCAGAAACCCGCCGACTGCTTCGGCCGGGCTCGCGGCGTCGGCGACGGCCGCGGTCAGCGAAATGGTGGCCACGATGCCGATGACCCGCATCAGCACCCCCATGTTGCAGCCGTCCGGGATGACCCGACGCGGCGTCGGCACCGCGGTCTCTGCGCGGGCCAGCGGTCCCTTGATCGCAGGTGGCGACGGCTTCACAAACCTATAATCGGCGACCGCTCACAGACGCGATGGTGGTCCTCGGTTCGAGGCACAGCCGCCCTCCCCTCGAAACGATTATGTCAGAGCACCCCGCGAAACCATCCGATCCCTTAGGCTCGAAAAGCAGCGCGTGGTCCGGTCGTTTCGACGAACCGGTCGCCGATTTCGTGCTGCGCTACACCGCATCGGTGAGCTTCGATCGGCGACTGGCATTCGCGGACATCGAAGGATCGCTGGCACACGCGGCGATGCTGGCGCGGCAGGAGATCATCAGCGCGGATGACCTCGCGGCGATCGAGCGCGGGCTGACGCAGGTCCGCGGCGAGATCGAGCGCGGCGAGTTCGACTGGCGGCTCGCACTCGAGGACGTGCACCTGAATATCGAGAAGCGGCTCACCGATCTCGTCGGTGACGCCGGCAAACGCTTGCATACGGGCCGCTCGCGCAATGACCAGGTCGCGACCGACCTGCGCCTGTGGCTGCGTGGCGAGATCGACCGCATCGTCGCGCTGCTGCGAGGCATGCAGAAGGCCTTGGTCGAGCAGGCGGCGCAACATGCGGGCACCGTGATGCCCGGCTTTACCCATCTACAGGTGGCGCAGCCGGTGACCTTCGGCCATCACTTGCTCGCCTATGTCGAGATGTTCGAGCGCGACCGCGAGCGACTCGTCGACGCCCGCCGGCGCGTGAATCGTCTGCCGCTCGGCGCAGCGGCGCTCGCCGGCACGACCTACCCGATCGATCGCGAATTTGTGGCGCAGCGGCTCGGCTTCGAGGGCATCGCCGAAAACTCGCTGGACGCGGTCAGCGATCGCGACTTCGCGATCGAGTTCGCGGCGGCGGCCGCGCTGATAATGGTGCACGTCTCGCGGCTGGCCGAGGAGCTCGTGCTCTGGATGAGCCCGCGCTTTGGCTTCGTGCAGCTGCCCGACCGGTTCACGACCGGTTCGTCGATCATGCCGCAGAAGAAGAATCCGGACGTTCCGGAGCTGGCACGCGGCAAGAGCGGCCGCGTCATCGGCCACCTGATGGCGCTGCTGACACTGATGAAGGGCCAGCCGCTCGCCTACAACAAGGACAACCAGGAAGACAAGGAGCCGCTGTTCGACACGGTCGACACGGTGATCGACACGCTGCGCGCCTTTATCGAGATGGTGCCGGGCATCGTGGTCGACACGGCCGCGCTGCGCCGCGCGGCGGCCGAAGGCCACTCGACCGCGACCGACCTGGCCGACCACCTTGTGCGCCGTGGCATGCCGTTCCGGGAAGCCCATGAGGCAGTGGCACGTGCGGTGCGGCTGGCATCCTCGCGTGGCGTTGAACTGACCGAACTTTCACCGACCGAACTGGCAGGCGTCGCACCGCAAGTGGGCGCAGACGTCGCCGCGCTGCTCGGCCTCGACGCCTCGGTTGCGGCCAGGGACCATCGCGGCGGGACCGCGCCCAGCCGGGTACTCGAGCGCGTCCAAGCATGGCGAGAATCGCTCGCCGGCGAACCCTAGGGTTGCGCGGATTTCGCAGATAGAATCGCCCCGGCCTTTGCTGGGGAAGGCTGACGCGCTGGTTTCCTGAGGGGGAACTCGACATGTCCGCACTGCTCGCTTTGTCGCGCGCCATCGACGAAATCAACCGTCGGATCTTCCGCGTCGTGATGTGGCTGATCCTGATCGTCACCCTGATCAGCGCGGGCAACGCGGTCATCCGTTACCTGCTGAACATCTCGTCCAATTCCTGGCTGGAACTGCAGTGGTACCTGTTCTCGGCCATTTTCCTCTTCGCCGCCCCGTACACGCTGCAACAAAACGAAATGGTGCGGATCGACGTCGTCGCCGGCCGCCTGAGCAAGCGCACGCAGGCCTGGATCGACGTGCTGGGCACGCTGTTCTTTCTGCTCCCTGTATCCCTGCTGATTCTTTACCTGTCGTGGCCAGTCTTCATGCAGGCGCTTCAGCGCGGTGAAATGTCCAGCAACGCCGGGGGTCTGATCATCTGGCCAGCGCGACTGCTGGTGCCGATCGGCTTCGCCCTGCTGTCGCTGCAGGGCGTCTCCCAACTCATCAAGTACGCGGCGTTCCTAACCGGACACGGTCCCGATCCCACCGCGAAGCAGCAGGTCAAGACTTCAGAGGAATTGCTCGCCGAGGAAATCCTGAAGTCGCGGGGTGAGCAGGCATGACGCAGTTCCTGATCAACAACATGGCGCCCCTGATGTTCGGGGCGCTGGTTGTCTGCTTGCTCATCGGTTATCCAGTGGCGTTTTCGCTGGGTGCGGTCGGCATCGGCTTCGGCCTGCTCGGCATCGAACTCGGGCTGCTGGATGCGACGCTGTTTCAGGCCATGCCGGAGCGTCTATGGGGGGTGATGAGCAACGAAACCCTGCTCGCCATTCCCTTCTTCACGTTCATGGGGCTGGTGCTCGAACGCAGCGGTATGGCCGAGGACCTGCTTGACACGATTGGTCAGGTGTTCGGTCCGGTCCGAGGGGGACTCGCATTCGCCGTGATCTTCGTCGGCGCTCTGCTCGCGGCGACCACCGGCGTCGTCGCGGCCTCGGTGATATCGATGGGTCTGATCTCGCTGCCGATCATGCTGCGCTACGGCTACGACCGCCGCCTGGCCTCCGGCGTGATCGCGGCGTCGGGCACGCTGGCGCAAATCATTCCGCCGTCGCTGGTGCTGATCATCATGGCCGATCAGTTGGGCAAGTCCGTTGGCGACATGTACGCGGGCGCGTTTATTCCCGGGTTCGTGCTCACGGGCCTTTACGCCGCCTTTGTCGTCCTCGTGTCGCTGTTCTTTCCGAAAATGGTCCCTGCCCTCCCGTTGGAGGCCCGATCGCTCACGGAGCCGGACGGCGCACCGGGCTCGCGCTCGCTCCTCGTCCTGACCGTGATTTCGGCGATCGCTGCGATCGTCGTCGAGCATTTTGTGCTGCCGGCGGATGCCCCGACGGACTTGACGATCATCGTCGGCCTCGCATCCGGCATGGGGATCGCGTTTGTCGTAGCGGTCTTCAATAGGCTTCTGAAGCTCGGCCTTCTGTCGCGGCTCGCAGAGCGCGTCGTGTTCGT
>DATEZE010000320.1:0-6594 GCA_035255845.1 Burkholderiaceae bacterium | reverse complement strand
CCACCCCGGTGAGGTTGCATGGCGGCTGCCGACGCGGTCGCTGCAGACACAGCAAGGCAGCGGCGGAGGCGGGCAAACGGCGCGGCAAGTGCATAGCTCGCCTTCTCCGAGCGAGAACGTGCTTTCGCGCTGAAGCAGCAGCGGACGCGCCAGCGCGCGGTTGATCGTGTCCTCGAGGGAGTAGCGCTCGGCGTCGCCTTCGATGATGATGCGGTCCAACTCCTGCACTTCGGGCCGTATGCGTCGAGCCTCCTGGCGGCGGGCGGCGGCGCGTCGGTCCGAGTCCGTGGACGCACCCGCTTCCTTGTTGCAGCGAATAATCACGACCGATCCGCAATCCGGCGACGGCGGCGGCACGCTCAGCGATTGCGCCATCGCGTCGAACAAGAATGACGCGGCCAGCGCCGCGACCGTCCGGGCTACGTTCACGCCGACTCGACCTTCAGCGCCTCGCTGGGATACGGCACCAGCAGCGTCGCGCTGTCCGCGCCAGCCTCAAGCCAACGCGCATGGTCGGCCGCGCCGACGACTACCGGCATGCGATCGTGCAGCGGCGCCAGCGCCTCGTTCGCCTCGGTCGTGATGATCGTGTAAGTCTCGGTGCCCTCGTGCGTCGCTGGGTCACGCCACCGCTCCCACAGGCCGGCGAGCGCGAACAGCGGTTCGTCCCGCAGGCCGATGCGCCATTTGGCCCTGTGGCCCTTCTCGCCGCTCCATTCGAAGAACGCATTCAGCGGCACCAGGCAGTGGCGCTTGACGTATGCCTCGCGGAAGGCCGGGGCGGTTGCGATCGTCTCGACGCGCGCGTTGATGCAGCGGTTGCCGAACTTAAGATCCTTTGCCCACGACGGCGTCAGTCCCCAGCGCGCAAGCACGCATTTGCGCCCGCCATCGCGAGCAAGTCGGACGATCGGTTTCATTTCCGTCGGACGAACATCTGGGCTGGCGAGGAAATCGGGCACGGCCGGCACGCGGAAGTGCGCCTTGATCGCGGCGGGATTCTGCGACAGATCGTAACGGCCGCACATTCCGGCGTGCGCCCGTCGTCTAGCTGCTGCGCTTGTAGACGAGATGCGCGAGCGCGACGTCCTCGAGCCCGATGCCGACCGACTTGTAGACGACGATGTCTCCCGGCCGCCGGTCGTAATGCGCGCCCTTGACCAGCAGCTTGCCGAGTTCGACGACGCGAGCGTGGTCGATCACGCCGGGCGCGGCTCGCACGAACTCGCCGGCTTCGGCCATAGCAGCGGGCAGCCACTCGACGACGATCAGTTCGGCCCGCGCCAGCAATGTGTCATCGAGTTCGCGCCCGGCCGGCTTGGCAGAACCGACCGCGGCGACGAAGGTGCCGGGCCGTACCAGCGCCCCGTCGAACAGCGGCTCGACAGCGCGCGTCGCGGTGACGATCACGTCGCCTGCGTGCACGGCAGCGGCGGCATCCACCGCACTCGCCGGCACGCCAAACTCGGTCTGCACCCAGTCGGCGAAATCCGTCGCGGCACTGCGGCCCGCGACGAGCACGCGCTCGAACGGGCGCGCCATCAGCAGCGCCTCGGCATGCGCGTGCGCCTGCACCCCGGCGCCGAAGATCGCCAACGAGCGCGCTTCGCGCGACGCGAGCCGCTGCATCGCCACTGCAGTCACAGCCGCCGTGCGCAGGCGCGTGATCTCGTTAGCCTCGAGCGCCGCGAGCGGCTCTCCGGTGATCGCGGAAAACAACACGATGACGAACTGGAAGCGACCGGCGATGGTCGTGTACACCTTGGCGCCGACGACTCCGGCAGCCGGCAGCGCGGCTCCCATCGTGGCGATCGCCACCGATTGCTGGCGATGTTGGGCGGTGGCCCGCATCCGTGGCACGACCGCTCCAGCGCCGTTGCCGAACTGCTCGAACGCGGCGGCCATGGCGGCGACGGCGTCGCGCATCGTCAATACCGCAGCGACCTCATCGTCGGAGATCAGGCGCATCGCCATGTCATGCCGCCTGCAGCCGCGGCGCAAGCACGCGCCGTCCCTGGTTCCACCAGACGAACCCGATCAGCAGCAAGGCCGGCAGATAGAACCAGTGGGGCGTTGGCCGATCGCTCGGCACAAGCACGTTTGCGATCTCGAAGCCCTGCTCGAAGCCAGAGCGCCGCGCCCTGCTGCCGAAGCGCACATTGGTCACCTGCGCCGCATCGCCGAGCATCGACACGTTCAGTCCGGCCTCCTGCAGCCGACGTCGTCCGTCCGCCGCTGAACCATCTCCGCGCTCGCCGAGCTGCACGGCGACCGTCTTGCGCAGCTCATCGCCTTCGAGGTTGGTGCCAGCGATCTGCACGACGAGCCGCTCACGGCTCGGCAGTGTGCCCGCTACCTCGAACAGTTGCGACACGGGCTCGCTGAGGTACTCGGGCGTCAGCTCGTCCATGAAAAAGTCAGGTCGAAAGAGTGTGAATACCGCGAGCAGCAGCACCAGGCTCTCCCACCAGCGTGTCCTGACGCGGAACCAGCGCATCGTCACGGCCGCGAAGACGAGCGAAGCGATCAAGCTCGCGCCGACGACCACAATCAGTTCGAACGGACCGCGCACGTCGATCAGCAGCAGCTGCGGGTTGTAGATCCAGATGAACGGCAGAATCAGCGTGCGCATCGCGTAGGTGAAGCCCTGGATCCCGGTCGCGATCGGATCCTCGCCCGAGATCGCTGCCGCCGCGAAGGTCGCGAGGCCGACGGGTGGCGTGATGTCAGCCATGATCCCGTAATAGAAAACGAACAGATGCACCGCGATCAGCGGGATGACGAGTCCCGAGCGCGCGCCGAGTTCGACGATCACCGGCGCGAGCAGCGTCGCGACCAGGATGTAACTCGCGGTCGTCGGCACGCCGAGCCCGAGAATCAGGCAGACGATCGCCGTGAACAGCAGCATGACGACGACGTTGCCGGATGACACGAACTCGACGAAATCGGTCATCCGCAGCCCGAGGCCGGTGAGCGTGATCGACCCTACGATGATGCCGGCGCAGCCGGTTGCAATCGCGATGCCGATCATGTTGCGGGCGCCGTCGCTCATACCGAGCACGGTTTCCCGCACTCCGGCCATGAACGGCTCGCGCAATTCGCGCGACCCGCGGAACCAGGCGATCAGCATGCGCTGAGTCAGCATCAGGAATATCAACGTGATCACCGCGTAGAACGCGGCAAGGCTTGGCGACAGGTCGTCGACCATCAGGCACCAGACCAGCACGCCCACAGGGATCAGGAAGTGCATGCCCGCCTTCACGGTCGCCCACATCTCGGGCTGCACCGGGTTGTCGACGTCAATGTCCGGCGGCAGGTCCGGCGCGCGCGCAACCACCCAGCATGCGTAGACATACGTCGCGGCAACGGCCAGCGCGATGATCCAAGGCGCCGCTGTGCCGAAGGACGCCTTCGCACCGACGATGCCGTAGTACAGCAGGCAGCACACGACGACTGTTCCGGCCAACCCGAGCCCCCAGCGCGTCAGGCGCTGCGTCAGCGGCCGGTACGCGCCCTTGACCATCGGCTCCATTCCGAGCTTCACCGCCTCGAGATGCACGATGTAGAACAGCGCGATGTACGAGAGGATGGCCGGCAAGAACGCGTGCTTGATGATCTCGGAGTACGGGATGCCGACGTACTCGACCATCAGGAACGCTGCAGCACCCATTACCGGCGGCATGATCTGCCCGTCGACCGACGACATCGTCTCGATCGCTCCCGCCTTCACGCCACCGTAGCCGGCCTTTTTCATCAGTGGGATCGTGAAGATGCCGCCCGACACCACGTTGCTGACTGATGAGCCCGAGATCAAGCCGTTCAGCGCCGATGACACCACCGACACCTTGGCCGGCCCGCCCCGCAGGTGCCCGAGCAGCGCGAAGGAGAGCTGCATCATGTAGTTGCCGGCCCCGGCACGGTCGAGCAGCGCACCGAACAGCACGTAGACGAAGATGAAGCTCACCGACACGCCGAGCGCGATGCCGTACACGCCCTCGGTCACGAGCCACATATGGCTGATCAGCCGCGGCACCGATGCACCTTTGTGCGCAACGACCTCGGGCATCCACGGGCCGGCCATCGTGTAGCCGAGGAACAGAATTGCGAGCAGCGCCATCGGAAAGCCGACGGCGCGTCGCGTCGCCTCGAGCAGCAGCCCGATGCCGACCACGCCGGTCGCGATGTCTAGCGGCGTCGGCTGGCTCGGCCGCAGCGCAAGCTCGCGATAGAAAAAAAACAGATAGCCACCCGCGAAGGCACCGAGCAGCGCGAAGATCCAGTCAAGCGCGGGTATTCGATCGCGGGGCGAACGCTTGAATGCGGGGAACGCGAGAAAACCAAGGAACAGTCCCAGTGCGAGATGGATCGAGCGCGCCTCGGTGTCGTTGAACACGCCCCAGGCGAAAATGAACGGCAGCGGCGATGCATACCAGAGCTGAGCGATCGACCATGCGACCGCGAGCGTGGTGATGAAGACGCCGACCCAGCCCTTTGGCGTGCGTCCGCCGGTATCGGCCTCGGCGACGAGTTGCTTGACCGTCGCGTTCTCGTCGAGCTGCATCTCGGCGGTCGGAGGCAGCAGGTCTTCTAACGCCCGCTCAACGCCGCGGCCCGGCTCGTGCCCTTTGTCTCTGTTCACTTCTACCTCTTGCCCCAGACAGCCGGTGGCCGAGCGGCTACTTTACCCGCGCGCGCTCGCCCGGCAGGCGAGGCTGAGTGAAAATGCAAAGGGGGCCGCGGCCCCCTTTGCGGTGCATCTGCGCGCGCGACTCCGCGCCGCGCGGCCCGAAGATCTACTTGATCCAGCCCTTTTCCTTGTAGTACTTGGCCGCGCCTTCGTGCAGTGGAGCGGACAGCCCACTTTTCACCATGTCTTCCGGCTTCAGATTGGCCAGTGCCGGATGCAGCTTCTTGAATTCGTCGAGGTTTTCGAACACGATCTTGACGACCGTATAGACAACCTCGGGCGGCACCTTCGCGGACGAGACAACGGTCGCCTGCACGCCATAGGTCTGCGTCGGGTTCGGGTTGTTCGGATACATGCCGCCGGGGATCGTTGCCATTGCGTAATACGGCTTCTCCTTGACGAGCTTGTCGACCGCAGGGCCGGTCAGGGAGACCAGCTTAGCGCCGCAGATCGTCGTCGGGTCCTGGATGTTGGCTGACGGGTGGCCGACGCCATAGAAAAAGCCGTCGATCTTGCCGTCACACAGCGCCGGACCATGCTCATCGGGCCGCAGCTCCGATGCGAGCGCGAAGTCGCTCATCTTCCAGCCCATCGTCGCCAGCAATTCGTTCATCGACGCGAGCGTGCCCGAGCCCGGATTGCCGACGTTGAAGCGTTTGCCTTTGAAGTCCTCGAACTTCGTGATGTTCGCTTCCTTTCGGGCCACGACGGTGAAGGGCTCCGGATGCAGCGCGAAGACCGAGCGCAGGTCGCTCATCGCGCCGTCCTTTTGGAACTGGCCCTCACCCTTGGTCGCGTTAAATTGAATATCCGACTGCGCGACACCGAATTCGATCTCACCCGACTTCAGCAGGTTGACGTTTGCGACCGAGCCGCCGGTCGACTCGACCGAGCAGCGCAGGCCGTGCTTGGCGCGGTCGCGGTTGACCAGGCGGCAGATCGCGCCGCCAGCCGGGTAATAGACACCGGTCACGCCGCCCGTGCCCACCGTGATGAATCGTTGCGTCTGCTGCGCGCTCGCGCTCTCGGGCGCGCCTGCGGCGACAACAAAAGCAGCGGCCAGCGCGGTTGCGCACAAGGTAATCCTGGAATTCATGCAAGTCCTCCGGTTGCCCCCTTCGAGGGTCCGACACGGTAGCGCCCACCCGCAGACGGCGCAAGGCGGCGTAACCCCGGGGTTTAGCGCGTCGATTCGATCGCGCTGTCGACTGCTTCGACCAGGCGTTCAATCAGCAGGTCGAGCTCGTCGTCGCTGATGATGAAAGGCGGTGCCAGCAGCACGTGGTCGCCTCGCGCGCCGTCGATCGTGCCGCCCATCGGATAGCACATCAGTCCGATATCGAGCGCCGCCTGTTTGACGCGGACATGCAGCCGCAACGCCGGATCGAATGGGGTTTTGGTCGAGCGGTCCGCCACCAGCTCAACCGCCTGGAACAGCCCGCGCCCGCGGACATCGCCGACGAATGGGTGATTGCGAAACGCATCGTCGAGTTCGACGCGCAGCCGCGCGCCCTGGCGGGCGCAACGCTCGACCAAATGATCGCGCGCCAGCACGCGCTGCACCGCAAGCGCAGCGGCGCATGCGATCGGATGCCCGATGTAGGTGTGCCCGTGCTGGAAAAAACCGCTGCCGGCCGCGATCGCGTCGATCACGCGGCCGCCAACGAGTACCGCGCCGACCGGCTGGTAGCCACCGCCGAGACCCTTAGCGATCGCCATCAGGTCGGGCGCCACGCCTTCCTGCTCGCAGGCGTGCAGCGTACCGGTGCGGCCCGTTCCGCACATCACTTCGTCGAGGATCAACAGGATGCCGTGTGCATCGCAGATCTCGCGTACGCGCCTGAAGTAGCCCGGCGGCGGCACGAGGCAGCCGCTGGTCGCGCCGCCGACAGTCTCGGCGATGAATG
>DATEZE010000319.1:0-3033 GCA_035255845.1 Burkholderiaceae bacterium | reverse complement strand
CACCCTCCCGCGAAGCGCGCTGCACGCTGCTACGTAGTCATGCCCTCTCCGCCGGGCGGGGAGGGAAGGGTGGGGTGCGCTAGCCCTCCCGCTCGGCGGGAAGGCAGGGTGGGTGCCGTGCAGTTGTACGTCGGCGGAGCGCGCGGCCGCTCCGGAGCGCAGCCGACCGATTAGTCTTGAGCGGCTGCGCGAAGCGACAGCCGTGTCGCGACGAGTGCACGTGCGACCGCATAGCGGTCGCGTACACGAGGAGCGCCTACTTAAACTTCACCCGAGTCGCCGTCAGCAGCCCGTTGGCGATCGTTCCATCGACCTCGAGATCGGTTCCGTTGCGGATATCGGCCAGCGTCTTGTTTCCGGGGATGACCTTCGGATTGCCGGCAACACTGACGCGCTGCGCACCGACCAGGAACTCCTCGTCGGTCGACGAGGAGCGGTCGCTGACAATGCCGCGCACGGTAGCCGCGCCGCTCGCGGCCACCTTGATCTCGACGGAGACCGCGACCAGGTCGCCCTTCACCTTGACAGCGACGATTTCCACCGTCAGTCCGTTTTTCAGGTCGGCAGCCGTCGCTGCGGCCCCGTTCTTGGTGTAGGTGGTCGCGCTGGTCAGTCCTATCGTCGTGCCGTTGACTACCACCGAGGCCGGCATGACGTTGCTGGCGATGCCATCGACGTCGAAGGTTGGCGGGTCCTGGACGTTGTCCTTAAACTCGATCTCATCCGCAATGAACTGCGTGCCGTTGTAGTTGCCACTGACCTTCACGTTGCGGCCCAGCGCGAGGTCGGTCACGACTCCCTTCTTGTAGCTGGTCGCCGCCGTGGTCCTGACCTCATACGGCAGTGGCGAAAGCCGGAACGTGCGCGTGCCGTCCTGCGCCACTGTGAGCGGCGCGGCGACCGTGCCGGAGAGCACGGCCTGAACATTGTTGGCGAGTGCCTGAAACTCGAGCCGGGTGATCTCCACGACGCCGTTGACCAGCACACCAACGGCCTCCACCTGCACGCCTTCGCCGAGGTTGCTCGCGTCACCATCGACGTAGTTGGTCTGCGCCGTCACGCGCGCGGCCGTGTTGCGGATGCGGAAAGCGCTGGCCGTGTCGACAAATCCGCTGATCGCGCCTTTCAGTTCGACCGGTACCGACGCCGCGCCGAGGAACTCAACGCGCGCTGCTCGCAGCAGGCCGGACGCGTAAGGTCCCGAGGCCCGCACGCTGCGGCCATTGCGCAGGTCCGTCGCAGTGCCGCCGACAAAAACAGCGGTGCTCGCGTCGACCGAGACGCCGGCGATGTGGAAGCTGGCTGAGGATGCAAAGTCGGTGACGACGCCGTCAATCGTCAGCGTGGCGTTGGCGGGCAGAGCGAGCCCGCCGATCCGAATCACGCGGGCGATCAGTTCTCCGCCGACGAGAGCCTGATCGCTCCACACCGCAACGCGCTGCCCGTTGGCCAGCGTCTGTCCGGTCGGCACGATCGCCGCCTGTCCCGCCTGCACGGTTAGCGCGCCGATGAGGAACTTGCCTCCGGCAAGGCCTGTGACGGTGCCGACGACGCGCAGCACGCTGCCGGCTGTACGCAGCTCGATGCGGGTCGCCAGAACCTCACCAGCCGCATTGCGCTGGCCATGGACCTCAACCACTGCACCCGTTGTGAGGTCGGACAGCGCGTTGAAACCGTCAAACGTGGTTGGAATCGCCGCATCGGCATTGATGCGCACCGTCTGGCCCAGCACGATGAGGCCCGTTGCTGTCACCGAACTGACGGGTCCGATGACCTCCGCAGCGACCGTGGCCTTCGAGATCCGGTTCGATTGGCTTTCGAACTGCATCTGCATCCCGAGCCGCACTGCATCGACGCTGATTACGCTCGGCTGATCCGGGCGCTCATCGACCTGAAACTGGCCCGCGGTTTCATCGTAGTGCTGGCCGTTGATGATGATGCTGCCGAAACCCCCAACACCACCGACGCCGACGTCGGTCGTCGGGGGCGCGCCGCTGCCGCCGCCTCCGATGCGAGCGACCATCTCGCCGCCACCGCCGCACGCGCCGAGCGCGAGCGCGACGAGAGCCGTGACGAAGAGTTTCAGTGACTTCATGGATTCGGGTCCTTCGTATCCTCGAGCGGCAGGTCCGGCGACCCCGACAGCGGGGTGGCGGCCTCCGAGTAAAAGTATGTGCCGAACCGCATGCGCATCGCCTGGGATCCCGGGCTGCCCTGTTCGTCGATCTGTGATCGTTCGTTAGCCAGCGCAAACATCCGGCGCAGCGCCGATTCCCAGATCCGCCGCGCCAGCCGATGCAGCTCGGTCACCGATTCGGCCGACAACTCATCCGCATACAAGCTCTGCTCGAGGAACGGACCGGGCTTGCCCTGCTGCACGGCACGCAAGTTGACGGCGGCGGCGGCCAGATGGTCGGCAAGGTTCGTGCGCACATAGCTCAGCGTACGGTCGAAATCCTCCTGTGGCACGAACGAGATCGTGCGTAGACGCACCGTCTCGCCCTGCACGTCAGCCAGGCCAAGGCGTACGAGCTCGTCGAGGATCGAGCGCGGGTGAAAATCGCGCGAGATTGCCTGGGCCAGCTGCTCGAAAGAGGTCTCGTCTGGCGTACGACCGCGAATCGGCAGGACCTTCGGCATTCCGTCGACGTCGAGGTAGTTCGGATCGTTGGTCCAGCGCACGAAGACTTCATCAGGCAGCGACTGCATGCGGTCGATGCCGTGTGTACTCAGCAGGCCGTCAGACGTCAACGCCCGCACGTCCTTGCGGTGCACGCCAGACAGCAGGCTGACCGCCGAATCCGTCACCTTCTTGTTGCTGCTTTCGAGTTCGGCGTGCGCGGCCCGCAGGAAAGCGGTCTTCAATGCGGTGGTGAACTGCGGATAGGTCACGCCGCTTGCGACGAGCAGCCGCACGAGCGGTGCCAGCATCGCAACGCTTTCCTCCAGCAGCGTATCCGCGGGGATCGGGGTTCCGGGAGTCTCTACGCTCACGTTGATTTTCAAGCTGTTAAGTGTCTCAACCGGGCCCCC
>DATEZE010000318.1:0-6530 GCA_035255845.1 Burkholderiaceae bacterium | reverse complement strand
GCCGGAGTGACACTGATTGCAGCCGGCGCGGCCGACGAAGAGCTTGAGGCCACGCTGTGCCGCGGCCGGGTAGAGCGTCGCTACGGGCTGGCCGCGTAGCAGGCTATCGCGATAGTCGTCGAACGCAGTTCTTCCGGAGTTCAGCGTTTCAAGAAACGCCGCCAGCGCCTTGCCGACATTCACCAGCGTGCGTTCGTCATCGCCGGTTGGCGGAATGCCGAAGACGCGCCGGTAGCATTGCGCCAGCGCCTCGTCGCGTCGAAACAGCCGCGCGACGCTCGCGGGGCTGCCGTCGAATTCGCGCGAGTTCAGGATCGGCCGCAGACTCGCGAGCCACAGGCTGTCGCTTGATCCCGCCCAGTCGTACCACCGTTGTTGGCGCAGGTTCGCGAGCGCGATCGTGTTGCGCTCGAGATCGGCGAGTCCGTGTGCGCGCGGCTTCAAGTCGGCGAATGCGCGATCCGGCGCGTGGCAGCTGACGCAGGCGATGTATCCGACCGGTGACATGCGCGGATCGAAGAACAGCAGCCGTCCGAGCGCGATCGCGAGCGGGCGTCCCGAGACCCGGTTGCTCGGATCGCGCTGGAACTTAGGGGGCCAGGGGCCGAGTTCGACGACGCGCCGCAGCTCTGCGTCGGAAAGAGGCACGACGTCGGCCGCCGCCGAAAGTGTCGGCGCGATCAGCAGCAGCAACAGCACTAGCCAGTCAACGCGCGGGATACTCATCGGGCCGAGCTCCGCGGCAACCCGAAGGGGAGCACTCGGGAGGGATGCTACGCCGGGATCCGGTGCGTGGCTGCGCGGTCGATGCGCCGCGCGCTTTTCTTATTCGGCCGCGGCCAGCGACGGCGCCGACAGGAAGCGCGCGAGCCGCGCCGCACCTTCGTCGAGCAACGCTTCGGACGCCGCGAAGCACCAGCGCAGGTAGCCCTCGCCCTCCGGGCCGAACGCGACGCCGGGCGCGATGCCGAGCCCGGCTTCAGCGACCAGACGTTTCGCAAACGCAAGGCTGTCGTCGCTGCGACCGGCGATGCGAAAGAAGAGATACATCGCGCCCGGCGGTGGAGCGACCTCGATACCCGGCAGAGCCGCCAGCGCGCGTACCAACCGGTCGCGCGATGCGCGCAGCCGCTCGACTGTCTGCGCGATCAGTGCGTCACCGTCGCGCACGGCGATGATCCCGGCCTGCTGTACGAAGCCGGGCGCGCACGAGGTGTTGAATTCGATCACCTTGCCAATTTGCGCGATGAAGCTGCGCGGCGCGACCAGCCAGCCGAGACGCCAGCCGGTCATTGTCCAGCTCTTGGAGAACGTGTTGGCGCTGATCACGCGATCCTCGTCGTCGATCACGCCGAGAACCCCCGGCGCGTGTCCGTCGACCGTCAATGCCGGCTCGAACACGAGACGCTCATACGCGTCGTCAGCGACCAGCCAGATGCCGTGACGCCGGCAGTGCGCGAGCAGGGCATTCCAGTCGTGCTGCGGCATGGTCCAGCCAGTGGGATTGTTCGGCGAGTTGACGAGCACCAGCCGAGTATCCGGTGTCGCGGCATCGAGCAGGCGCTGGATATCGAGCGACCAGGCGCCGCCGCGGCACTCGAGTGCGACTCGAACGACCTCTGCACTCATGATGCGCGGCATCGACGTCAGGTTCGGCCATACCGGCGTCACGATGACGACGCGATCGCCGGGATCGATCAGCGCCTGCTCGACCAGTGACAGCGCATGGACACCGGCACTGGTCACCGCGATGCGGTCGGCCGTGATCGGCGCCGACGGCCGGTGCAACTGAGTGCCGTAAGCGGCCAGCGCTTCGCGCAGTTCGAGGATGCCGAGATTGTGGTTGTAGAACGTATCGCCGGCGTCGAGCGCGGACTTCGCTGCGTCCCGGATGAAAGCGGGAGTGACCTGGTCACCCTCGCCGAACCAGAACTTCAGGACATCGTTGCGCCCGAGTCCGGCGTTCGCTACTTCGCGGATGCGGGAGGCGGGCAGTTGCTGGATAGTGGTGCGGATCATTGGTCGATTATCGCAACCGGCGCGGCAAGGGTCTGATGCGGCCACGCGGCGTGGTCGCCGCCGGTCAAGTCGGTTACTCTCGCCGTCCATGTCGACGATCCAGAACTCCGATGTAGTGTCGCTGATTGGCGCGCCGACCGATGTCGGCGCGAGCACTCGCGGCGCCAGCATGGGTCCTGAGGCGCTGCGCGTGGCCGAACTGCGCGCAAAGCTCGAGCATCACGGACTCACGGTGATCGACCAGGGCAACCTGAGCGGTCCGCCGAATCCATGGCAGCCGGCGGCCGACGGCTACCGCCACCTTGATGAGGTGGTCGCTTGGAACCAGCTGGTGTTCGACGCGGTGGCCGCGGAGCTCGCCGCGGCCCGCCTGCCGATCCTGCTGGGCGGCGATCACTGCCTTGCGATCGGCAGCATCAGCGCGGTGGCACGGCACTGCCGGGAGCAGAGCAAGCGTCTGCGCGTGCTGTGGCTCGATGCCCACGCCGACTTCAACACCGCCGTGCTGACGCCGAGCGGCAATCTGCACGGTATGCCGATGGCGTGTCTGTGTGGTCACGGCCCGCGGCAGTTGACCGAACTCAGTGGCGCTCCGCGGGCGGTCGATCCGCGCTGGATCCGGCAGATCGGCATCCGCAGTGTGGATGCCGGCGAGAAGCGCTTCGTGCACGAAGCCGGGCTCGAGGTCTTCGACATGCGCTTCATCGACGAACTCGGAATGCGCCATGCGATGGAGCTCGCACTGGCGACAATGGATCCAGCCACCCACCTGCACGTCAGTTTCGATGTCGACTTTCTCGACCCGGAGATCGCTCCCGGCGTCGGCACGACCGTGCCGGGCGGACCGACATATCGCGAGTCGCAGCTGTGCATGGAGATGATCGCCGACAGCGGCCGCCTGGGTTCGCTCGACGTGATGGAGCTGAACCCCGCCTTCGACGTGCAGAACAAGACAGCGCGTCTGACCGTCGACCTCGTAGAAAGTCTATTCGGCAAGAGCACGCTGATGCGGCCGGTTGGCCGCTGACGTCTGAAAGTCCTGCTACTTCACCAGCGAATTGATCTCGATGATCGGCAGCAGCACGGCCAGCACGATCAGCATCACAACGACCCCCATCGTCAGTATCAAGATCGGCTCGAGCAGCGAAGTGAAGAACAGTGCGCGCCGCTCGGCTTCGCGTGAGTGAATATCCGCCGCGCGCGTCAGCATTTCGGGCAGCTTTCCGGTGGCCTCGCCCGAGGCGATCAAGTGGATAAGCACCGGGGGAAACAATTTCACGTATCCGGGCTTCTTTTCCTCCTGGACATCTGCGCGCAGCGCTTTGGCCAGCGAAAAGCCCTCACGCACGCGCTGAACCGCATCCATCACGCGGGCGCGCATCGCGAGATTCGTGACGGTTTCCCCGGCCGCCTGCAGTGACCGCAGCATCGGCACACCGGAGCCGACGAGGATCGCGAGCGTCGAGGAAAAGCGCGCGGTATTGATCGTTCGCGACAGCACGCCGAACACCGGCATCGTCAGGATGCGTTGGTGCCAGCGCAGCCGCACCGCCGGCACGCGCAGCGCGCGCTTCCAGAAGAAGATCCCGAGCGCCAGCCCGGCCGCGACGATCCAGCCATAGTGGCGCACGAAATCCGAGAGTGCGATCAGCGCGGTCGTCAGCAGCGGCAGCTTCTGCTTGGTATTGGCGAAGACCTGCACCACCTGCGGCACGACGTAAGTCAGCAGACCGATGACGACGAGCAGTGCAACGACGGTGACGATCGCCGGGTAGACAAAAGCCAGCGTGATCTTCTGCTGCAGTCGCGCGCGCTCTTCGATGTAGTCGGCGAGGCTGCCGAGGACCGAGCCGAGCTTGCCTGACTCTTCTCCGGCCGAAATCAGCGCGCGATAGATTTCCGGAAACTGCCGCGGGTGACGCGCGAGTGCCTTCGACAGCGAGGTTCCCGACAGAACGTCGGTGCGGATCGAGGCCATCAACTCGCGCACCTGCTGCTTTTCGCTCTGCTCGACCATGACGGTCAGCGCATCGGAGACAGGCAGCTGTGCGCCGAGCAGCGACGCGAGCTGGCGCGTGATCACGGCGAGCTCGGTCTGGGACAGTCGGCGGCCGAGCCGCATCGCGACCCCGGTGCCGGTCACTTCGTCGAACACCGGCTCGACGGTCAGCGGAATCAGCCCGCGGCCGCGCAGCAGCTGCCGGGCCACCCGGGCGCTGTCCGCCTCGAGCACGCCGCTCTGTTCCTTACCTGAAGTGTCCGCCGCCGCGAACCTGAACGCCGCCATCAACCCTCGTTGCCGTTGTAATCGCGCCGGGCGCCCGGCCGCCCGAAGCCCGGCGCGCTGATCGAAGCATGGCGAGTGCACGTGCGACGCGCAGCGTCGCGTACACGAGCCATGCCTATTCCCTGGTCACGCGCAATGCTTCTTCCTGGGATGTGACACCCGACACGACCCAGCGTTGCGCGTCAGCGCGCATGTTGACCATGCCGCCGCGTTCGCCCGCGCGGCGGATATCGGTGTCATTTGCGCCCTGGTGGACCAGCAGGCGCATCTCGTCGTCGACGGTCAGCAGTTCGTAGATCCCCGTTCGGCCGACGTAGCCGGTGTTGCCACAGTTGTCGCAGCCGACCGCACGCCAGGGGCCCGCCGGGTTGTCCTGCACACGGCAGCGCGGGCAGAGTTTGCGCACGAGGCGCTGGCCCATCACGCCGAGCAGCGACGACGACAGCAGGAACGGCTCGACACCCATGTCGACCAGGCGCGTCACTGCGCTCGCCGCATCATTGGTGTGCAGTGTCGCAAGCACGAGGTGGCCGGTCAGCGACGCCTGTACCGCGATCTGTGCGGTCTCGAGGTCACGGATCTCGCCGATCATCACGACGTCCGGGTCCTGCCGCAGGATCGCGCGCAACGCGCGTGCGAAGTCCATCTCGATCTTCGGGTTGACCTGCGTCTGGCCGATGCCCTCGATGTCGTATTCGATCGGATCCTCGACCGTCATGATGTTGGTCGTGGCCTTGTCGAGGCGGCGGATCGCCGCATACAGCGTCGTCGACTTGCCGGATCCCGTCGGTCCGGTCACGAGGATGATGCCGTGCGGCTGATGGATCAGGGTGTCGAAGCGATCGAGCGCATCCTTCGCCATGCCGAGATTCGTGAGTTCGAGTTTGGACAGGTCCTTTTCGAGGAGACGCAGCACGACGCGCTCGCCGTGGCCGGTGGGCAGCGTCGAGACGCGCACGTCGACGGGGCGGCCGCCGACTCGCAGCGTGATCCGCCCGTCCTGCGGCAGCCGCTTCTCGGCGATGTCGAGCGCCGCCATGATCTTGATACGAGACACCAATGCAGCGTGCAATGCCCGTTTTGGCCGCACGACGTCGCGCAGCGTTCCGTCGACACGGAAGCGAACCAGCGAATAGGTCTCGAACGGCTCGATGTGGATGTCGCTCGCGCCGTCGCGCGCCGCCTGTGTCAGCAGCGCATTGATCATGCGGATGATCGGTGCGTCGTCCTCGGTTTCGAGCAGGTCCTCGACGTCCGGGACTTCCTGCATCATCCGCGTGATGTCGAACTCGCCTTCGATATCGCCGACGATTTGCTGCGCCGAGCCGCTCTGGTCCCCGTAGGTCTGCGAAATCGCTTCGGTGAGCTTGGCCGGCTCGACGACAATCGGCCTCACCTCGCCCGGGAACACGCGCATCACCTCATTGAGCGCGGCAAGCGGCGTTGCATCCGAGATCCAGACCTCGGCGTCGCGCTCGCTCTTCGGCACCAGCAGAATCGCGTTGTCGCGTGCAAACGAGTAGGGGACGAAGCGGCTGGCCGGAGTCATGCGAACCGTCCTGCGGTGGCGGCTATGGAGCGACGACGATCGGGTCGAAGCCCATCGCCTTCAGCCGCGCAATGGTGTCGGCCATGCTCTGGGTTGCGGTGTCGATCGAAACCCGCACCCGAATGACGTCGCCGGATTTAGTCTTGACGCTTTCCCAATACGCGTCGAAGCCGGCCTCGCGCAACTGCCGCTGCAATTCACGGCCGCGGGTTATCTGTGACACCGCGGCAACCTGCACTAAGTTGCTGCCCGCTGTGGTTGCCGATCCGGGCGACGCGTTGAAAGATCCGGCTTGGGGCGCAGTGCTCGGAGCGGGCACCGGCGCAGCAGCCGCGGTTGTTGTCGATGGCGCCGGGGCCGGTTTAGTCGTCTGCGCTGCCTGGCTCGCCGCAGCGTCGGGGGTCGGCTTCAACGATTGGGCAGGGGCTTCGGTCGGACCGGTCGTACGGCTCGACGACGGCGCCGCCGATGGCTGACTGAGTGGTGTCGCCTCGGGAGGCCGAGTCGATGCAGCGGCCGTCGCGGTCTCCGCTACCGGTGGGGGCGGCGGCTGAACCGCGACTGCGGCAGGTGCGGCGGCTGGCACGGTTGGCGGTTGCGTTGCCGCCGACTCGCTCGCGGGCGGGGGCGGGGGAGCGACTGGCGACACGGCCGGAGTGGCGGCACTGGTCGCGC
>DATEZE010000317.1:0-4488 GCA_035255845.1 Burkholderiaceae bacterium | reverse complement strand
CGTAGCGACAGGGCGAGGCTGCATTGGAGGACTCCGCTGATTCTTCGTCGGGCCGCGATGGCAGGTTGTTATGTCTGAACGGCCAAGCGCATTCAACCAGCCGCGAGCTTAATGTGAAACGTCGCCGGCGAGTGTCGAAGCCAGCGGCTGCGCAGCTGTTTGCCGGAAGATGGCTGCCGCGGCCGGGTAGAGTCGCAGCAGCACGGCAGCCGTGACTTCGTGTAGTTCGTCCCTCAGAGCCGGAATGCACTCCGCGGGCCCGAGGCTATCGCGTGCCTCGCCCCAGAGCCGATGCAGCTCTTCAATGCGCGGCCGCAAAGCGGCCTGCACGGCCTCGTACCAGAACGCGGGTGACTCGCCTTCGACGAAGCGGCCACGCCCGCGCCCATAGTGCGCGATCGCTAGATAGCGCAGGACCGCGGCGCACGTCAGACCATCGAGGAACGCGTCGGGCCAGCTCAGGCGCGCCCGCTTGGTACCGGTCAGGCGATTGATGCCGCGTGCGATTCCGGCGCCGCCGAGCCCTCCGAGCACGGCGCCGACAAGCAGGCCTGCGCCCATCGACAAGCCGCCTGTCGCAAGGTCGGCCTTCAACCCGGCCAGCGCGCCGCTGAGCACGCCGCCGAAGAGCGCGGCCCGGCCTTCGTCGATCGGCGCCTCCGTCGTGTAGGTTTGCTGCACTCGACGCAGGATGGTTTCCGTCGCCGAACCCTCCAGACCGTACAGCGTGATGATCTGCTCGGTCGCGCTGCGGACGCGCGCGTCGAGGCGCTGTGCCAGCAGTTCCATCGCGCGGCGGCGTTCGTCGTCGTCGCGCCGCAGGCCGAGCGAGACTAGCGCGCGCGATCCGGCAGACAACGTCGCGTCATCGATGAGTTCGGCATCCTGCGCGGCCGCTGCAAGCTGCTCGGCCAGCAGCCCCATCGACTTGTCGAATCGCACCAGGTTGCGCGCGGTCCATGCGCCGCGCAGACGATCGAAACCGGTCCGCTTAGCCTCATCAAGACCCTGACCGACCGCGTCGAGCAGCGCACCTTCCTGCACCCAACAGCGCGCGAAGGCGTCCAGTGTCAGCACCTTGCAGTCAAGTCCGTGCGAGGCCAGGTGACTGCGCCAGAGTTCCTGTTCGGCGAGATCTTCGGCATCCGGGCGTGGTGGCCCCAACTGGTTCAGCAGCGCAAGGACCGGCTTGCCGATCCAGCGCAGAACCTGCATCTCGGCGGCGAGATAGCCTGCATCGCCAGGACGCTCGGCGGCATTGACGAGATAGAGCACGACATCGGCGGACCCACGTGCAGCACGCACGGCCTGCTGACTGCACCAAAATGGGCGATCGCGATGCCGGTCCCAGACTTCGCGCAGCAGCCAGCCGATCGGGTTGTCGGCCAGGCGCAGACGCTTGACCAACCGCGCCGAGTCGCCGAAGCCCGGTGTATCCCACAGCCGCAGTTCATCGCCGGCCGGTGTGTCGAGCAGCCTGTGAACTTCGGCGAGCTCGGTGACGTGAGGAGCGTCGCGGATCGTGCCGATGTCGCGACCAAGCAGGGTTCGCGCGAGTGTCGTCTTGCCGCTGTTGGTGTGCGAGACGAGAACCAGATCGACGATCACTGCGTCGCCGGCCGCCGTCATGCGTCAGCTCCCAACGCCGGCTCGAGGCTACGCTCGACTTGCCGCAGATCGGGTGCGGCCAGATCGACGTCCGCGAACGGCACGCCGCGCTCGGCTGCGAAGGCACGCCACGCTGCGCTGCGCTCGCGCATACGTTCTTCAGTTCCGAGGCCGAGACGGCGGGCGTATGCGCCCGTATCGAGCACGATCGCGATCGGCGTATCGATCGACTGACGAAGGGTATCGAGGAAGCGGCCGTGATTCTCCTGTTCCGGCGTCGCCGACGCGCTGAACACGGCCAGTGTCAGCGGGACGTCGGCTTCGCGCCGCGCGAGCCCATGCGCCGCGGCGTCTTCGTCGCCGAAGGCCACGGTTGGGCGCAGGGCGAGCCGCGCCGCGTCGCCAAACAAATGCCGCGCCAGCGTCTCGAGACCGGCCACGGCTGCTTCGTCGAGCGTGGTGCTGTAGGGCACCACGCGCACGCGCGCAGCCGATGGCGCAAAGCCGCCGAGCACGCGGCGAAAGTACGACGCCGTGAGGTTGAGCGGCAGCGCGGCCGCGAGCCCGCGTTCGCGCCACGCGGCCCAAGCCGCCAGCAGCAGTCGCGGCGCGATCACCGTCAAGGCGGTGGTCACCGCGTATAGATGCAGCCACGGCCCCGCATCTCCGCCACCCTGCCCGGCGCTCACCCGCATCGCCGCGATCGCATCGACCGACGGAAAAGGCATGCCGATGAGTTTCGCGGCAGGGCCGAGCAGCGTTGCGAGCAACGCGTGGACAGCGGGCGCCTGCAGGTAGGTGCTTTCCCAGCCGATCCGGTACTCGAACGCCAACGCGCGCAGGTAGAGGCCAAGCAGTGCGCCAATCGCGAAAAGTGCGGCCGATGAGTGCAGCACGCGGCCCGCGCGCGCGTCGAGCAAGGGCCAGCTGCTTTCAGTCCAGTCGCCGGCAAAGCGTGCAGCGACTGCCGCTGAGGCGGCCGATTCCGGCCGAACCGTGCGCGGCAGTTCGGCAATCCATCGCCGCATCCGCCGCGGCGCGCGCCCGATCACGGCCCGCAGCATGAGCAACAAATAAACCACGAGGTTCCACGCGATGATGCCGAACAGCGGAAAGGCCAGCAGGTTGAGGTGCTGCCGGTCGGCCACCTGCTCAACCAGCAAGCCGAGCAGCAGCGCGGCGACCGGCAGGGCACGCCCAATCCATGGCCGCCAGCGCACGCTGCGCAATGCGCGCACCGTCTTCGAGCGCGGGCCTGCCGCATCGAGCAGCAGCGCGGCGCGGCGCGCGAGAAAGAGATCCGCGGTGGCCACCGCGCGCTGCTGAGCGGCCTGCCAGTGCGCCAGCTCGGTCGCGGCACGACCGGCGTGGCGCCTCTCGTCGACGCTCAGCAGTGTGCCATCCGGATCGGCAGTCTCGATCGCTCGGACGAGGGTGACGTCGCGCGCAGCCCGTTCGTCCATCGCGCAGTGTTGCTGTCCGGGAAGCCGCTTCAGGCGCTGCGCTCGAGCGCCTGCTGCAGATCCCAGAGGATGTCGTCGATCGATTCGAGCCCGATCGAAAGTCGCACCATGTCGGGCGACACGCCGGCCTTCAGCTGGTCTTCTTCCGACAGCTGCCGATGCGTCGTCGATGCCGGGTGGATGACCAGCGATTTCGCGTCGCCGATGTTGGCGAGGTGCGACAGGAACTGCAGCGCGTCGATGAACTTCTCGCCGGCGGCGGCTCCGCCCTTGATGCCGAAGGTCATCACGCCGGACGCCCCAGGCTCGCCGTCGACGGCACGCATGTACTTGCGCGCCAGCGCATAGTACGGACTCGAACGCAGGCCGGGCCAGTTGACCCACGCGACGCGCGGATGCTCGAGCAGGAACTCCGCAACGCGCCGCGCGTTCTGACAGTGACGCTCCATGCGCAGATGCAGGGTTTCAATCCCTTGCAGCAGCAGGAAGGCCGACAGCGGGGCCAGCGCAGCGCCGTGCACGCGCAGCACCTCCATGCGAGCTTTCATCGTATAAGCGAAGTCGCCGAACGTTTCCCAGAACTTGACGCCGTGGTAGCTCTTCGACGGCGCGACCATGTCGGGAAACTTGCCATTACCCCAGTCGAATTTGCCGTGCTCGATCAGCACGCCGCCGAGCGTCGTGCCATGACCGCCCAGATACTTCGTCGCCGAGTGCACGACGATTTCGGCGCCCCAGTCGAAAGGGCGGCACAGGACCGGCGAAGCCATCGTGTTGTCGATCATCAGCGGAATGCCGGCCGCATGCGCGATCTGCGCGATTGGCTCGATGTCGAGCACGTTGATCTTCGGATTGCCCAGTGTTTCCGCGTACAGCAGCCGCGTGTTGTCGCGCAGCGCCTTGCGAAAATTTTCCGGCACGTCGGAATCGACGAAACTGGTCTCGATGCCCATCTTGCGCAGTGCGACGTCGAACTGCGAGTAGGTGCCGCCGTAGAGCTGCGATGACGCAACGATGTGCTGGCCTGGCTGGACGATCGCAAGGATGCCAGTGATCTGCGCCGACATACCGCTCGCGGTCGCCAGCGCGGCGCGACCGTTTTCCAGCGCCGCGACACGCTCCTCGAGCACCGCGACCGTCGGGTTGCTGATGCGCGAATAGACGTTGCCGAAGGTCTGCAGGTTAAACAGGCTCGCCGCGTGGTCCGCGCTATCGAACACGTACGAGGTGGTCTGATAGATCGGTGCGGCGCGGCTGCCGGTCACCGGATCCGGAATCTGCCCGGCATGCAGGCACAATGTTTCGATGCCGAAGGCGCGGTCCGCCACCCCGGTCTCCTAGTAGGCGAGTTGCCGCGGGCGCTTGCTGGAAATGACGCGGGTGTTGACGCCCGCCCAGCTGAGCCTGCCGAACAGCC
>DATEZE010000316.1:0-10484 GCA_035255845.1 Burkholderiaceae bacterium | reverse complement strand
GTAAACGTCGATGGCCGCAGCGCGTGGTTGCTCGACCATGTTGGCGGACAGTTCGAGCTGCTGGTGTTCGCGCCGGTATCCGCGCAATGGCTAGAAGAACTGCGGCACTCAGTCGGCGACGAGTTGCGGATTACCCTGATCGTCCGGCGGGCGGAAGGCGACGCAGGCGAGGTGCGCGTCATCGAGGATGCCGAGGACCTCGTGCAGCATCGCTACGACGGCCAACCCGGGACGGTCTACCTGCTGCGGCCAGACCAGCACGTGGCCGCGCGCTGGCGGACGCCGCGGCTGGTGGAAGTGTTCGAGGGCGTGGCGCGCGCTCAGGGAAGGGGAGGACACTGAATGCCGTTGAACACCGACCCCAACATCGACCGCCCGGACGACTTTTACCAGGCGCTGATCGATGCGCACTCTGGACTTACCGAGGCGCAGAGCGCGGCACTGAATGCGCGGCTCATACTCGTTCTGGCAAACCAGGTCGGTGAATACGAAACGTTGCGCGCCGCGCTCGCCGTGGCACGCTCGGCGCTGGACGACTAGGACGCGCTAGTCGTGCCGGGTCGCGACACGCGGGACGACGCCGTCGACGTCGATCTCGATGCGCTTGCGCTGGGCTTCGACCGCTGCCAGTGGCGGCACTTCGCGCAGCGTCTGCAGGCTGCGTCGCGTCAAGTCCTGGTAGGCGCGGGTGCCGCTCGCTTTCCACGCGACTTCCTCATCCGTCAACTGGCGCAGCACCTTGGCGGGCGTGCCGACCGCCAGCGACCGCGCGGGCACGACCATGCCGGCCTTGACGAAGGCGCAGGCGGCGACGATCGACGACTCTCCGATCACCGCCTCGTCCATGACAACGGCGTTCATGCCGACCATTGCGTTCTTCTTGACGACGCAGCCGTGCAGGATCGCGCCATGGCCGATGTGGCCGTCCTCTCCCACGGTCGTGTCGGTTCCCGGAAACCCGTGCATCACGCAGCAGTCCTGCAGATTGCTGCCGCGCTCGAGGATGACGCGGCCGAAGTCCCCGCGCAAGCTCGCCCCCGGCGCGACGTAGCAGCCTGGTCCGACGATCACGTCGCCGATCAGTGTCGCCGTCGGATGCACGAAAGCCGTCGGATCGACGACGGGCACGATTCCATTGATCTCAAAGCAAGGCACGGCGCCTCCAACTCGACGTTGTACTGCGGTCGGGCGCCCGGCCGCCCGAAGCCCGACCGCCTGATAAATTCGCTGCGAGCGCACGTGCGAGCCGAAGGCTCGCGTACACGCCGCACGTCCCTAGCGTGCAATGCCAAGCGCGTTGTTGCAGTTGCGCTTTTGGCCTTGCGCGTTCCGCACTGAAGCAGCAACCAGACCAGGAAAGCAGGAGAACACGATGACATTCGAGATACTTGAAACGGAAACGCGCGGGACGATCATCAAGGTCGTGGGAGTCGGCGGTGCCGGCGGCAACGCGGTCGAGCACATGATCCGCCGCAACGTACAGGGTGTGGAGTTCATCTGTGCCAATACCGATCACCAGGCGCTGGTACGGTCGGCGTCCAAGAACGTCCTGCAACTTGGCAAGACGGGGCTGGGAGCGGGCAGCCGGCCAGAGGCAGGACGCCAGGCTGCGGAGGAAGCGCGAGACCGTATCGCCGATGCACTTCGTGGAGCGCACATGGTGTTCATCACTGCCGGCATGGGCGGCGGCACCGGCACAGGCGCGGCACCGGTCGTTGCCGAGATCGCAAAAGAACTGGGCCTCCTGACCGTGGCAGTCGTCTCGAAGCCGTTCGAATTCGAGGGCCCCAAGCGCCTGAAGGTGGCCGAGGCCGGGCTGGCGGAACTGGAATCGTCGGTGCACTCGCTGATCGTCATCCTCAACAACAAACTCGAGGAAGTCATGGGAGAGGACGCCGAAATGGCCGACTGCTTCCGCGCGGCCGACGACGTGCTGCACAACGCCTGCGCCGGCATTGCCGAGATCATCAACGTGCCGGGTCTCGTCAACGTCGACTTCGAAGACGTCAAGACCGTGATGAGCGAGCATGGCAAAGCGATGATGGGGACCGCGACCGCGTCGGGACTCGATCGCGCGCGCATCGCGGCCGAGCAGGCCGTCGCGAGCCCACTGCTCGAGGGCGTGGACCTGTCGGGGGCGCGCGGGGTGCTGGTCAACATCACCGCCTCGGCGTCGTTGAAGATGAAGGAGACGCGCGAAGTGATGAACACGATCCGCGCCTTCGCTGCCGACGATGCGACGGTTATTTTCGGCACGGTCTGCGACGAAGCGATCGGTGATGCTCTGCGCGTTACGGTAGTCGCAACCGGACTCGGGCGAGCGGCATCGAAGAAGCAGTCGACTCCGTTTTCCGTTGTGCGCACCGGAACCGATAACGCTCCGGTCATGGTCGCGCCGCACAAGGAGGGGGCGGGCGGCTCCAGCTACAGCCACCTCGACACACCGGCGGTGTGGCGCAACAACCGCGAGTCGGCACAGACTCGTGTGTCCGCGCTCGATGACAGCAGCAGCGACCGCTATGACATTCCGGCGTTCTTGCGGAAGCAGGCGGATTAGCCACTGACGCCGCGGGTGTACACGAGGTCGCGCATGCACCCTCGGCGGAACGGCAAGCTATGTATGGTCGCTGCTGATGTTCGTGCGATCCGCAGGATCGCGTGCCTCGGCAACGAGGGATCTGTAGGCATGCCAAGTCGCATGACCGACGACCGGCGCTGCGACGATCAGTCCGACGTAGAAGGTCGCGAACCCGGCGCCTACGACGACCACGATCAACAGCGCCCAGAGCAGCAGCGGCAACGGGTTGGCGAAGAGGGCACGCACGCTCGTCAGCGCTGCGACGATCGTGTCGGTGCCGCGGTCGAGCATCATTGGCACCGACACGACGCTCACCGCAAAGACGATGGCCGCAAAAATGGCGCCAATAGCGACGTAGGTGACGAGGAAATCGATATGTTCGACCGACACCACGCGCGCGACGAAACTCTCCAGCGTCGGCATTCCGCTCGAGAAAAACAGTGCGAAGGTGATCAGCGATGCGCGCGCCCAGACCAGCAAAATGATCGTCAGAACGAGGGCGAACAGGCTGAATGCACCGACATTGGCGCGCCACGCGGTCATCGTCACGACGAAGTGCACCGGCTCACCACGCTCAAGCCGGCGGCTGATGTCGTACAAGCCTGTGGCAAGGAACGGTCCGAGCAGCAGGAATCCCGCGCTCAGCGCCGAGGTGTACTCGTAGGCATGGCGAAACACGAACGCGATCGTCCAGCCCATCAGCGCGAACACGAGGCCGTACGCCATGCTGGTGAACGGGGCACGGCGCAGGTCGCCGACACCGCGTGCGAGCCAGCCGAATGGCGCGATCGGAGCGACTTGCATGATCGGCGGGAACGGCGAAACCAGGGGCTTCGATGCAGTCGGCGCCTCGTGGGTGGGTGGTGCGTCGGGCGTCATGGCCGATCGAGTCGTGGCAAGGTGGCAGATTCTGTGACGACCGCGCCGCGCACGCTCGCCGCAGCGCACAAGTGTCTCGTTACAATAGCGGCATGTTGAAACAGCGCACGCTCAGGCAAAAAGCCCGGACCGTCGGCATCGGCCTGCACAGTGGCACCAAGGTCGAACTGGTACTGCGTCCGGCGGGTGCTGACACTGGAGTCGTGTTCCGTCGCGTCGATCTGGAGCCACCGGTCGAAATCGTCCTCAGTCCGGACGTTGTCGTCGATACTCGCATGGCGACTACGATCGGGCGCGGCGACACGCGGATCGCGACGATCGAGCACCTGATGAGTGCGCTGGCGGGTCTGGGTATCGACAATTGCTATATCGACGTCGACGCGCCCGAGATCCCGATCATGGACGGCAGTGCGTCGAGCTTCGTGTTCCTGATGCAGGCCGCAGGCATTGAGGAACAGAACGCGCCGAAGCGGTTCCTGCGGGTGCTCAAGTCGGTCGAGATCATCGATGGCGACAAATGGGCCCGGCTCGAGCCGCACTTCGGCTACCGGCTCAGGTTCTCGATCGACTTCGATCATCCGGCGATCGATGCGACCGAGCAGGTGGTTGAGGTCGACTTCGCGCGCGATTCCTACATCCAGCAGGTCTCACGCGCGCGCACGTTCGGCTTCGTCACCGAGGTCGAGGCATTGCGGGCCGCGGGCCTGGCACTCGGGGGCACGTTCGAGAACGCGATCGTGATGGACGAGTATCGGGTGCTGAACACCGACGGGCTGCGAGGGGGCGACGAGTTTGCAAAGCACAAGATCCTGGATGCGATCGGCGACCTTTCGGCGCTCGGACGGCCATTGATCGCCAGCTACGTGGCGCACAAATCCGGCCACGCGATCAACAATCGGCTGCTGCGCGCATTGATGGCCGACCGGACCGCCTTCGACATCATCACGTTCGAGAACGATAGTCAGGCACCGGCGGCATTTCTGCCGCACCTGGCGGCCGCCTAACGTACGCCACTGCGACGCCGCAGCGTCTCCGCCAGGCGTTCGACGGCCCGCTGCAGCGGCGATTCGGGCAGCTGTCGGGCCGCCGATTCAACCGCCGCAACCCCACGATCGGTCACCGCCGCGAAGGCCATTCCCGAACTTGAGGGTGGGTCTGTACCCTGTCCGGGGTAAGACGAGGCTCCGGCTTGTACGCGCGTCTTCATCTCGTACACTTGCCAGCCATTGGCAGATAAGGTGGCGAGCATCCGCGGTGCGGCCTGACGCAGTTTGGCGGACTCCGCGGCGGACTGCACGGCGATCCACAGCACGCCGTCGCGCAGGTCGCAGCGGCCCTGAGCCAAGAGGTCGATACCGGGCGCAAGCGAGCGGGCGACCGGCGCAAGGACCCGACCGACGGCCTGGGCGGTTTCCCACCGTTCCAGCAGTGCGGCCGGACCGGCCAACTCGCGCAACCCGGCGGCGATCGGGCGAGCAATGTCGGGCATCAAGGGGTCGCTGCGGCGGAAGCAGCAGCGAAGCAGGAGGCAGGTTTGCAGATCATTTTGGTTGACCGTCGGCTGGCGCGCGCGCGCACCATCACGATCCGGCCCCAGCATATCGTGGCCGCGGCCGTGCTTGTGACGCTCACGATCGTCGTGCTGTCGACCGCCTTTTCACTGATCACCGTGCGGGCGGCGACTGCATTTCCGTTGCCGTTCGTATCGGAGGTCATTGCGCTGGTTACGCGCGATCAGGCTGAGCGCAAAGAGCAGTATGTCCGAGACAACGTGCTCGCGATGACGCGCAAGCTGGGCGAAGTCCAGGCGCAGTTGCTGCGGCTCGACGTACTGGGCGAACGGGTGGCCAAAGCAGCCGGCATCCGGCCAGAAGAGTTCCGCTTCCGCGAGCTGCCGGGGCGCGGTGGCGCGCTTGGCAGCCCGATGAACCTCAATGACCTCGACACCGAGTTGCAGGGCTTGACCCGCGGCGTGGAACAGCGCTCGGATTACCTCTCGGTCGTCGAGGCGGAGCTGCGATCGCAACAAGTGCGCAAGGCCCTGCTTCCCCAGAGTCAGCCTGTGGCCGATGGATTCATCGGATCCGGTTTCGGCTGGCGCACCGACCCGTTCACAGGCGAGATGACGCGCCACGATGGCCTCGACTTCGCAGCGCCGATCGGGACGCCGATCCATGCCGCTGCTGGCGGTGTCGTCGTGGTCGCCGAGCAGCATCCGGTGTGGGGCAATGTCGTGGAGATCGACCACGGCGCCGGACTGATGACCCGCTATGCGCACGCCAGCCGGCTTGCCGTCACCGCCGGCGCGCTCGTCAAGCGCGGCCAGAAGATCGCCGAAGTCGGTACTACGGGACGCTCGACGGGCCCGCACCTGCACTTCGAGGTTCACAGCAACGGCGTGGCACAGAACCCGTCGAAGTTCCTGTTTGCCGAAGGCAACCCTCTGCAGCGGGCAGCGTTCGGCGGCGATCGAGCCGCCCTTGCGAACGCCGCAAACACCCGCAACTAGCCGCCTGCGAGGCTCAGGGGCAGCAAAAGCCCTGTGAGATAATTTGCCTTTTGCGCAGCGCGGCGCGAGTCCGACCTCGTTGCGCGGCCACCTCTGGGCGTCGATGCGCAAGCGCGACCCATTTTCTGAATGATCTCCGGCATTCTCACGAAGATTTTCGGCAGTCGCAATGAGCGGCTGCTCAAGACCTACCAGCGCAACATCGAGCGCATCAACGCGCTCGAGCCCCAGGCTGCCGCCCTGTCGGACGAGGCGCTGCGCGCCAAGACCGACGAACTGAAGGGCAGGGTCGCTGCCGGCGAGTCGCTAGACGCGCTGCTGCCCGAGGCCTTCGCGGTCGTGCGCGAGGCCGCCAAGCGCACGCTGGCCATGCGCCACTTCGATGTGCAGCTAGTAGGCGGCATGGTGCTCAATGACGGCAAGATCGCCGAGATGCGCACCGGTGAAGGCAAGACGCTGGTCGCCACCCTGCCAGCCTATCTGAACGCGCTCACCGGCAAGGGTGTGCACATCGTCACGGTGAATGACTACCTCGCGAGCCGCGACGCGGAGTGGATGGGCAAGGTCTACACCTTTCTCGGTATGACGGTCGGAGTGATCCTGTCGCAGCAGTCGACCGAGGACAAGCGCGTCGCCTATGCGGCGGATATCACCTACGGCACCAACAACGAGTTTGGCTTCGATTACCTCCGTGACAACATGGAGTATGCGGTCGCGGATCGGCGCCAGCGCGGACTCAACTACGCGATTGTCGACGAGGTCGACTCGATCCTGATCGACGAAGCGCGCACTCCGCTCATCATCTCCGGTCCTGCGGAGGACCACACCGAGACGTACCGTCGCATCAACGAAGTCCCGCCTCTGCTGACTCGGCAGAAGGACGAAAAAGGTGAGGGCGACTATTGGGTCGACGAAAAAGGTCACCAGGTTCACATCTCCGAAACCGGCCACGAGAAGATCGAAGAGATCCTGCAGCAGCGCAGTTTGCTGACCGAGGGCGAGAGCTTGTATGCGCCCGGCAACATCATCCTGATGCATCACCTGAACGCCGCGCTGCGCGCGCATACGCTGTTCCACCGCGACCAGCAGTACGTCGTGCAGAACGGCGAGGTGATCATCGTCGACGAGTTCACCGGTCGCCTGATGCCAGGCCGGCGCTGGTCGGAGGGGCTGCACCAGGCCGTCGAGGCCAAAGAAGGCGTGAAGATCCAGGCAGAGAACCAGACCTACGCCTCGATCACGTTCCAGAACTATTTCCGCATGTACGCCAAGCTCGCCGGCATGACGGGCACCGCGGACACCGAGGCCTATGAGTTCCAGGAGATCTACCGGCTCGAAACGGTCGTCATCCCGACGCATCGGCCGATGATCCGCGGCGACGCGCAGGACAAGGTGTACCGGACGCTGAAGGAAAAGTACGGCGCGATCATCGAGGACATCAAGGACTGCCACACGCGCGGCCAGCCGGTTCTGGTCGGCACGACTTCAATAGAGAATTCGGAACTGCTGTCCGGCCTCCTGAAGAAGGACGGGCTGCCGCACCAGGTGCTGAACGCTAAGCAGCACGCGCGGGAAGCCGAGATCGTCGCGCAGGCAGGGCGCCCAAAGGTGGTCACGATCGCGACGAACATGGCGGGTCGAGGCACCGATATCGTGCTCGGCGGCAATGTCGAGAAGCAGGTCCAGTTTGTCGAGGCTGACGACAAGCTGTCGGCCGAGGAGAAAGCCGAGCGCGTTGCAACTCTGCGTGGTGAATGGCAATCGCTGCACGACCACGTGGTTGGAGCCGGCGGACTGAAGATCATCGGCTCAGAGCGCCACGAGTCGCGCCGCATCGACAATCAGCTGCGGGGCCGCTCAGGCCGCCAGGGTGATCCTGGCGCTTCGCGCTTCTACCTCTCGATGGAAGATCCGCTGCTGCGCATCTTCGCGGGCGACCGAATGAAGGCGATCATGGACCGCCTGAAGCTGCCCGAGGGCGAGGCGATCGAGGCCGGCATGGTGACGCGCTCGATCGAGAGTGCGCAGCGCAAGGTCGAAGCCCGCAACTTCGATATCCGCAAGCAACTGCTCGAGTATGACGACGTCGCGAACGACCAGCGCCGCGAGATTTATCGGCTGCGTAACGAGATCCTTGAAGCCGCCGACATGAACGAGATGGTCACGAGCCTGCGGGGCGGGTACTTCACCGACATGTTCCGCAGTTTCGTCCCTGCCGATTCGGTCGAGGAACAGTGGGACGTCTCGGGTTTGCAGGCCGCGCTGGCCGGTGACTGGCAAATCGAAGTGCCGCTGAAGCAGATCCTCGACGAGTCCGAGTCGATGAGCGACGACGACCTTCTGCAGCGGGTATTGAAGGCGGCGGACGAGGCCTACGAATCGAAAGTGGCGATCGTCGGACGCGAGGCTTTTTCCGGCTTCGAGCGGTCCATCGTTCTGCAGACCCTCGACCAGTCGTGGCGAGAGCACCTGACTGCGCTCGACGCTCTGCGACAGGGCATCCATCTGCGGGGCTATGCGCAGAAGCAGCCGAAGCAGGAATACAAGCGCGAAGCCTTCGAACTCTTTGCCTCGCTGCTCGACCGTGTACGTGCCGATGTCGTTCGAGTGCTGATGAACGTGCGCATCCAGTCGCAGGAGGAAGCACAGCAGGCCGAACAGCGAATCGAGTCCGAAGGCGAGCGTCGCGCCGAAATGGCGCGCGCGCAGCACGCCGATTTCGGACCCGCGGCGGCCGAAGAGCCGGCCGATGTGGAGGCGCTGACACTCCCGGACGAACTCGAGACTGCCAAGGCGCAGCCATTCAAGCGCTTCGGCGACAAGATCGGGCGCAACGATCCGTGTCCCTGCGGCTCGGGCAAGAAATACAAGCAGTGCCACGGCAAGCTGGCCTAACAGGACCGATGCAATCCGCTGTCTGCTGAGGTGATTCCGGCGGGAGCAGCTGTGGTCAGGGGTCGCGCTGCCTCGTCCCACCGCCCCTGACCGTGGCTTGCGGTAACGTTTGGGCTTTGCGCGCACGCCCATGCCCGTCAATCTGTCCGCACCCCGACGCGAAGAGTTGTTTGCCGTGCCCGGCGTGGAACTGGGCTGGGCGGAGGCGGCCATCCGCAAGCCCGCACGCAAGGATCTGCTCGTTATCCGGCTGGCCGAAACAGCGAACGTTGCCGGCGTGTTCACCCAGAACCGGTTTGCGGCGGCGCCGGTGCAGGTCTGCCGCAAGCATCTGGCTGATGGCCCGATCCGTGCACTCGTTGTGAACACCGGAAACGCCAACGCCGGCACCGGCGAGCCCGGGCTCGCCGCCGCCCAGGCCACGTGCGACGCGCTCGGACGACAGCTGCGATGCAGTGGGGCAGCCGTGCTGCCATTTTCCACCGGCGTGATCATGGAGCCCTTGCCGATCGATCGTCTGATTGCCGGACTGCCCTCGGCGGTCGAACGCCTCGCGCCCGAACACTGGCTCGAAGCTGCCGAGGCGATCATGACCACCGACACGCTGCCCAAGGCTGCTTCCACCCGCATTTCATTCGCCAGCGGCAGCGTGACGATCACAGGCATCGCGAAAGGCGCAGGCATGATCCGGCCCGACATGGCCACGATGCTCGGCTTCATTGCCATGGACGCCGCCGTGCCGCGTGCCCTGTTGCAGCGGATGACGGCGGAGGCCGTGGCTCAGTCGTTCAACCGCATCACGATCGACGGTGACACGTCGACCAACGATTCATTTGTCGTCATCGCGAGCGGTGCCGGGGCCGTCACCGTGCGCAGTGCCGACGACGAGGCCTATGCACCGGTCCTGCACGGTCTGTGCGACGTTGCGCGGAGACTTGCACACGCTATCGTCCGCGACGGCGAAGGCGCCACAAAGTTCATCGAAGTCAGGATCGAGCAGGCCCACACTCCAGACGAGGCGGCGCGAGTAGCCTATGCGGTTGCGCACTCGCCACTCGTCAAGACCGCATTCTTCGCGTCCGACCCTAACCTAGGGCGCATTCTCGCGGCCGCCGGCAACGCGGGCGTCGTCGATCTCGACCCCGCGACGGTTCAGATGTGGCTCGACGATGTCCGGGTCGTGCTGGACGGCGGGCGGCACCCGGAATACCGCGAGGCCGACGGGCAACGCGTGATGAAGCAGTCCGAGATCACCGTGCGTCTACAACTCGGTCGTGGCAGCGCCTCCACCTGCGTCTGGACGACCGATCTTTCACACGACTACGTGTCGATCAACGCGGACTACCGCTCGTGAATCGCCGCTCGTCTACGCCTTCAAATACGGATGAACCCGTCGCCAGCGGCGCGATCGAGCGGCTCGCGGATGCGCTACAGCGTATCGAATCCCTGCTGCCGCCTGCCGGGGGGGTCGAGTTCGCGAGGTCGATCGCATTTCGCTGGCGCAAGCGGCATTTTCTCGGTGTCGACCGTGGGTTGCTCGAGCGGGTCGATCACCCCGCCCTGATTGCCTTCGATGACCTGCAGCATGTCGAGTCGCAGAAGCAGGCGATACGGCGCAACACC
>DATEZE010000315.1:0-8387 GCA_035255845.1 Burkholderiaceae bacterium | reverse complement strand
GGCTCGCATTCGGTCTACACGCCGGGCGTCTTCGTTCAGGGCCGCGAGCTGCGCGACTGGTCGCGGCCCGGTGCTTTTGATGCGGCGGTGCGGACAGCGCTACAGCGTCCCGCGACGGCTCGGCTGAATGTTGCGGTCGAGTCGGTGACGGCCGATGCGGTGCAGGTCCGCGTCCGCGGCGAGGCGCCGGAGTCGGCGCGACTGTGGCTGGGCCTGGTTCAGAGCGGCCTTGCGACGGCCGTGAGCGCCGGTGAGAACCGTGGTGCGACACTGCGCAACGACTACGTCGTCCGTGATTGGCGTGGTCCATTTTCGGTCACGGCGGCGACGCAGACACTGCGGTTCCCGAATCCTGACGTGCGCCCGTCAGTCGCTCGCTCGTGGGCGGTCGTTGCGCTCGTCGACTCGCCCAATGGGGCGACGTTGCAGGCCGCCCGACTGCCTCTCGATGCATGCAGGGGCGTTGTAGTGCGGCAGTAATCCGCCGGGCGACTCAGGGCACGTGCCGAGGCGCAGCCGACGGGTGGCCGGACCTCGACCCGGACGGCAGATGGTCGGGCGGGGTCGCCCATTAGACTCCGCGCCATGAATCAAGCCCTTGCCGAACTCACGCCCGCCGGATGGCTGGAACGCCTAGCCCAGCTTGCGGTCCGGCAGGGCATGCATCTGTCGACCCTGCAGCAAAAAGACGGTCGCGACCTCGAACTGATCTTCGCTTCGGCGACGTTGCACCTGCCGGCAGACAGGCTGCTGGATGAGCGTGCGGCGAACGAAGTGCTGAAGGATTTTCTCGCCGGCGCCGGCGTGATGCTCGCGACCGATCACGTCGAACTGCGCCGCTGGATGGTCGACACCGGATTCATGCGGCGCTCCGATTTCGGCACCGATTACCGCCGCGGGACTATGCCAGCCTGGCTCGCCGGCGCAGCGGAAGAGATCGATGCGGCACAACTTGCACGCGCGGTCCGGGAAGCGCGCGCGGTGCACGACGCCAGGCGCCTGGCGCGGCGGCAGGCCTGGCTCGCGAGCCAGATCCAGGTGACCGAGGAAGCGCAGCCAGCGGAAGACGCCGATGTGACCTTCATGCGGCTGGCACTCGACCAGGCGCACAACGCCTGGGCACTCGCCGAGGTGCCGGTCGGCGCCGTGATCGTGCGCGACGGTCAGGTCATCGCGACCGGATTCAACCAGCCGGTCGGCAACAGTGATCCGACCGCGCACGCAGAGATCCAGGCGATGCGCGCGGCGGCCGAGCTGCTCGGCAACTATCGGCTCAGTCACTGCGAGATTTATGTGACGCTGGAACCGTGTGCGATGTGCGCGGGCGCCATGCAGCACGCCCGTATCAAGCGCCTCATTTACGGCGCCGCCGATCCCAAGACCGGCGCATGCGGAAGCGTCGTCGACCTCTTCGCCGAGCCGCGCCTGAACCATCACACGAGCGTCCGCGGCGGCGTGCTGGCCGCGGAAGCCGGGCTACTGCTGTCGCGTTTCTTTGCGGAACGCCGCGAGCATCGCCGGAGTGGGCTGCTGCCGTCCGACGATGCGGGCGATGACGCTTAGAACGCTTGGGCTGGTGGCGCCGTCCGGCTTCATGCCGGACCTTGGCGTCGTCGATCGCGCGGCAAGTTGCTTCAGCAGCCGCGGCTGGCGCGTGGAAGCCGGCGACAGTGTGTTCGCCCGCGAGCAGCGTTTCGCAGGCAGCGACGAGCTGCGTCTCGGCGATCTGATGCGCTTTGCCACCGACCCGGCGATCGACGTGGTGCTCAGCGCGCGTGGCGGCTATGGCCTGTCTCGGCTGCTCGACCGGATCGACTACGCGGCGATCAAGGCACGAGCGCCGATCATCGCCGGCTACAGCGACTTCACGGCCTTCAGCCTCGCGTACCTTGCGCTCGCGCGCGGCGTGAGCTTTTCGGGGCCATCGGCCGGTGACTTCGGCGCGACGGAGCCTGACGCGTTCACCCTCGAGCACTTCTTCGGCGTCATCGGCGCGCGGCGCTACGAGATCGATGTGCAACTCGACGGGCCTGCAGGAGAGCACGCGGGCCGGCTTTGGGGCGGCAATCTCGTGATGCTGGCGGCATTACTCGGGACGCGCTTCTTTCCGCGCATCAGCAGCGGCATCCTGTTCGTCGAGGATGTCAACGAGCCCGCGTACAAGATCGAGCGGCTGTTCTACCAGCTGCTGCATGCCGGCGTGCTGCAAAAGCAGCAGGCGATCGTCCTTGGTGACTTCGATCCCGTGACGCCGATGCCGCACGACAATGGTTACGGCCTCGCTGCGGTGGTCGAGCGGCTGCGCGACATCGCCGGCGTACCCGTCTATACCGGCCTACCTTACGGCCACACCGCTCGCAAGCTGACGCTGCCGATCGGTGCGCGCGCCCGGCTCGTCGTCCGGCGTGGCGGGCGCGCGACGCTCGAACTCGCCGGTCATCCGACGCTCGCGGCGTCAGCCTAGCGAGCAGCGCCTGTATCCGCGAGCTGGGCAGTTGGCTGGCGCTCCGCGGAGGCGGGGAGGGGCTAGTCCATTCGGGGACTGACTGTGCCTGTGGCACGGTACTTGCGTCCGGGCGAGGCGTGGAACTGACGAACGGGGAGGCGCTTTCCCTCGCGAGCAAAGCCGCCACGGGGGGACAACGGGCCATCGTCGCCATGGCGTGCGGTCTGACTGTGATCGCCGCGGCTTTGCTATTGCCGTTCGTTTCGCTTCCGCTGCAGCCGCTGCCGAATGTGACCGGCATTTACGCGACCGGAATCTTCGTCGCCGACGTCTGCACTTACCTGCTGCTGCATGTGCAGTTTCGCCTCTCCGGGGAGCGATGGCTCCTGCCGCTCGCCAGCGCGTTCCTGTTCAGCGCATTGATGGCGGCGTTGCACCTGCTGACCTTTCCCGGAGCCCTGATTCCGTCGACCCCGATCATCGGCGGCGCGAAGACGGTGTCCTGGCTCTATGTGCTCTGGGGCCTCGGCTTTGTCGGCCTGCTCGTCACTGCAGTGATCGCGTCGGACAGCGCTGACCGCGTGCGCGACCGTAGCCGGGCAGAACTGCAGGTGGCGATCGGCACAACGCTCGCCGTCGCCGTTCTGTTGGCGGTGCTGCTGCTCGCTGATCCCGTGCTGCCGCCCTTCGCCGTCGGCGACCAGTTCTCGCCTTGGGGCATGGCGATCAACTACGTGCGCGGAGTCCTGGCGCTCGCGGGACTGGCGATCATCTGGAGCAGCGGGCGGCACGAACGATTGCTGCCGCTCTGGCTCAGCCTGATCCTGGTCGTCGCGGCGGTTGGCCCGTTGCTGACCGATCTGGCGGGCCAGCGCTATACGCTCGGCTGGTACGCCGGACGCGCAAGCTTTCTATTCGCCTCGTATGTGCTGCTCGCCGTGCTGCTGAATGAGTTTGTCAAATTGCAGCACGAGATGGTCGCTTCCGTCGTGCGCACTTCTCGCCAGGCCGACGAGCTCCAGCAGGAGGTCGGGCGTCGCGAGCTCGCTGAACGCAGGCTGATCGCGTCCGAGCGCAACCACGCGATCGGACAATTGGTCGGCGGTGTCGCACACGACTTCAACAATCTGCTGACCGCAGTCATCGCCAACCTCGAGATCATCCTGCGCCTGACGACGCAGGCCGGCGTGCGGCGCAGTGCGGAGAATGCACAGCATGCGGCGTTTCGCGGCGCGCGCCTGACGCAGAGCCTTCTCGCATTCAGCCGCCGCCAGCCGCTGCGCAACGAATCGGTGGTCGCAAATGAACTGGTGGCGCGCTGTCATGTGTTGCTGCAGCGGGCCGCGGGCGAAAACATTCGCGTCGAACTGCACCCTTCGATCGCCGCCTGGACTTGCCGTGCCGATCCGGCGCAGCTCGAGACCGCGCTCTTGAACCTGATCGCGAACTCGCGCGACGCGATGCCATCGGGTGGGCGGATCGTCGTCACGACCCGCAACTCGGTCCATGCGGACAGCACGGCCGACGGGCGCACGGAGCTGTCGCCGGGTGACTACGTCGAGATCGCAGTGGCCGATACCGGCCACGGCATCGCACCGGAACTGCGCGATCGGGTCTTCGAGCCGTTTTTCACCACTAAGGATTCGTTCGGCGGTGCTGGATTGGGACTGTCTCAGGTGCAGGGCTTCGCCCGGCAACTGGGCGGCGATGTCCTGATCGACAGCACGCTCGGCGAAGGCACGCGAGTGCGGATGCTGCTGCCGCGCGCGCACGAGGAGAGGCCAATTGGAGAGCTCGTCCGGGCCGGCTAACGGCCACGGCCACCGGCCTTCGTTGCTGCTGGTCGACGACGATGCCGACGCACTGACGGCGTCAGCCGACCTGCTGCGCCTGCTGGGGTATACGGTAACGGCGGTCGACAGCCCGTCAAAGGTACTGCAACTCTTACACGGTAACGAGCACTTCGACGTGCTGCTCACCGACATCATCATGCCGTCGATGAATGGTGTCGAACTGGGCCAAAGGGCCTTGGACCTGCGGCAGGATCTGCGGGTGATCTACCTGACTGGCTACTCCGAGGAGGCGTTTGCCAAGGGACCGTTCCTGCACGGCGAAGTGGTGCTGAAGCCCTGGAGCGTGCAGGACCTGCAGGCGGCAATCAATCGCAGCGTCCAGCACTGAGCGGCGGCAGCGCCTCGACGCGCGAGCTAGACGCCAAGGTATCGGGTCCAGAGGGCCGGATCCGCCTCGAGCTGCGCCGAGGTCCCGTGCCAGACCACGCGGCCGCGCTCGAGGATCGTGTGCCGGTCCGCAATCTGCACCAGGCGCTGCACGTACTTATCGATGACGAGGATCGACTGGCCAGCGCTCTTCAGCAGCGCGAGACAACGCCAGATCTCTTCTCGCACGAGCGGGGCCAGTCCCTCAGTCGCTTCGTCGAGCACAAGGAGCCGCGGATTCGTCGTCAGCGCGCGGCCGATCGCAAGCATCTGCTGCTCGCCGCCCGACAGCTGGATTCCGACTGCGGTACGGCGCGCCGCCAACTGCGGGAACAGTTCAAAAATGCGCGCTGCGGTCCAGGCCAATGTCTTCTCCCCGTCCGCTGCGGGGCGCGCGAACGCTGAGAGGTGCTCGGCCACAGAAAGATTCGGGAACACCTGCCGGCCTTCCGGAACGATCGCGAGACCGAGCCGCGCGATGGCATCGGTTTCCATGCCGTCGATGCGGCGCCCGGCAAAGCGGATCTCGCCGCCGCGCAATCCGATCAGGCCGAAGATCGAACGCAGCGTCGTCGTCTTGCCCATGCCATTGCGGCCGAGCAGCGTGACCATCGCGCCCTGCGGCACGTCGAGGTCGACGCCAAACAGCACCTGGCTCGGGCCGTAGCCGGCCGCAATCGCTCGCAGTTCGAGCAGATTCACGCGGCCGCTCCGAGGTAGGCGCGGCGCACGTCCGCGTTCGAACGGATCGCCTCGGCCGTTCCGGTGGCGAGCAGACGTCCGTACACCAGCACCGAAATCCGGTCCGCGAGCCGGAACACCGCGTCCATGTCGTGCTCGACCAGCACGATCGTCGCGTCCTCACGCAGGCGATCGATGAGCTCGATCATCTGCAGCGATTCTTCCGGACCCATGCCGGCCATTGGCTCGTCGAGCAACAGCAGCAGCGGTCGAGTGGCCAGCGCCAGTGCCACCTCGAGCCGACGTTGCTCGCCATGCGCCATTACCCCGGCGCTGACTTCGGCGCGTTCGCGCAGGCCCACCTGATCGAGCAGCGCAAGCGCGCGCTCGAATAGCCCTGAATCCGCATGCACGTCGTGCCAGAAGTGGAAGCTGCTGCCCGCGCCGGCCTGCACTGCGAGCGCGACGTTGTCGAGCGCGCTCATCGTGATGAACAGATTGGTCGCCTGGAACGAACGCGCAATGCCGTGACGTACCCGGTCGTGCACCGAAGACGAAGTGATGTCTCGGCCGCGCAGCAGCATGGCCCCGGCGTCGGGCCGCAGCGAGCCCGCGAGCTGGTTGATCAACGTGGTCTTGCCTGCTCCGTTGGGGCCGATGATCGCGTGGACTTCGGCGCGCTCAAACGCGAGGTCGAGTGCGTCGGTCGCAACAACGGCACCGAAGCGCTTGGTCAGCCCGCGGACCTGCAGCAGGCTCATCGGGCCGGACGCGAAAACACCGCGGCGAGTCCACGCGGTGCGATGAACACCACTGCAAGCAGGAACGCGCCGAGCGGCAGGTGCCAGGTGTCGGTCAGTGCCGCCAGCGTCTCCTCGAGCAGCAGCAGTACGGTTGCGCCGATGACGCCGCCGTAGCGGTAGCCGAGTCCGCCGAGCAGGACCATTACCACCAGCGTCGCCGACTGGGTCCAGTGCAGGATCGTCGGGCTGACAAAGGCGTTGTGATTGGCGAAGAGCGCGCCGGCGAGCCCCGCGATCGCGGCGGCGATGACAAAGCCGGCGAGGCGGTAGCGGAAAGTGGGGAAGCCGATCGCTTCCATGCGCGCTTCGTTCTCACGGATGCCGATCAGCGCGCGGCCGAAACGCGCCTGCACCGCCCGGTTCAGCAGAAACATCGTGCCGGCCAGCGCAGCCAGCACGATGTAGTACAGCGTTGCCTCGTCAGCAGTGTCAATGCCGAAGCCGATTTGAGAACGCTGTATCAGGGTCAAGCCGTCCTCGCCGCCGTAGGTCTTCAGGCCGACGGCGAGGTAATAGACCATCTGCGCAAACGCCAGCGTGATCATGATGAAGTAGACCCCGCGCGTGCGCAGCGAGATCGAGCCGATCGCCAGCGCGGCAAAAGCCGCGGCGGCCATCGCCAGTGGCCAGACGATCCATGCGCTGGCAACGCCGTGCGTCATCGCGATGCCAACCGTGTACGCGCCGATGCCGAAGAATGCGGCATGGCCAAGGCTCACCATGCCGCCGTAGCCCATGATGAAGTTGAGGCTCGCCGCGGCCAGCGCAAAAATCATCACGCGGCGCGCGAAGCCGATGTAGTACGACTGGTCGATCGCCGTGGCGGCCCAGGGCAGGAGGGCTGCCGCGAGCAGCACCAGCCAGGGCAACGCGGCGCGCAGCTTCATCGCCTAGGCTCGCGCCGGAAAGAGCCCCTGTGGCCGCAGGAACAGCACGGCGGCCATCAGCACGTAGATCGCGATCGCGGCGAGCGCCGGGCCGAGCTGCGCCGCCACTGCACCGGCCAGGAAGGTGTTGAGCACGTCGGGCAGGAACGCGCGCCCGGCCGTATCGACGAGGCCGACGAGCACTGCACCGACGAATGCGCCGCGGATCGAACCGATGCCGCCGATCACGATGACGACAAGCGCGAGAATCAGAATGTTCTCGCCCATGCCGATTTCAACCGCGAGCAGAGGGCCGAGCAGCGCGCCAGCGACCGCCGATAACATCGCCCCGAGCATGAAGATGATGGCGAATAGCCTCTCGACCCGCGCTCCCATCAGGCGCGCCATGTCGCTGTTGCTGCTGCCGGCGCGCACCAGCATGCCGGTGCGCGTGTGCGCAATGAAAAGATAGAGCGCCAGCGCCAACACGAGGCCGACCGCGATGATCAGCAGACGATAAGCGGGATAGAGCACGCCTGGCAGGATCTGCACCGGACCGGACAGCGCCGCCGGCGCCGACAGCAGGATCGGCGCTGGACCCCAGAGCAGCCTGACGCTGTCGTCGGCGATCAGGATCACCGCGAAGGTCGCGAGCACCTGTGCCAGGTGATCGCGCCGATAAAGTCGGCGCATCAGGATGATCTCGAGCAGCAGGCCGATCAGGCCGGTGGCGACGACGGCCGCCGGCAGCGCGATCCAGAACGAGCCGCTCGCCTGCGCGATGGTCGCGGCCAGATACGCGCCGATCATGTAGAGCGAACCATGCGCGAGGTTGAGCACGTCCATGATGCCGAACACCAGCGTCAGCCCGGCCGCGATCAGGAACAGCATCAGGCCGAACTGCAGGCCGTTCAGCAGTTGCTCAATGAGCAGCGTTGCGGTCATCGTCGAGGCGCGCGCCGCCGTAGTGCGCGCAGCGGCGCCGCAATCAGCCGCAACCGCAATGCGGGCAGAAACCTGCGGATGGTCGCTACTGCAGCTTGCACTGCGTCGCGTAGGTGTCCTGGTAGTTCGTGAACACCCGGTTCAGCGTGCGATTGGTGATCCGCCCCTGGCCGTCCTTGCCGACGGTGCGTAGGTAGTAGTCCTGGATCGGATACTGGTTGTTGCCGAACTTGAACTCGCCGCGCACCGACTTGAAGTTTGCTTTCTTCAGCGCCGCGCGCAGCGCGAGCTTGTTGTCGAGCTCGCCCTTCACGTCGCGCACGGCCGCATTCATCATCGTTACTGTGTCGTACGCCTGGGCGGCATAGATCGACGGCAGCCGGCCATATTCCTTGACGAAGGCCTGCACGAACGCCTGGCTCGCGGC
>DATEZE010000314.1:0-9242 GCA_035255845.1 Burkholderiaceae bacterium | reverse complement strand
CGCGAGCCGCTATTTGCGCACAAACGGATGACGTTGCCGGCATTCGGCGGAATTTCCGGCGCGACCAGCACCACGTTGAACATTGCGATTCCGTCAGGGTGTCCTGGCCACTACGAGATTCTCGACGCGGGCAGCACCCGCGGCCTTGAGCACGCGCGCGATTTCGTCGAGGGTCGATCCGGTCGTCATCACATCGTCGACGACGACCACGCGACGACCGCCGAGGCTGGCTTTCACGCCAAACGCGCCACGCACGTTGCGCTGGCGCGCATCGCGCGCCAGCGACTGCTGCGGCGGGGTGTGCCGCACACGCCACAGTGTGTCCTCGCCCAGTGGCAGATCGGCGAGGCGTGCGTAAACGCGCGCGATCTCGCGCGACTGGTTGAAACCCCGCTCGCTCTCGCGCTCGAAAGACAGCGGCACCGCGATGACGAGGTCGTTGGACCGGTGACCTGCATCGCGCGCCGCCAGCAAGCGCGCAAAACAGTCGGCGAGATCGATCCGGCCACCGAACTTCAGGGCCGTGATCATGCCGTCCACTGGGGCCCGATAGTCGGCAAGTGCAGTCGTGCCATCGAAGTGGGGTGGATGCGCCAGGCAAGCCCCGCATACGAGGACGCCCGAGACAATGCGTTCTGCGCAAACGTTGCACCGGGCCGCATCGGCCGAAAAGAAGTCGGCCGTGCATCCGGCGCAGATCGGTGCGCCCGGCTCGATCGCGCATACGACGCAGCGTCGCCATAAGCGGCCTGAGCTAACTACTTTGGAAACCATGCAGGCAGCTTAGCGGCAGGCGGTCGCCGCAGCACTGGGCAACGGCACACCCCTCCAGGTCTGCAGCGCGTACTGCGGCGATATGCAGTCACGCGACGCACCTATACTGGCCCAGCATGCTTTCGTCTTCCGAATCCAGCCTGCTGTCCAATGTCCGGGCGCGGCTGCCGGCCCGGATCGAAACGGTCGCGCGTCAGTTCGACCATCGACGCGATCGGCTCGGCTCGCACGACGCGCTGTTGCGGGAATCTGCGCGTCGCATGCTGGAGCGGCTCGACTACATCCGCCTTGCGCCACGACGAATCCTCGACGTCGGGTGTGGCCTCGGACGCTGCCGAACAGGGTTGCTGGGGCGCTACAGGGATGCGTCGTGGACCGGCATCGAACTGTCCGAGTCGCTCGCGGGCGCGGGACGAACGGAGCAGCGCCGCGGGCTGGGCTTCGCGCGACTCTGGCGCGAAGTGCCGCGCTGGATCGTGGCCGACGGCGCGCGCCTTCCGGTCGCGGACGACAGCGTTGATCTCGTCTTTTCGAACCTGATGCTGCACTGGCATCCGGCGCCTCATCTCGTGCTCCCGGAGTGGAAGCGCGTGTTGCGAGTCGACGGCCTGCTGATGTTCAGCTGCTTCGGGCCCGACACTCTGGTTGAACTGCGGACTGCGGTGGCGGCGACCTTGCCGCGCGCCTCGCCGATGCCTTTCGTCGACATGCACGATTTCGGCGACATGATGGTGGCGAGCGGCTTTGCGACGCCGGTGATGGATGTCGAACGCCTGACACTGACTTTCGCCAGCGCGGCCGCAGTACTGGCCGAGGTGCGGGCACTGGGAGGGAATCCGCGTGATGATCGCCCGGCGGCGTTGCCTTCAGGACGTCAGGCGAGGAGCTTGCTGCGAGCCCTGGACGCCCAGCGCAATACCGAGGGCCGAATTCCGCTGACCTTTGAGATTGCGTACGGTCACGCATGGAAACCCCCGGCACGCGATTTGCGCGTCAATACCGTGAGCCTCGAGCGGCTGCACGAGCGTGTCTCGCACGAAAGGAAGTAACGCGGCCAGCAAGTGCCGATCACCTGCCGCTCCGGCCTTCCTTCGGCGGCGCGGCAAACCCACCGGAGGAAAGATGAGCCTGATCTCGTTCATGAAGGAAGCAGGGGAAAAGCTGTTCGGCAAGAAGGTCCAGGAGACTTACGCGGCGCCCGCCAAGGCGGATTCGGCCGCGCTCGACGCGGCCAATCGCGAAGCGGCAACCGCGATCGAGAACCACATCAACACGCTCGGCCTGACGATCACGGCGCTGACGGTGACCTTCGATGGTGCCACTGACGTCGCGAAGGTTTACGGGGTGGCCAAGGACCAGGAGACCAAGGAAAAGGCAATCCTCGCGGCGGGCAATGTGCATGGTGTCGGCGGTGTCGAGGACAACATGACCGTCGATCTTTCGCAGCCGGCCGCCAAGTTCTACACGGTAATCAAAGGCGACACGCTGTCGAAGATCGCCAAGGAGTTCTATGGCAACGCCAACGACTACATGAAGATCTTCGAGGCGAACAAGCCAATGCTGTCTCATCCGGACAAGATCTACCCGGGGCAAAACCTGCGCATCCCGGCTAAATAGGGCGTCCCGAGGATTGCTCGCCCCGGAGCGCCGCCAACCGCTCCGACATCGTGGTTTGCCTATAATCCGGCAGTCTTGCGCGACCCGGTCGACGCGAATTTGCAGCGCGTTGCCGCTCCATCGATCTGGTTGATCAAGCGGAACCGTTAGACCAGCCCGAGGCAGCTTGTGCTGGTCTTTGTTTCGCTCATGGGTCGTTGGATACGCCTTCGGAATTGCGGCGCAAGGCCTCGGGCAGCGGGCGCGCTGAGCTGGCTACGAGATCAGGGACGTGTTCGCGGCGGCCGGGCGGACCGGCGGTGAGGCATTCGAATCCGTTTTAGCGGACAGGTAACGGTCATGACAGGTTTCTCTCGATTCACGGTCGTGCGCACAGTGCTCGCGACGCTGCTGTCCGGGGTCGGCGGCATCGCCCTCGCCGTGCAGAGTCGCTACAACTTGGCGCCGCCGATGACGCGCGTCGCTAACGAGATCTATAGCCTGCACAACATGATGTTGCTGATCTGCACGGTCATTTTCATCGCCGTGTTCGCCGTCATGTTCTATTCGATCTGGAAGCACCGGAAGTCGAAGGGGGCGGTCGCTGCCAACTGGCACGAAAGCACCACTGTCGAGATCATCTGGACCGTCATCCCATTCATCATCATCCTCGTGATGGCCCTGCCGGCGACGCGCACCGTCGTCGCGATGAAAGACACGAGCAACGCCGATGTCACGATCAAGGTCACCGGCTATCAGTGGAAATGGGGCTACGACTACCTGCGTGGCGAGGGCGAGGGGATTTCCTTCCTGTCGCAGTTGGCCACGCCCATTGCGCAGATCGAGAACCGCGAGCCGAAGAGTCCGACTTACCTGCTCGAGGTCGACAACCCGCTCGTGGTCCCCGTCAACAAGAAGGTCCGCATCATCCTGACGGCAAGCGACGTGATTCATGCGTGGTGGGTTCCTGCTTTTGCAGTCAAGCAGGACGCGATCCCGGGATTCGCCCGCGATATCTGGTTCCGGGCCGACAAGACCGGCACCTTCCGCGGGCAGTGTGCGGAACTGTGTGGCAAGGACCACGCGTTCATGCCCATCGTCGTCAACGTGATCTCCGCCGAGGATTACGCGAAGTGGGTTGCAGAAAAGCGCACGCAGATGGCCGCGCTTGCCGACGATCCAAGCAAGACCTGGACGCACGCCGACCTGATGGCACGCGGCGCCAAGGTCTATCAGGCCAACTGTCAGGTCTGCCACCAGCCGACCGGTCAGGGCGTGCCGGGCTCGTTCCCCGCGCTGGCCGGCAGCAAGGTCGTCAGCAACACCCCCGAACAGGTCGCGCTGCTGCTGAGCGGCCGTAACGCGATGCCCTCGTGGAAGGGGCTGTCGGACGTGGAACTCGCCGCCGTTGCGACCTATACGAAGAATTCGTGGGGCAATAGCGCTGGCGACGTCCAGCCGGCGGAGTTCAAGGCGGCGCGCAAGTAGACGCCCCGCGGTCAAGAATCGATCAGGAGCCGCAATGAGCGCAGTCGTTCACTCCCCGACGGCCGGCCACGCCGATCATGCCCACGATCATCCTCATGGGTGGCGGCGGTGGCTGTTCGCGACCAACCACAAGGACATCGGCACGATGTACCTGTGGTTCAGCGCGACGATGTTCCTCATGGGCGGTCTGCTGGCACTCGGCATCCGGTTGGAACTGTTCCAGCCGGGCCTGCAGTTCTGGAAGCCGGAGTTCTTCAACCAGCTGACGACGATGCACGGCGTCATCATGGTGTTCGGCGCGATCATGCCGGCGTTCGTCGGTTTCGCGAACTGGATGATTCCGCTGCAGATCGGCGCGCCGGACATGGCGTTCGCGCGGATGAACAACTTCAGTTTCTGGCTGCTGCCGCCTGCGGCGCTGCTGATCGTCACTTCGTTCTTCGTACCGGGCGGCGCGACCGCCGCCGGCTGGACGCTCTATGCGCCGCTGACGGTGCAGATGGGTCCGGGCATGGACCTCGCGATCTTCGCGCTGCACATCCTCGGCGCGTCGTCGATCATGGGCTCGATCAACATCATCACGACGATCCTGAACATGCGCGCGCCAGGCATGACGCTGATGCGGATGCCGATGTTCGTCTGGACGTGGCTCATCACGGCGTACTTGCTGATCGCGGTGATGCCGGTGCTGGCGGGTGCGATCACGATGACGCTGACCGACCGGCACTTCGGCACCTCATTCTTCAACGCGGCCGGCGGTGGTGACCCGGTGATGTACCAGCACATCTTCTGGTTCTTCGGGCACCCGGAGGTGTACATCATGATCCTGCCCGCCTTTGGCATCGTCAGCCAGATCATTCCGGTGTTCGCGCGCAAGCCGCTCTTCGGCTATGCGTCGATGGTCTACGCGACCGCCTCGATCGCGATCCTCAGCTTCATTGTCTGGGCGCATCACATGTTCACCACTGGGATGCCGCTCACGGGCCAGCTCTTCTTCATGTACGCGACGATGCTGATCGCGATCCCAACCGGGGTGAAGGTCTTCAACTGGGTCGCCACGATGTACAAGGGCTCGATGACCTTCGAGACGCCGATGTTGTTCGCCGTGGGATTCCTCTTCGTGTTCACGATGGGCGGATTCACCGGCCTGATCCTCGCGATGGCGCCGATCGACATTCAGCTGCAGGACAGCTATTACGTCGTTGCGCACTTCCACTACGTGCTGGTGGCTGGATCGCTGTTTGCGCTGTTCGCGGGCACTTATTACTGGCTGCCAAAATGGACCGGCCACATGTACGACGAGACGATCGGCAAGTGGCACTTCTGGCTGTCAATGATCTTCTTCAACGTCACGTTCTTTCCGATGCACTTCCTCGGGCTCGCCGGGATGCCGCGCCGCTATGCGGACTATCCGCTGCAGTTCGCCGATTTCAACCTTGTCGCGTCGATCGGCGCCTTCGGATTCGGACTGACGCAACTGCTGTTCCTGTACGCCATCGTCAAGTGCATCAGGGGCGGCCCGAAAGCTGCCGCCAACCCGTGGGGCGCGGAAGACGGCGGGCTCGAATGGACCGTGCCGTCGCCGGCACCCTTCCACACTTTCGAGCATCCGCCGGTCGTCAAGTAAGAATGGCAGTCGCGATGCACTCCGAGGCCGAACGGAACCAGCGGAAGCGCCTAACCGCGCTGATCCTGGGATCCATCGCGCTCGTTTTCTTCATTGGCGTCGTTGCACAGCGCTGGTTTCTTGGCGGCTAAGCTACGGCGGCGATGATCGACGACGATATGACACCTGCGGGAGCGGTAGCCACCAGTAATCGCTCGATCCTGCGCAAGCTCGTCATCGTTTCGATACTGATGTTCGGCTTTGGCTGGGCGCTGGTGCCGTTGTACCGAAAGATCTGCGAGGTCACCGGCATCAATGTCGTGACGCTGCGCGATGCCGATGCCAGCACGGCGCGCAGCACGCAAGTCGATTTATCCCGCACGGTGACTGTCGAGTTCGATGCAAACACCAGGGGCGCATGGAGTCTGCGGCCTCATGTACGTCACCTGCAGGTCCACCCGGGCGAACTGGTGCAGGTGACTTACGATCTGGTCAACCTGCAGGACCGTCGCGTGGCCGGTCAGGCGATCCCGAGCTACGCGCCGCAGCAATCGGCGCAGTACTTTCGCAAACTCGAGTGCTTCTGCTTTACGCAGCAGACGCTGGCGGCGGGCGAGATGCGGGAGTTTCCGGTCGTGTTCTTCATCGATCCGGCATTGCCGGCCGATGTGCACACGATCACGCTGTCGTACACGTTCTTCGAAGTCGCAGGCGCAGTTGCCGATCCGGTGCCGCGGCCCGCGCCGAACGGCTGACGGATGACGGCGGGCCGCGACGATAACGACGAGGGCGATGCGCGGCCTGAGCGTGCAGTGCAGCCAGCCCGCCGTGCGGGTTTCCTGCAGACGATGCGGGCGGTTGCATGGTCGTTCCTGGGGGTGCGCAAGCAGTCGGGATATGAGCAGGATGCGCAGCAGCTGAATCCGATCCACGTCATCATTGCCGGCGTCATCGCGGCGGTGGTCTTCGTGCTCGTGCTGCTGCTGGTGGTCAGGATCGTGGTGAGCTGAGACAGGAGAGATCGGGAAATGGCCAATACTCACGGGGCGACAGCGCCGGACTACTACGTGCCGTCGCCGTCGCGCTGGCCGATGGTCGGCATGATCGCGATGGCCTTCGTCGGCGTCGGCGCGGGGCTCGTCGTCAATCACAGCAGCCTGGGCTTCGTCCCGCTCGCGATCGGACTGGCGACGCTGTTTTACATGATGTTCGGCTGGTTCTCGGTGGTCTCGAGCGAATCCGAACACGGCAGCTACAACCGCAAGGTCGACGCCTCATTCCGATGGGGCATGGGCTGGTTCATCTTTTCCGAGGTGATGTTCTTCGCGTCGTTTTTCGGCGCGCTGTTCTATGCGCGGATCATCACGGCGCCGATGCTCGGGGATTTTGACCACAAGCTGTTGTGGCCGGACTTCAGCCCGGCATGGCCGCACAACGGGCCCGCCGGCATCGTCGATAGCTTCACCAAGATCGGGCCGTTCTGGCTGCCGACCATCAACACCGCATTGCTGCTCACGTCCGGTGTAACTCTGACAGTCTCGCATCATGCGCTGCGGTCGAACCATCGCAAGACCGCGATCGTCTGGCTGGCGTTGACGGTGCTGCTCGGTGTCACCTTCCTCGGCGTGCAGATCTCGGAGTACGGCCACGCGTATTCGGAGCTGAACCTGCGGCTGTCGTCCGGCATCTTCGGCTCGACGTTCTTCATGCTGACCGGCTTCCACGGTTTCCACGTCTTTGTCGGCGCGGTCATGCTGAGCGTCGTGCTGCTGCGGCTGATCAAGGGGCACTTCAAGCCCGAACAGCACTTCGCGTTCGAAGGCGCAGCCTGGTATTGGCACTTCGTCGATGTCGTGTGGATCGGGCTCTACATCGTGGTGTACTGGCTGTAGCAGCGGACCGTTGGGCGACGGCGGCGCCTGCGGGCGCCGCAGCTATTTCTGCACGGCCGACCTAGTAGGAACGCGGTTCGATCCAGCCCATCCAGTAGCTGAACAGGATGAACAGAAACAGCGCGATCGAAAGACCGACCCGCACCGTCAGCGCATGGACCGTCCGGCTGCTGCCGCCGCGGTCCCGCACCAGGAAGACGAGCGCAGATCCGAGCGAGATGATGATGCCGATGAAGGCGAAGATGATGATGATGCGCATGTCCGACACATCGGCAGCCGCGCCATTATCCCATCGGAGTGCGGAGTGACCCGCGATTCCGCCCGCCGATTCCGGCTAGCGATCGCGGCCGGCATCGCACTCACGGCCGTCGCAGTCCTGCTCGGCAATTGGCAGACCCGCCGCGGCCATGAGAAGGAAGCGCTGCAGATCCAGTGGGAGCGAGCCGGCAATGCAAACCCGGTCAGTTTGAAGACCGATTCGGAGCTTGAAGCCGCGGTCGGGCAACTGCCGCTGCGGGTGGCGTTACGCGGCGAATTCGAGCCGCGCGCAACGGTCTTCGTCGACAACCGCGCACTCGAAGGCATCGCCGGATTCCAGGTCGTGACGCCGCTGCGACTGGCGAGCGGGACCGCGGTACTGATCAACCGCGGCTGGCTGGCGCGCGACCCTGCGGATCCGGCACGCCTGCCGTCGCTCGCAACACCGCGCGGCGCGGTGCAGGTCGAAGGGCTCGCGGTGCCGCGCGTCCCACGCTTGCTGGAACTCGCAGCAACGCCGCTCGCGCCGCCGCCGGCCATCTGGCCCAACGTGGAGTTCGAAGACGTAGAGCGCGCGACCGGGATGCGGCTCGCGCGCTTCGTCGTGCAGCAGACAACAGCGAGCGGAGACGGCCTGCGCCGTGTCTGGACACCGCCGGCGACCGGCGTGGAAAAGCATTGGGGCTACGCGCTCCAGTGGTACGGACTGGCCACGCTGAGCGCGGGCCTGACAGCGTTCTTCGGCGGCCGAGCGTTGCTGCGAAAGGGTGGCGGATGATGTCGGCGATCGGCGCGCGACCGTCCGGACACTGGCGGCGCTACCGTGTCTTGTACGTGGTGTTGCTTGTGTGTGCCGCGCCGGTGATCGCCTCGTACTTCGCGTTCTATGTGATGCCGCCGAGCGGGCGCACGAATTACGGCGAACTGCTGGAGCCGCGCCCGCTGCCGTCCGTTGCCCTGGGAACCGTGGACGGTCACCCGTTTTCCTTCGCCGCGCTCGCCGGACAGTGGATCATGGTGACCGCGGCCGGCGCGGCCTGCGATCCGCAGTGCCAGACCGCGCTGCTGCAGATGCGGCAGCAGCGGTTGATGACCGGCAAGGACCGAGACCGCCTCGAGCGCGTCTGGCTGATCATCGACGATGCGCCTGTCGCGAGCCAGTTGCAGCGCGACTACGAGGGGACCCTGTTGGTGCGCGCATCGCCGGAGACGGCGCGGACCCTGCTCGCATCGGACGCCGGTGAGCTGGCGGGGCAGATCTGGCTTGTTGACCCGATGGGCAACTTGATGCTGCGTTGGCCGCGTGACCCAAAACCTGAGCGTGTGAAGCAGGATATTGCGCGCCTGTTGGCCGCGTCGAGCCACTGGGTTCGCATCGAGCGCAAAAACTGATGGACGCGGCGGCTGTCGGCTGGCTTGGGCTCAAGGGCGTGGCGGTCGCCGCGGTGCCGCTCGCCTACGTGTTTTTCTCGCACGATCCGGCCAAGTTCCGCAAGCTGGCCTGGGTGACGGCTTTTCTGACGCTCGACCTGATCATGGTTGGCAGCTTTACTCGGCTGACCGACTCGGGGCTCGGCTGTCCTGACTGGCCGGGCTGCTATGGACACTCGAATCCGGTCTCGGCGGGC
>DATEZE010000313.1:0-3240 GCA_035255845.1 Burkholderiaceae bacterium | reverse complement strand
ATCCCCGCTTCCGTCGCATCGGGCACTTGCCGCCAAGCCGATTTCGTAAATTTTCACGCCGGTGTCCGATTTGGTGTCCGGGCGGCGTCCTTACTAGCAAGAGACAGCGATTCGCTGCTCCGGCCGGGAGCCAAGACTTCTCTCCTGACGAACCGGCGGCACAGCCGCCCTGCCGAGCGAGGACACCATGAACGCACGCATCACGAAGAGCATCGCCGCCATCGCCGCCGTCGTAACAACGATTTCGCTGTTCGCCGCCGTCGCCTCGCTTGCGGACAACGACCGTGCGCAGGCGTACGCCGCCAAGTCCGTGCCAAGCGCGCTCGCCGCCAACACGCGGTGAGAATGTCGCACTAGCCCCCGCGCGAGCCCGCACGTTCGCACGAAGAATGGCCGCTCGTCGGACGCTCATCAGACAAATGGTTGAACCGACAGGGACGTGACAACCGCAAGGACTAGCTATTAACCCCATGCGCATCGTTCCCTCCCGATGCGGGGACGGGCAAGATTTCCTTCGTCGTCGTCACTTCAGCGACTCCGAGGGAAATACCGATGCAGCGATATCTCATGAAGGGCCTGAGCGCACTGGTCTTCGCGCTCGGCGCATCCATCGCGCTGGCACAGGGCCGACCGGATCTGGTCGAACAGTCGCTGCGCAATCCGGCGCGTGAGCATGTTGCGGGGCAGATGCTGGTCCAGTTTCGCCGCGGCGTCGCCGATGTGGACAAGGCCGCAGCGCTGGGGCGCATCAACGCGGCGATGGTCGACGACATCGTGATGACGCATCAGCGCAGCGACGGCAAGGGCGATCTGCATCTGGTCCGCTTGCCGCTCGGGCTCAGTGTGGCGGCGGCGATGCGCGGATTACAGAACGACGCCACGGTCGAATTCGCCGAGCCGAACTGGGTGTATAGGCATCAGGCCGTTTCGAACGACACCTACTACACCAACGGCTCGCTCTGGGGCATGTATGGCGATGCGACCAGTCCGGCGAATCCGTACGGCTCGCAGGCGGGTGAGGCCTGGGCCACAACGCAGACTGGCGGCGATTGCAGTGGTGTCTGGGTCGGCATCATCGACGAAGGCTACATGTACACGCACGACGACTTAGCGCTCAGCGCCGGACGCAATCCGCGCGAGATCGATGGCAACGCCACCGACGACGACGGCAATGGTTACGTCGACGACGTTTACGGCTGGGACTTCGACGGCAACAACAACACCGTGTTCGACGGCGTCAGTGACGATCATGGCACTCACGTCGCGGGCACGATCGGCGGCAATGGCGGCAACGGCAGAGGCGTAGCCGGGGTCTGCTGGAAGGTGAACCTGATCAGTGCGAAGTTCCTCGGCAGCCACGGCGGCACAACCGCCAACGCCATCCGGGCGGTCGACTACATCACCGACTTGAAGACGCGCCACACGCTCAACCTCGTCGCGACCAACAATTCGTGGGGCGGCGGCGGTTTTTCGCAGGCGCTGCTCGACGCCATTCAGCGCGCCAATCAGGCCGATATCCTGTTCATCGTCGCCGCGGGCAACGGTGGCACGGATGGCGTCGGCGACAACCTCGACACGACGCCCAGCTATCCGGCGAGCTACAACAGCCCCAACATCATCGCGGTCGCCGCTATCGCGTCGAATGGCACAAAAGCGAGCTTCTCGAACTACGGGAAGAACACCGTGCACCTCGGCGCACCCGGCGTCGCGATCTGGTCGACGGTCCCAGTGAAATCAAGGGGCTTGGTCGTCTCCGGCTACGCCTCGTACAGCGGCACGTCGATGGCCACGCCGCACGTGACCGGCGCCGCGGCTCAGTACGCCGCGCGCCATCCCGGATCGACGGCAGCGACGATAAAACAGGCAATTCTGAACAGCGTCGTACCGACATCGTCGCTCAACGGGATCACGATCAGTGGCGGGCGATTGAACGTCAGCGGCTTCTGATCCATCCAAACGAGGACGGCCGCGGATGCGGCCGTCTTCGCTTGCAGCGCGGGTGAGAGTCTATTTCGCGGTCATGCTCGCGACGGACTCGGCCGTGCCCTCGGCATAGGCTGACATCGGGACGCACGAGCACATGATGTTGCGATCGCCATAGGCGTTGTCCACGCGTCCCACCGGCGGCCAGTATTTCTGGCGCTTGAGCGACGCGAGCGGGAAGGCGGCTCGCTCGCGCGAATAGTCGTGTGCCCAGTTTTCCGCCGTCACCATCGCCGCGGTGTGTGGGGCATTCTTCAGCGGGTTGTCGTCGCGGTCGACCCTGCCCTCCTCGACCCCGCGGATCTCCGCGCGGATCGCGACCATCGCCTCGATGAAGCGGTCGAGCTCGACCTTCGGCTCGCTCTCGGTCGGCTCGACCATCAGCGTCCCGGGCACCGGGAAAGAGAGCGTCGGCGCGTGGAAACCATAGTCCATCAGCCGCTTGGCGACGTCCTCCGCGCTGACTCCGCTCGCATCCTTCAGTGGCCTGAGATCGAGGATGCACTCGTGCGCGACGAAGCCGTTGCGGCCCGAGTACAGCGTCGGGAAGTGCGGCGCCAGACGCTTGGCGATGTAGTTCGCATTCAGCAGTGCGACCTGCGTGGCCTTGCGCAGTCCGGCACCGCCCATCATCGTGATGTACATCCACGAGATCGGCAGGATGCCGGCGCTGCCGAAATTGGCGGCGCTCACCATGCCGACCTTGCTCTCGCTGCCCAGCGTGCCCGGCAGGAACGGTGCCAGGTGCGACTTCACCGCGACCGGGCCGACACCCGGACCGCCGCCGCCGTGCGGAATGCAGAACGTCTTGTGCAGGTTCAGGTGCGAAACGTCGGAACCGTACTTGCCCGGCTTGGCCACACCGACCAGCGCATTGAGGTTCGCGCCGTCGGTGTACACCTGCCCGCCATGCGAGTGGACGATGCGGCAGATCTCGGCGATCGACTCCTCGAAGACGCCGTGCGTCGACGGATAAGTCACCATCAGCGCTGCGAGGTTGGCCGCATGCTGCTGCGCCTTCGCCTCGAGATCGGCGACGTCGACGTTGCCGCTGCGGTCGGTGCGTACCACAACGACCTCCATGCCGCAGAGCTGGGCCGAGGCTGGGTTCGTGCCGTGTGCGCTTTCCGGAATTAGGCAGACATTGCGATGGCCTTCGCCGCGTGAACGGTGATAGGCGCGGATCGCGAGCAGGCCGGCGTATTCGCCCTGCGCGCCGGAGTTTGGCTGCAGGCTGACCGCGTCATACCCGGTGCA
>DATEZE010000312.1:0-15801 GCA_035255845.1 Burkholderiaceae bacterium | reverse complement strand
AACAGCTGGGTCCTGAAATAAGCGAAAAGGGGAATCGCCATGCCTGCGTCCAGCCTCAAGATCTCGGGCCTTTCCAAGCGGTATGGCGATTTTGTGGCGCTTGCGCCCACCGAGCTGGAAGTGGCGCAAGGCGAATTCCTCACGCTGCTGGGCCCGTCGGGCTCGGGCAAGACCACCTTGCTCAGCCTGATCGCGGGACTGGCGACGCCCGACGGCGGGCAGCTCTGGATCAACGGCCACGACGTGACCTACGGCGCGCCGTACGAGCGCGACATCGGCATGGTGTTCCAGAATTACGCGCTGTTCCCGCACATGACCGCGGCGGAGAACATCGAGTTTCCGCTCAAGATGCGCAAGATCGATGCGGCAACTGCGAAGAAGCGTGCGATGGAGGCGCTCGAGCTGGTGCGCCTGCCGCATTTGGCGCAGCGCTACCCGAAAGAGCTCTCCGGCGGCCAGCAGCAACGAATCGCGCTCGCTCGGTGCCTCGTCTACAAGCCTTCGATCGTGCTGATGGATGAGCCCCTCGGCGCGCTCGACAAGAAGTTGCGCGACCAGATGCAGCTGGAGATCAAGCGCATCCACCGTGAGCTGGGCACGACCATCGTCTACGTGACGCACGACCAGGAAGAGGCGATGACGATGTCGGATCGCATCTGCCTGATGAACGGCGGCAGGATTGAGCAGCTCGGCACGCCGTCGGAGCTGTACTTTCGCCCGCGCACGCTGTTCGTCGCCGACTTCCTCGGTGAATCCAACCTGCTCGAAGGCACGCTGGAACGTGTCGAAGGTGCCGAAGCTGAAGTTCGACTCGCCAGGGACGGCGGCCGCGCGCACGCGACTGTGCATGGGCCGCTCGACGCCGGCAGCAAGGTGCGCGTGATGGTGCGCCCGCAAAACATCACGGTGCGATCCGAGTCGGGCGACGTTAACGCGCTGCGCGGCAAGGTGCTGGACAGCATGATCACCGGCAGCCTCACCAAGCTGTATGTCGAGTCGGCCGTGGGCAGCGAGCCGCTCGTGCTGTGTTACCCGACCTCGGCAGGCGACGCGCCGCATGCGATCGGCGATGCCGTCACGCTGCACTGGCACCGCAACGACGCGGTTGCCCTGCCGGATCACGCATGAGCGTTCCTGCGACGAGAGCGGTCGCTGAAGGCGCGGCCGGCGCTGTGCAGACCGCGCGAGGGCGACGGTCCGCTTGGCTGCGCCCCGCGCTGATGGGCGCACCGCTCGTGTTGGTGTTCCTCGTGCTGCTGGTCTATCCGGTCGGGCAGCTGTTGCTCCTGTCGGTCGTGAGCGACGGTGCGATCACGCTAGCCAAGTACCGGCAGCTCTTCGCCTCCTCGGTCTACGTCGACGTGATGCTGATCACGCTGAAGATTTCCCTGTTGACCACCGTGCTGTCGGCAGTTGCGGGCTATCCGGTCGCCTATTTGATCTCCTCGCTGCAAAAGGACCGCAAGGCGCGCTGGATCTTCTGGGTGCTCCTGTCTTTCTGGACCAGCTTTCTCGTGCGCGCCTTCGCCTGGGTCGTAATGCTGGGCCGCAACGGCGTGGTCAACCAGTTGCTCACGGCGCTGGGATTGCAGGACACGCCCACCAACCTGCTGTACAGCCTGAGTGCGGTGCTTGTGGGCATGGTGCACGCGCTGATGCCGCTCGCAGTCCTTACGATGCTTTCGGTGATGGAGAACATCGACCGCAACCTGCCGCGCGCCGCTCTGACACTTGGTGCGCGGCCGGGCACGGCGTTCTGGCGCGTTTACTTCCCTCTGTCGATGGCTGGCGTGGCCGCCGGCGCAATCATGGTTTTTGTTACCGCACTCGGCTTCTTCATCGTTCCGCAACTTCTCGGTGGCCGCAAAGAAACCATGATCACGCAGCTGATCATCGAGCAGGTGCTGCAGATGCTGAACTGGGGCTTCGCGGGATCAATCTCGGTGTTGATGCTCGTGGTGGTGCTTGCCGTGTTCGCGCTGTACGACAGGCTGCTCGGACTGTCGACGATGACCGGGGAATCGGCGCGCGACCGTCGCCACTCCGCGACCAAGGGAACGATGCAACGCGTCGGCGACGCCGTCCTGACTGCGTTAGGTGCGATCAGCGATCGCTTGATTGGATTGTTCCCGCGCCGGCGCGCCTTCCGTGATGCCGGCACCTCTGTGCCCCTGCGCACGGTCGCCCTCATCGTGCTGTTCTTCCTGAGTGTGCCGGCCCTGCTCATGATTCCGTTGTCTTTCGGCAAGTCGGGACTCAATTGGCCGCCGTCCGGATTTACGTTGCAGCACTATCAGAACCTCGTCGACTCGCCGCTGTGGATGTCCGCCGCCCTGCGGTCTCTCGGCATCGGCCTCGGAGCTGCGGTGTGCGCCATGCTGATCGGCACACCGGCCGCCTTCCTGCTCGTGCGCGGGCAGATGCGTGGCAAGTCGCTGATGCTCGCGTTCGTGCTGTCGCCAATCATCGTGCCGCGCATGATCATCGCCGTCGGCATGTTTTATTTCTTCGCGAAGGTCGGTTTGGTCGGCACGTCAGTCGGGCTTGCCATCGGACATACGGTGATCGCGACTCCGTACGTCGTGATGACGATGATGGCGGTGCTGCGCAACTACGACACGCGGCTGGATCTCGCCGCGCAGAGCCTGGGTGCGACGCCGTGGCAGACACTTCGGCATGTCACCTTCCCGATCCTCGGCACCGGACTGCTGTCGTCGTTTCTCTTCGCTTTCGCCACGTCGTTCGACGAACTGACCATTGCGCTGTTCGCCTCCGGTGGTATCACGTCCACGCTGCCTAAGCAGTTCTGGGACGAGGTCACGCTGCAGATTTCCCCTGTGATCGCCGCCGTGTCCACGTGCCTGTTCGTGTTCGTGGCCGCGCTGATCTCCCTGGCCGAATGGCTGCGACGGCGTACCGCCGCGCGTTGAACGCATCAACCATCCTAAAGAACATGACCGAGCGACTCACAGCTGCGAAACTGCGCGGGATATTCCCGGCGATCCCCACTCCCGTGCGCGCCGATGACACGATCGACGCAGGCGCCGCACGCGTATTGCTGCAGTACCTTGTGCCGCGTGGCATCGCCGGCATCGTGCCGATCGGCGGTACCGGTGAATACGGCGCGCTGCCGCGCGCTGAACGCGTGCGCATGACCGCGTTGTGTGCCGAGGAGGCAAGGGGCCGCGTGCCCGTGATCCCCGGCGTGCTCGATCCGGGATTCCACGACGCGCTGGCGGCGGGCAAGGATTTCGCCGCAGCCGGAGCCGCTGCGGTGATGGTGGTCACGCCTTACTACACCACGCCCACTCAGCAAGGCATCCGCGACTACTTCATGCGCTACGCCGAGGAGTCGCCGGTGCCGGTTCTGATCTACGAGATTCCGTACCGAACGCGCATCGCGATTGCGCCAGACGTGCTGCACGAACTGTCACGCCACGAAAACATCATTGGCATGAAGGCATGCAACACCGACATGTACCACTTTCTCAAGGTGGTGGCAGGCGTCGACGAGAGCTTCGCTGTCCTCAGTGGGGAGGACTCGTTGTTTCCGGTGCAGATGGCTGCCGGCGCGAAGGGCGGCATCGTCGTCACGGCCAGTGTCTTGCCGCGTTCGTGGCACGCGATCTATGAGTTGTGCCGCGACAGTCGCGTTGCCGACGCCAACGCCGCGCATCGCCGACTGATCCCGCTGCTCGACCTCGCGTTTGCCGAGACGAACCCAGGACCGCTGAAGTCGGTGTGGGACCTAATCGGCGTCAATGCGCCGCGGCTCCTCGCACCGCTCGTGCCTTGCGCCGACGAGTTGAAGCAGAAGCTGCGCGCCGAACTGGGCGAGTGTTTGCGCGCAGAAGCCGCGCTGGCGCGCAATTGATCGAAAAGGGCATGCTTCCCGCCGTCAAGGACTATCGCGAACTTGCGCGCCGGCGCCTGTCGCGCTTTGCCTTCGACTACCTTGAAGGCGGCGCGGAGGACGGCCGAACGCTTGCGCGCAATCTCGCCGCGTGGCAGGCGGTGCTGTTCCGTCCACGCGCATTGCAGGACGTCCGCGACGTGGATCCGGGCATCGACCTTTTTGGCCGAGCGCAGGCTATGCCGGTGCTCGTCGGGCCGACTGGCCTCAATGGCCTGTACTGGCCGCGCGCCGAAGAGGAGCTTGCGCGCGCCGCGCACGATGCCGGCGTGCCCTTCATCCTGTCGACCGCGTCGACGTCGCTGATAGAGGATGTGCGCGCTGCAAGCAACGGCGAAATGTGGCTACAGCTGTATGTACAGCGCGATCGCCGTGTCGCCGAAGATATGATGGCCCGCGCTCGCGCCGCGGATTTCCACGCGCTCATGCTCACCGTGGACACGATGGTGCACGGCAGTCGCGACCACGACGTGCGCAACGGATTTCGCATGCCGGTGCCGTGGACTCCGCGGCTCGTGGCCGATCTCGTCGCGCATCCGCGCTGGTGCCTTCGCATGCTGCGCCAGGGCGGATCGCCGCAGCTAGTGAACCTCGCGCGCAGCTCCGGCCTGCCCGATGACCTGCAACAGCAGGCCGCCGCGATGAGCCGGCAGATGGATACCTCCTTGACCTGGAATGACCTGGAGTGGGTGCGCCGGCACTGGAACGGGCCGGTGATCGTCAAGGGCATCCTCGATGCGGCCGATGCGCGCAAGGCGCTCGAACACGGCGCAGATGGCATCGTGGTCAGCAATCATGGCGGGCGCCAGCTCGAGAGCGCGCCCAGCTCGCTCGAGCGGCTGCCCGAGATTACCGACATTGCCGGCGAGCGCATGCACCTATTGATCGACGGCGGCGTACGCCGTGGCAGTGACATCGCGAAGGCGCTCGCGCTTGGCGCAAAGGCGGTACTGCTGGGTCGGGCTCCGCTTTACGGGCTCGCCGCGCGCGGCGGCCGAGGCGCGGCCGAAGTGCTGAACATCCTGCGCAGCGAATTCGAGACGACGCTGCGGCTGCTCGGCGTCACGTCCGCGCGAAGGCTCGATGCGACGTCGCTCTGTGAAGATCATCGTGCGCGCCTGCGTGCGCTTTAGGACGAAGGCACCCGACAATGGCATCTAAGGCACGCGTCGCAACGCCGCGCCGCACCCGGTACCCGGATCGCTCGTCGCTGTTCGTCGGGTCGGTCGGAAAGGCGTTCATGGTGCTGGAGGCTTTCCGCGACACGCACCGTGTGATGTCGCTGGCCGAGATAGCGCGCGCCGCAGAACTGGATCGCAGCGCGACGCAGCGCCTCGTGTACACGTTGGAGCAGATCGGATACATCCGGCGCCTGCCCGATTCGCCGCTATATGGTCTGGCCTCGCGGGTGCTGCGCCTGTCGCACAACTACCTGCGCTCTCGCGAACTTATCGAGCGCGCGACCCCATACTTGCTGGATATCGCGTACACACTTGGCGAGACTTCGAACCTGCAGGAACTCGATGGGCACGAGATCGTGTTCCTTGCGCGCTTTCCGGGGCGGCATGTCCTGAACCTCGACTTCGCCGTCGGCTCGCGCTTGCCGGCCGTCTACACCGCATCGGGCCGCGCAATATTGTCGAAGCTTGACGTGGAGCAGCGCTTGGACATTTTGCGCGCGACTCCTCTGAAGCCCATGACTCCAAAGACCGAAACGGATCCGAAAGTGCTGCTGAAGCGTATCGATGAAGCGGCGAAGCAGGGTTACGCGGTTGTGCAGAACCAGGTCGTGATGGGCGACATCTCAGTGGCCGCCGCGATCACGGACCACCGCGGGCAGCCGTTCGGCGCGGTCATCATTTCCGTCCCAAGCACGCGTTGGACCGTTGACGAAGCCCGGGAGCGACTTGTGCCGCACGTACAACTCGCTGCGACAGCGCTTTCGCAGACGAAGGTGGCATTGCCCTGACGTGAGACCGGCGGAGCGCTCCGACCGCGTACACGTGCTTGCACTCCCCGGGGTGACGATCGGCTGGTGCTCGACACCGATGATCACCACGTGCGCCCGCTGAGGAATGTCGCTAATCAAGACGGATTCTGACCGGGAATCGCTGGCCGCCGACGAAGAGCGAGGAGACCGCCAAGTCCGGCAGCGAGCAGGACGAGCGTCGACGGTTCCGGCACCGGCGAAACCTGCACCGCGACGATGTAGTCGACATCGACGTCACTTCTACTGGCAGGAACATCGAATGCTTCCCCCAACAGGGCGACGTTACGCGATAACGTCCATGCGCTGGTGAGGGCATCGAACACCAGCGCGCTGGCGAGGCGCTGGGCGATGAACAGCCCGACATCGCTGATCGGCGCGTCGTTGCTCTCGGGATCGAAGAAGCGCTGGCCGAAGCTGTTGTCGCTCTGGAAGCGCAGGAACACGTCACCGCTCGAGAGGAAGGCGAGGTCGAGTTGGAGCAAAAGCGGGTTGCCCTCGTCATCGAAGCCCAGATTGCCGGGGCTTGATCCGAACGCATCGGTGCCGAGCTGCATGCTCATCGATGCCACACCCCCGTGGTCGTCATTGCGAACCCGGAAATCGGCGGCGTCCAGCCCGAAGACATGGCTCAGGCTCGTCTCGGCCGGTAGGTTGCCCCAAACCAGCGGATCGCGGATGAGCGTGCCGGCCTTGCCGTCGGGGGCAGTGGACTGCTTGGCGGGCGCCGCGTTGCGCACGTATTCGGAAAACGTTCCGCGCAGATCGGCGACCACGAGGGCGCTGTTGAGGATCGGCAGAAGGAAGAACTGCGCCCGGGCGCGCGCTTCGGCCGTCGACGTGTCGCCGGTCGCGGGGTTGATGCCGTTGCGGAAGGCGGTGTTGGTCGCGATCGGGATGGTTCGCTCGAAATCCTTGGGCGTTGTGGTGTAGGCGACGCGCGGCGTGCGGGCAGTTACGGAGCCGCCCCTGATTTCCTCTTGCTTCTGGCGCGTGACGTTCTGATTTTTATCGATGCGCAGCTCCGAAGCCATACTGCCTTGTTGGGTTGGGAAGAAATTGGCGAGAGCGGCCGGCTGTCCCGGCACATGGAAGACCTGGGTGCTCAAAGGGCCGGTGCCGATCTGTGCTCCGGCATGCATGTCGAAGCGACCACCGACCGACACGCCGAGTACGCCAAAGGTGCATGAGACGCCGCGTTGCTTGCAGTCGCTTTTCAGCGATGGGTTGTAGCTCGCGAAGATCACCGCTCCCGAAGCCACCCCGAACGGTGCCGCCGCAAGTACTGCGACGAGGGCAAGCGATGCGAGGTGGCGCGTCCATTGCGGAAGCCATGCTTTGTAAGCGACCGCGCCTTTCTTTTTGTTCGATTTCATCTTGTTCCCCCTATCTTTCCACACCCGCCCCGCGTTGGCCGCGCTGGACACCAGCAACAAGGCGACGGCGAAAGCGCGAGTCAGAGTGCGTGGATGCATAAGCGTCTCCTTTGCTTGCGCTTCGTCTTGCTTAGGGGGAACTCCAAGAGAGACTTCGAAGGCCACCACCACCGGCGCGCTAGCTCGCCTCGCTTGGAATGGTGACCGTTTTCAAGCATCAAATATGCCTCGATCCGAAGCGCTGGATAAATCAATAGGTTGAAAACGACCATGCATTCACGCGGCCGGTGACTGTAAGTTGGATCGACAGCGCGCTGTGCGGCTCGATCGCATCTACCTATGGGAATGGGGCCGATCGCGAGGACGTCGCAACCCATTCGCACGCGAAACCGGTCCTTGATCGTGGCCGATGACTGTAAATCGGCTCGACAGCTCGCCAAGGAACGCAACGGAGTTGGCGTAACGAAAGCGTCTAGGCGCGATTCGCTATTGGAGCGACGGTCGTTCGCGGTTTTATTTCACGGGTCTTTATGACGTTGAGTCGTCCAGTTGTCACTGAGGAATTTGGCGGCAGACTGTCCGCGAGGAGCACCGATGCACCGACGACGCTGTTCTCGCCGATGACCGTCGTCCCTCCCAGCACTGTCGCGTGGGCATAGAGGGTCACGTTGCTTTGTATCGTCGGATGACGTTGCGTACTGGTTCTGTGCCGGGTCGACGCCGCGCCCAGCGTAACGCCGTGATATAGCTTGACGTTGTTGCCGACGACCGCGGTTTCGCCGATGACGACGCCGGTGCCGTGGTCGATAAAGATGCTGCTCCCTAAGCTGGCGCCCGGGTGTATGTCAATGCCGGTCTGCGTGTGAGCCCACTCGCTCATCATGCGCGGAACGAGCGGAGCACCGAGCGTGTGCAGCCGATGCGCCAGGCGATAGGCTGCGACCGCAATAAAACCGGGGTAGGCGAGCAGCACCTCGTTGAAGCTCCGGGCTGCGGGATCCCCGGCATGGGCTGCGCGCGCATCCTCGATAAGCGCTTGCTGGATGCACGGCAGGTCGCGCAAGAACTCCAAAACGATTCTCTTTGTGATGTGCCGTGACTGCCGCGGCGATCCTGCATCGATACCGGCAGCGGCATCGATGCATGCTGAGAGCTTCCAGCGGATGTTCGCTAGGGCATGGTCGGTCGCGTCGGGCCACGGGCAGCCCGGGCCGCGCGGGTGAAACAGACCCGGAAACAGGAGATCCAGCAGGTCTTCCATCAACTCGCGGATGTGTTGCCGCGTCAGTGACCCATCCAGGCGTGGCACCGCCATTGCCTCGACAGCCGCAAGGCGCAAGCGGCGGGCGACTTCCACCAGTTCCTGCCGTTCCGTGTCGTCGAACATGCGCAGATCGCCCACGCGCGAGGCGACGTGTTTGACCGTCTCTGCAGCCGCTGCATCGAATCCCACTTCCATCTTTCCCCCCGACGAGTCGTCCGTTCGATCCAGGAACTGTCTAGCCAATCAGCGCGTAGAAGGTTCCAGCGATGGCGGCGAACGGTAGGCGGCAGCGAAGGCTCGTGGGTGGCGGTTAACGCCCCAAAAGTGACACACTGGCGCGGCCAGCCCCATGGCTGCTTCCACAGCAATCGAGCAATGCCCGGTCAACTTCTCCTGGCGGATACCCGCTTTTGTGTCCGCCAGCTTTCCGCCAGTAGCCTCCACGAAGGCACTAGTGATCCCTATTTCCCGATCCGCGAAAGCGGTCTCAAAAGTCGATACGTCACGAGACGATCGGTGCGAGCGCGGCGCCGATGCGCTGCATCTGGACCTCGGTAATCATTCCGCCGAGAACCTTCAGGAAGCGTTCGTCCTGCGCGCCTGAGACGATGTACTGCGGACGCGGCCATGCTCTTCATTGCTCCATGAATTTGAACGGGCTCGCCGACGGTGAACGTCGGCGCCACGCTGCCGCGCCGTGCGGTCGTCACCCATGAGTTCGCTGTCCAGTGCAGCGGAGAGCACTTCGCTGCGACCGAGACCGAGGTCGTGCAGCGTCCGGCCATCGAGAACCGAGAGCGCGCGCACCGTCGCACGCACTCGGCGTCGAGCCGCGATTCGATCTTCCCAGCGGCCGACAACGAGCGCCAGCGCAATCAGTGATCCTTGCAGCCGCCGCAGCTGTCGACTCATGGGTGCTTTCATGCGGATTGCTTCACTGCTTTAGTAGCGAAGCCCGGCAGATTGATACTGCTCGACGAAGAACTGGTAAGTGGCCGTGTACGGCACGCGCAGGCGCTGGCCAAGGGTCTCCGGCGTGCAGCCGCCAGTCGGCGGCAGGCCGCCCACTGTGTTTACCCGCTGGACGCTTTTCGCCTTGCTGAAGGTGCCTTGTGGACCCTCGGCCGTGGCGCTCAGAAGCACCCACGGGATGGCGGCGCCCTGCGGCGCCTCGGCCCGGGCCTTCGCGACTCCAATGACGCGGCTGCCGTCGGCCGCCTGCCAGTACACCCCCGCGCCGTTCGGTGCCAATCCGTGCGAGCCGATCTGGGTGCCGCGAGCGTCGAACAGCGCAGCTTCTGGCGCGACAAACACCCATGCATCCTGACCTTTGTCCTTACGGCATTCATAGATCTGAACGCCCTTGGCACTCACCGCCGTCGCGAGAGACTGTCCGACAGGAGCCCTAATCGCGGCTGGGACCTCGATTGGCGGCGTAGTGTTGCAGCCAGCGAGCGCAGCGGCCGACGCGCTGATCTGAAGCAGCCGCTTCGCCGCCGTGAACAGAAGGCCGTCGCGATCAGGACGGGACGACACCGTCCGGGTGGGACGGGTGATGCTGTTGATGGAGTTCATGTTTCCTCTGAAGGTGTGTGTGGAAATGCGGCGGCGCGCCGTCTCACTCGCGATCTACGAGATCTGCCCGGAGTCGGACGCAGCGCCATACAAGGGCCGGGCGACCTTGCGGCCGCTCGACGTGGCAGCGGGCCATGCCGGACGCATCAATACGAGTAGCTGTAGCCGGCGGAAGAGTTGGAGTTGTTGTTCCGTGCAGCCTTCTTCGGTGCGCTGTGCAGCGCATGCCAGATGCCGCCCTGGTTGTCGCCGTTGACCTCGCCGGGCTTGGCATCGCCGGAAAAGAAGTACAGTGGCTTGCCCTGGAACGCCCACTGTTGCGTGCCGTCATCGCGCACAACGACTGAAAAGTCGCCGCCAGCGAGGCTTGCGTTGGCGACGGTGAACGCCGGCCACGCGGCCAGACAGCTGCTGCTGCAATTGCTCTTGTTCGCGTTGTCTTTGTCGAACGTGTAGAGCGTGCGGCCGTCGCGGTTGGTCAGGACGCCGTTGGTTTCGACGGTGGGGTTGGCCTGGACGGCGGCGGCCGCGAACAGCGCTGCCAGCAGATATGCGTGTTTCATGGTGGTCCTCTCAAGGGGTTGGTCGGAAAGGACGGCTCGGCCATCCTTCTGATCCCACTTACGAGGCGAGCGCGAAATCGGATGCAGCCCGACGCGAAGAAACTCTTCGCTGCGCTACCAGAGCTTCACGCAGAAGCCGGAAAGTACGAACTGCGCCGGGGTCTGGCCGGCGACGGCCGGGCGGTCCTCGAACGACACCGCCAGGCGCGGCACGTTCGACAGCAATTGCTCGGAGCTTGCCGGCAGCTCGAAGTGCGTGCTGCCGGGCGGCTTTGCCGGTTGGGCCACACCGAGGGGGATCGGCGGCAGATCGCTGCCGTCCGAGGCACGAGGCAGTGCCCACACCTGTGCAACCTTGCCGGCCGGCACTTGCCATGGCCGCAGCGACTTCACTGTCACGCGCGTACCGCGCCGGGTCGAACTCACGAGAAGCTGTGGCACGTTGTTCGCGTCGGTGAGCAGGCCAACGTAGCTCTGCGGCAGCGCCTGCTCGCGTTGTGCCAGCTCGTCCAGCGAAACAAAGAGGTCGGGCATGAGTTGGACCGCCCCTGTGGTCAGCAAAGTGCCCAGCGCAAAGCCAAGCGCCGGCTTGAGCCAACTCCATCGGCGCAGCGTAGACGGCGCGCCGGGCCTTGCGCCCGTGCGCTCTGCGATCGCATCCCATACGCGTTTCGGCGGCGCCGTGGCGGGCACGACGCTGCTGAGACGGTTAAGTTGGGCTTCCCAGGCCGCGACAGCGTCCCGCGCCGCCGGCAGTTCGCGCAGCAACTGGCCGAACCGCCTTCGCGCAGGCCCGCGCAGCGTGCCAAGTACGTACTCGGCCGCTAGGCGTTCCAGCAGTTCAGGCCGGTCGTAGTTCATCGGAGTTCGCAGTCACGCCGAATCGTTCAGGCACTTCCTGAGCCGTTCAAGACCGCGACGGATCCAGGCCTTCACGCTGCCCAGCGGCGCTCGCAGGTGCTCGGCGACCTCAGCGTGCGAGTAACCATGGTAGTAGGCGAGCGCGAGGCACTGGCGTTGCGACGCTTCGATGGCGTTGAGACACGCGCGGATCGACAGCGCGTCTGCAGCGGCCATCAGGAGTTGCATCGGATCGGGGCGTTCGTCGGGAATCTGCCTCGCCTCGTCCTCGTCTCCGGCCGCGTCAATCGACTCTGCGACGTGTCGCTGGCCCGAGCGCAGATGGTCGAGCGCCTTATTACGAACGATCGAGATCAGCCAAGTCATCGGCTCGGCCTGGCTGGTCCGGTAGCTCCCCGCGTGATGCCAGACGTTCACGAACGACTCCTGCAACGCGTCCTCGGCGAGGTCGCGTCGGTTCAAGATACGCAGTGCGACTCCGAACAGATGCGCATTCGTGGCGTCGTAAACCCTGCGAAGCGCCGCGCGGTCGCCTAGCGCGACCCGTGCCAGGTTGTCTCTCAGCAGACTGGAGGCATCGGCCATCGGGTGGCGAATCGATGTTCGTTCACGACGGATGGGGCCGGCGAGCGATGATCGTTCGGGTGAATACGAACATACGGAGGCTCGGCCAGATTGGATGCAACCCAAACGCCGGCGTGCATCCCCGACCGGCCAGCGCCGTCAGTGTGCGACGCCGACGCGGAATCGTCCAGGCTTGCGGACTTCAGCGCGTCTGACATGAGATCCATCGGGCACCAGTGGGGAACGCGCAGGCGAGCCCTTGGTTAGCACCGCGACTACCGAGCGATCCGTGGCGCGGCGGTTTTCGACCTTGGGTCCGCCTGGAATGCCCGCCGGTGGGCCGCTGTGACCCTATCATCCCGGCATGGCTTCGCTTCCTTCGTCGCATCGCCGATTCATTGCATTGGCGCTCCAGGGAGGCGGTTCACACGGGGCATTTGCCTGGGGCGTGCTGGATCGACTACTCGAGGATGACCGCTTCGAAATCGAGGCGATCAGTGGCGCTAGTGCGGGCAGCGTCAACGCGGTTGCGTTGGCGCATGGGTTGCTGCAAGACGGGCGCGACGGAGCGCGCGCGTCGCTGCAACGCTTCTGGGACGCGCTTACTGCGGTCACCCCGCCCGGCTTCTTCCACGAGTCGTTGACGGAAAACGCCCTGCACGCGACGCCCAGCCCTTCGTTGCAGGCGTTCCTGACGCTCGCCCGCTTCTTCGCGCCTTATCAGCTCAACCCGTTCGATCTCAATCCGCTCCGAGAAATTCTCGAGGCGCAGATCGACTTCGAGCGGTTGCGGGCAAGCCGGCTGAAGCTCTTTCTTGCGGCGACTCGTGTGCGAACCGGCACGCTGCGGCTGTTTCGCACACGCGAAATCAGCCTTGCGGTCGTACTGGCTTCGGCCTGCCTGCCGCTGCTGCACCACACGGTGGAGATCGATGGCGAGTCCTACTGGGATGGCGGAATGACCGCCAACCCCCCACTTTATCCGCTGCTGCACGAGTGCACGGCGCGCGACGTCGTCGCGGTGCTGCTGCATCCCCGCAGCTGGCCCGCGCATCCATCCAGCGCGGCCGACATTTCGCACCGACTCACCGAGATCAGCTTCGGCGCCGCCTTCTTTAGCGAGCTGCAGGGAATTGTCCTGGCGCGCAAACTGGCTGAGCAATCCTGGGTACCGTGGGGGTCGCTCGAGCGTCGCCTGCGCCGGTTCCGTCTGCATGTTGTCGACGCCCCCGACTTGATGGGTTCGCTCGATTCGCTGAGCAAGCTCAACGCGCGGGCGTCGTTCATCGCTGCGCTGCGCGACGCCGGCCGTGAGCGCGCTGACGCCTGGCTGCGCCAGAACGGATCGGCAATCGGCCGCCGCGAGACATTCGACGTAACCAGCTTGCTCGACTAGCGGTCGCACGTGACAACCTTGCAGCCTAAACTGTGGCTTGTTGCTCAACGCCCGACCTGACCCAGATCAGCGAAAAGGCACCAACTTGCCTCTATCGTTAGTGCGAGCCACGGTATGGGAGCTCCGATGAACGTAGTAGCGAATCAGCAGGCGCCGCGTAGCGCAATCGAGACTTGGCATGCGGACCATCGCAATTTTTCGCGCGTACTCGATGTCGTTGAACGCCAGGTCGATGCGTTTCGTGCGGACGGGCACCCGGATTTTGAATTGTTGCGCTCGATCGTCTACTACCTGCGCCACTTCCCGGACCGCTTTCACCATCCTAGAGAGGACATCGCGTTTGCACGGCTCGTCGAGCGAGATCCGCAGTTGCAGTTGGAGATTACCCGGCGTTTGCAGGAGCACGTGGTCATCGCCGCGGCCGGGGAGGAGCTTCTCGGCTGTTTGGACCGGATTATCGCGGGCGCGATGCTCGAAAGAGCAGAGTTGGAGAGAGCGGCTGCGACTTATCTTGTCTACTACCGGTATCACCTTTACATGGAAGAGCGGCAGGTACTTCCTCGCGCGGCAGAGCTGCTGACCGCGACGGACTGGGCCGCCGTTGCCGCTATTCCGACCGAGCCGGATCCTCTATTCGGTCCGAATTCGGATCCGCGCTACAGTCAATTGCGTCGGGAGATCTAGCTCCGTAGCTTGTGTCACTGGGACACAGGCTTGTCGAAATTAATGCGCAGCGAGAGTCTTTCTGATCGTAGCGAGAAATTCCCGATCGACGGGCCTTCCGATGTTGTCGGTTCTGGCCACAACCCGGCCTTCATCATCCAGCAGCACGATGACTGTGGTGTGGTTGAAGTCGCCGTTCGTAAGGGCGCGATAGCAAATTCCCAGCAACGCACCAATCGTGAGAACGTCCTCAGTCGACGCAGCCAGCCCTAACAGTCAGATGGACGACGAGCTAGGCCTCAGCGATTGCCGCGATGGAAACCTTCAGGCCAGGAACGCGCACGGGTAACTTGGCACCCTGACGAGCTGGCGGTTTCGACGGAAACCATTTGAGCCACTCCTCATTCATGCCGGAGAAGTCGTCTTCGTCAGCGAGCACGATTGTGACGCTGACGATCTTGTCCAACGAACTGCCCGCCTCAGCGAGGATGGCCTGTATGTTGGTCAGGCACTGCCGGGTTTGTTCCTGAATCGTCACTCCCCGGATAGCGCCCGTTGCGGGATCAGTCGGGGCAGTACCCGATACGAAGACCAGTCCCGCCGCTTTGACCGCCTGGCTGTAGGCAGGCGGAGGCGTGCCCGCTTTTGCGGTGAACACAATCTGACGGGCCATTTTCTTCCCCCTAGTGCGTACGTCGGTGTCCGGTGGCAGTTAGCCGAGACCACGCGCTAGGCGCGAATAATCCGTCCCGCTCTCTGATTTGCAGCCGCGATCTTCTGAAAGTCGTCGCGGCACTCCGGCGAGCAGAAGCCGCATGCTTGGCGCTCTTTCGGTAGCACCTCTTCGCAATGCCGGCACACTAAAAAACTCATCGCCGCCCCGACCGCCTGCGCACGCGCAGCAGCGATGAGCGCAGCCGTTTCATGTTCCATACGTTCAGCGGTTAGATCGGCTTCGTCCATAGGCGTTTCAAGGTGAATTGAAGTGACACATCATGCCGGAGTAGTGCGTCGACAATCTCCAAATTCCACGGCTGCGACCCGATTGCTCAGCGCTTCAGCCTTCCGGTTTTAGCTTCAGCCATGACCGCTATTTTTTCTGAGCGACCGCAGCGCGCCGCCGTCAGAAACGTTCAACCCACGGGCGCAGCTCTATTTCCCAGCTCCACGCACTGCGTGGTTGCTGAACCAAGTACCACATTGATTGTGCGATGGCGTTGGGATCGAGCTGGCTGTCAGGCGACTGTTCCGGATAGCCGCTGCTGCGTACCGCACCGTCGATGACAACGTGCGCGACGTGCACGTTCATGGGGGAAAGTTCCCGGGCCATGCTCTGGGCAAGTCCGCGCAGCGCGAACTTCCCCATCGCAAACGGTGCCGATTGCGCGTACCCCTTCACGCTGGCTGAAGCGCCGGTGAACAGGATGCAACCCGATCCCTGTTTGACCATTCGCCGCGCAGCCTGCTGCGCGACCAGAAAGCCTCCGAAGGCGGTAACTTGCAGTGCTCTCTGGACGTCCTCGGCAACAAGATCCACGAGCGGCCCGCGCGAGCGGTAGCTCGGGTTGTAAAGAACCACCGAAAGGCCCGGGGTTTCGGAGTCAATGCTCTCGAATAGCTTTGCAACGGCACCTGCATC
>DATEZE010000311.1:0-10151 GCA_035255845.1 Burkholderiaceae bacterium | reverse complement strand
GGGACTGGGAAGAGGGCGGAGGTGGCAGCGGCGGGGCGGGTCGTTCGACCGGTCGGCCGAACTCGAAAGTGAAGAACTTCGGGACCGACAGCCCCGACAGGCTTTCGGTCGCCGAGATCGGCTGCTGGCCGTCGCGATTCGTCATCGTGTAGGTGCGGCCGGTCAATGCGGGGGTCACGCGGATTTCGCTGATGCGATTGTTCGTACGGACCTGCTCGATCCGCGTCACCGGTTCCTCGGGGGGAGGCGCCTTCGCATCGGCCTCGCTCGGCACCAGCTCATCACTCGGCGAAGGGGCCGGCGGAGTCGCAGCGTCCGCACGCGCATCGATCGCCTGCTTCTCCGCGGCCGGCAATTCAAGACGCTGCCGAGTCGCGGGCTTGCCGGCAGGACGCGCCGGTGCGGCATTGGCCGGAGTGCGCGCGTCAGGGCTTGCCGGCGCATTTTGCGCGTCGGCAGGCCCGATGGTCGCGAGCAACAGCAGCACTGTGACCGGCAGGCTGCGTCGGAGCGCGGGTGGAAGCGAGCGACGTCCCATGTGATCCATTCTAATCGCCTGTCGCAATGACAACATCGAGAGGATCCCCGAAACGGGCCAGTCTCAAAGGTAGAGGAGCTGCTCCCGCTCGGTCGCGCTCTGCTCGAATCCGCGCGCGTCGTAGAACTCGAAGAGTGCGTTGACTACCGCGTCACTGTCATCGACGACCCGCATCATCGCGAGGTCGGCCTCGCTGATCATGCCCTCGGCCGCCACAGTGTCGCGCAACCACACCAGCAGTCCGCTCCAGAACGCGGATCCGACCAGCACCACCGGCATCTTCCTGCCTTTGCCGGTCTGGATCAGCGTCAGCGCTTCAGAGAGTTCGTCGAGCGTGCCGAAGCCGCCGGGCATCACGACGTACGCGGCGGCGTACTTGACGAAGGCGACTTTGCGGGCGAAAAAGTGCCTGAAACGCAGCGAGATGTCCTGGTACGGATTGCCGTACTGCTCGAACGGCAGTTCGATGTTGAGCCCGACCGACGGCGATGCGCCCTCGAAGGCGCCCCGGTTGGCCGCTTCCATGATGCCGGGGCCGCCGCCGCTGATGACAGCAAAGCCGGCATCTGAGAGCTTGCGCGCGATCTCGATGGTCAGATCGTAGTTCGGCGTCCCCGGCAGCGTGCGGGCGCTGCCGAAGATCGACACCGCCGGGCGGATCTCGGATAGCCGCTCGGAGGCCTCGACGAACTCTGAAATAATGCCCCAGAGCTGCCACGACTCCCTTGCCTTCTGGCTGGTGGCGCGCTCCGGCATAGTGACTGCGCGCAGGCTGGGTATGTTCTTGCGGTGGTCGAGCACGGCGTATCTCCCATGAAAACTCTGTTACTGCTCGATGGGTCGAGCTACCTGTATCGCGCGTATCACGCGCTGCCCGATCTGCGTACGGCGGCGGGCGAGCCGACCGGCGCGCTGCGCGGGTTCATCTCCATGCTGCGCGTTCTGCGCCAGCAGGTGACGGCCGACTACATCGCGTGCGTGTTCGACGCCAAGGGTAAGACCTTCCGGGACGACCTGTACGCCGAATACAAGGCCAATCGGACCGCCATGCCGGACGATCTGGCCGCGCAGATCGAGCCGATCCATGCGGCGGTGGACGCGATGGGCTGGCCCGTCGTCGAGATCGAGGGCATCGAGGCCGACGACGTGATCGGGACGCTCGCGCGGCAGGCGTCTCAACACGGCCTGCGGACAGTGATCTCGACCGGCGACAAGGACCTGGCGCAACTGGTCGATGAGCGCACGACGCTGGTCAACACGATGAGCGGCGAAACGCTCGATGTCCCGGGCGTGTCGGCCAAATTCGGAGTGCCGCCCGGGCGCATCGTCGACTTCCTGACGCTGGTCGGCGACAGCGTCGACAACGTGCCGGGCGTCGACAAGGTGGGGCCGAAGACGGCAGCCAAATGGCTGCAGACGTATGGTTCGCTCGACGCGCTCGTCGAAAACGCCGACCAGATCACCGGCGTGGTGGGCGAAAACCTGCGCAAGGCGCTGCCGTGGATACCGACGGCGAAGACGCTGGTCACGATCAAGACCGACTGCGACCTTTCCACGCATGTCCCGTCGCTCTCTGCGCTTGAAGTTCGTAACGAGGACGCGGCGCGCCTGCGCGAGATCTATCAGCGCTACGAGTTCAAGGCGTTGTTGCGGGAGGTGGATGTCAGTGCGGCGCCTGCCGCGCCCGGTGTAGCGACCGCAAGCGCCGTACCGGAGCGCGTGACTGGCACCGAGTACGAAACGGTCACAACGCGCGCGCAGCTCGATGCATGGCTGCAGCGCATCGGCGCCGCAGACCTCACCTGCATCGACACTGAAGCCACGTCGCTTGATCCGATGGCGGCGCGCCTGGTCGGCATCTCGTTGTCGGTCGAGCCGCTGAAGGCCTGCTACATCCCGCTCGCGCACCACTATGCCGGCGTGCCCGGGCAGCTCCCCCTCGACGCAACCCTCGCCGCATTGCGGCCGTGGCTCGAGAGCCCGCACCATCGCAAGGTCGGCCAGCACCTCAAATACGACATGCACGTGTTCGCCAACCACGGCCTGCGGCTGGCCGGCGTCGCGCATGACACGCTGCTTGAGTCGTACGTGCTCGAGGCTCACCGCAACAACGACATGGATTCGCTGGCCGAGCGACACCTTGGCCGCAAGACGCTCACCTACGCCGAGGTCTGCGGCAAGGGCGCCAATCAGCTCTGTTTCGACGAAGTGGCGATCGATCGGGCCACCGACTACGCGGCCGAGGACGCCGAGGTGACGCTGGCGCTGCATCGGCAGCTCTGGCCGCAGATCGAACCGAACGAGCGATTGCGCGCGGTCTACCAGGACATCGAACTGCCAGTGTCACAAGTGCTGTTCCGCATGGAGCGCACCGGCGTGCTGATCGACGCGGGGTTGCTGCGGGAACAGAGTCGACAGCTGACGCTGCGGATCGCCGACCTCGAGCGCCAGGCGACCGAGATTGCGGGGACGACGTTCAACCTCGGCAGCCCGAAACAGATCGGCGAGATCTTGTTCGGGCAACTGAAGCTGCCGGTGCTGAAGAAGACCGCGAGCGGCGCGCCGTCGACGGACGAAGAAGTGCTGGAGAAACTCGCCGAGGACTACCCGCTGCCGAAGCTGCTACTGGAACACCGCGGGCTGTCGAAGCTGAAATCGACCTACAGCGACAAGCTGCCGGCCAGCGCCGATGCGAACGGCCGTGTGCACACGAACTATGGCCAGGCGATCGCGGTCACCGGCCGGTTGTCGTCGTCGGATCCCAACCTGCAAAACATCCCGATCCGCACCGCGGAGGGCAGGCGCATTCGCGAGGCGTTCATCGCGCCGCCCGGCCATTGCATCGTCTCGGCGGATTATTCGCAGATCGAGCTGCGCATCATGGCCCACATCTCCGAGGACACGGGCCTGCTCGACGCGTTTTCCAAGGGCGAGGACATTCATCGCGCGACCGCCTCCGAGGTCTTCGGCGCGCCGCTTGGCGAGGTCACGAGCGAGCAGCGGCGTTACGCCAAGGTCATCAACTTCGGACTGATCTACGGCATGAGCGCTTTTGGCCTGGCGTCCAACCTGGGCATCGAGCGCGAAGCGGCGCGGAGTTACATCGACCGCTATTTCATGCGTTATCCCGGCGTTGCGAAGTACATGGAGTCGACGCGCGCCCTGGCCAAGCGGCAGGGCTATGTAGAGACGGTTTTCGGCCGCCGGCTGTGGCTGCCCGAGATCAATTCTCCCAATGGCCCGCGACGAGCCGGCGCTGAGCGCGCCGCGATCAACGCGCCGATGCAGGGCACGGCCGCGGATTTGATCAAGCTCGCGATGATCGCAGTCGACCGCTGGATCCAGGAGGGCTCGCTGGGCACACGGCTGGTGATGCAGGTGCACGACGAGCTGGTTCTTGAGGTCCCTGACGCCGAAGCGGATCTGGTCCGCGGCCGAGTGCCGGCGCTGATGGCCGGCGTTGCGCAGTTGCGCGTTCCGCTGCTGGTCGAACTCGGTGTCGGCGCCAACTGGGACGAGGCGCACTGAGCTGGCGCAACGCACGCTTCGAGGCATCCTATATCCGTTAGACTACAGGATGTTCATCGAAGGGGTCGGCGATGAAGTGCCTGACCTGGATCAGAGCGCTGGTTGCTGCATGGACAGCGATGCTGGTGCTGTCGGCGCCGGCGTGGTCGCAGGAAGACATCACGGTCTTCGCCGCCGCCAGTTTGCAGAATGCTCTCGAGGATGTCGCACGCCAGTATCAGAAGAAGGCCGGCCGCAACGTCCGCTTTTCGTTCGCAGCGTCGAGCGCGCTGGCGCGCCAGATCGAGCAGGGCGCACCGGCCGCCATTTTCCTTAGCGCCGACGAACAGTGGATGGACTATCTCGCGCAACGCAAGTTGATCGCGCTTAACACGCGCAAGGCACTGCTCGGCAATCGGCTCGTCCTCGTGGTGCCCTCGGCCAGCCGCGTGACAGCCGACCTGAAGCCGGGTTTCGACATGAAGGCATTGCTGGGCGCAGACGGGCGCTGGGTCACGGGCGATCCAGCCGGCGTGCCGGTCGGCCGCTACGCACAGGAGGCACTGACCAAGCTTGGCGTCTGGGACTTCGCGCAAACCCGGATGGTCCGCGCCGAAAACGTGCGCGTCGCGCTTGCATTTGTGGAGCGTGGCGAAGCCGTTGCCGGCGTCGTCTACGAGACCGATGCGGCGATCTCGCCGAAGGTCAGGGTGGCAGGTGTGTTCCCGGCCGACAGCTACACGCCGGTCAGCTACCCGGCCGCGATTGTCGCAGGCAAGGACAGCGCGGAAGCCCGTAGCTTCTTACGCTTCCTCGAGTCACCTGAGGCGAATGCGACCTTCAGGAAATACGGATTCAGCATTCGCTGAAGCCTGAGCCGACTTAGCGATGATCGGACTCGCCGGCCCTTAGCCGGCCTCGTGCTTCCTATGCTCTATTGAACATAGGATAGATCCACGGACGCCAGTGTCCCGCGCGAGTCGCGCTAGTCTTGGGCTGCGATGCTGACTCCCACCGAACTCGTCGCCCTTCGTTTGAGCCTGCAGGTTGCCACGATCGCTGTGGCCTGCAGCCTGCCACTGGCGATATTCGTTGCCTGGTTGCTTGCGCGGTTCGATTTTCCGGGCAAGACGATGGTTGATGCCGTCGTGCACCTGCCGCTGGTGCTGCCGCCGGTCGTCATCGGTTACTTCCTGCTGGTGCTTTTCGGGACCAAGGGCCCGCTCGGCGGCTGGCTGTACGAAGCCTTCGGCATCAGGCTGATCTTCAGCCGCTCGGGAGCTGCGCTGGCCGCCGCAGTAATGTCGTTTCCACTGATGGTGCGTGCGATCCGGCTGGCGCTCGAAGCCGTCGATCGCGGGCTCGAGGCCGCCGCCCGCACTTTGGGTGCAACACGGCTCGACGTCTTTGCCAGCGTCACTTTGCCGCTGATGCTTCCTGGAATCGTGTCCGGATGCATCGTCGCCTTCGCGGCCGCACTCGGTGACTTCGGCGCCACGATCACGTTCGTTGGCAACATCGAAGGCGAGACGCAGACGCTGTCGCTCGCAATCTACAGCCTGACACAGAGTCCCGACGGCGACGCGGCCGCGCTGCGCCTCGTTCTCATTTCGCTAACGCTCGCGTTGGCGGCGCTTTTCATTTCCGAGTGGCTGGCGCGGCGCGTGCGCCGCTTCATCGGTCGTGCGTGATTCCTCCATGAGCCCGAGCGACGAGCGCATTCAGGTCCGAGCCCGCAAGCGCCTCGGCGACTTTCTCTTTACTTGCGACGTTGACCTGCCGGCTTCAGGCCTGATCGCGCTGTTCGGCGCGAGCGGAGCCGGCAAGACGACGCTGATCAACCTCGTGGCCGGCCTGAGTCGGCCCGATGAAGGCCGCATTGCGGTTGGGTCGCGGGTCTTCTTCGACAGGTCGGCCGACGTGAACGTGCCAATCGAGCAGCGTGAACTCGGCTTCGTGTTCCAGGATGCGCGGCTGTTTCCGCACCTGACAGCACGACAAAATCTGATGTTCGGCCTGAAGCGTGCGGGACGGCGTTCGCGAACCGTGCGGGCGAAGCCGGATTCCGTTATCGATCTGCTCGACCTGGCGTCGGTGCTGGACCGACGGCCGCATACGCTGTCCGGCGGCGAGCGCCAGCGGGTCGCCATCGGCCGCGCGCTATTGACGCAACCGCGACTGCTGCTCATGGATGAGCCGCTCGCCTCGCTCGACGGTCCGCGCAAGGCGGAGGTGCTGGCGTACATCGAGCGCCTGCGGGACGAGTTTGAAGTGCCGATTCTTTACGTCAGCCACTCGGTGGAAGAGGTCCTGCGCCTGGCTCGCACCCTGGTCGTACTCAAAAGCGGTGTTGCCGTCGCCGCAGGGCCGATCGACGACGTGTTGCAGGAGCCGGCGGTCGCTCGCCTGTTTCCGGCGATTGAAGCAGCGTCGCTGCTCCACTGCCAGGTACGTGCGCACGATGAACGCTACGGTCTGACGGCGCTGGAGGTCGACGATGGAGTCACTTTGCGCGTGCCGCGGCTCGAGCTCGCCCCGGGAACCTCGATTAGGGTGCGCGTCCCGGCACGGGACGTTGCGTTGTCGCTGTCACGACCGGCGGACGTGAGCACCGTGAATCGGCTGCCGGGCACGGTGACCGCACTCGAAATACTGGATGCTACGCACGTCGACGTCCGAGTCCGGATCGGAGGCAGGGTCCAGTTGCTCGCGCGGGTGACGCGCGAAGCGACCGAACGCCTCGGATTGACGGTGGGTCTTCCGGTGTGGTGCCTGATCAAATCGGTTGCGCTGGACCGTGCCACGCTGATGCTGGCGCAGGGGCGGCCCGCTACGCGGTCTTACGCGCCCGCGTCCTCGCCGCCAGCGGCAAACGACGCACAGGCCGAATCGCCCCGCTGAGTTCGGCAATGACGGCCTCGGCGGCGCCGCCTGCGCGTCGCTCAGCGGCCCGATAGAGCGCGACGATGCGCTGACCGAAAACGGTGACCTCAGTGGCCCCGGCCGTGTTTCGTCCGGGTAGTGAAACCACCACCGGCTCGCGGAACATCTGGTTCATCGTATCGACGAGTTCCCAGGCGCGCTTGTAGGACATCTCCATTGCACGCGCGGCGGCCGAGATCGAACGCGCGCGCGCAATGTGCTCGAGCAGTTCGATCTTGCCCGGGCCGAGGCGCCCTCCGGGAAAGTCCAACCGCAGCGACAGACGTGCCGCTCCGACCGTGGCCGCCCCTGTATCGCGCGCGGCTCTAGCCGGACGGGTCGCCATGGCGATGCGGTTGAGTTTGCAGCTGCCGAACGCGGCGCGCGATACCGGCGCTAGCGCAGCAGATAACCGATTGGGCGCCAGGTGCCGTCCTGATAGGCGAGCGTGACAATCTCCTCGGCGTTCGGATTCTTCTCGAATTCGCTGAGGAAGCGCACGGTCACGTATTCGCCCTCCGGAGCGCCGGGCAGCGCGGTGCGACGGTAACCGCCGGCGTCGAGCTTGCGGGACTTGAAGGTGCCATATTCCGCCCGATTCTTCGGAACGCCATCGACCCACTGCTGGCGCTGCACCTTCTCCTTGAAAAGCGGCGAGCACTCGTCCCACGCCTTGCCATAGTCGCCGGCGTCGATCAGCTTCAGCCACTCGGCCGCGACCTGGGCGGCGGCGGCTTCCTTCGCCGTCGTCGCAGGATCCGCGGCCGGCGTCGTTGGTGCCGCCGACGTGCCAGGCTGAGCCGGTGTCACCGGCGTGCGTGGAGTGGCGGGCGCACCTTGTTTTAGTTGAGCCTGGGCGATGCTTGCGGCGAGCGCGAGAACGAGCAGGACGATTCGTGCGTGCATGGTGATCCTTGACGGTCTGTAAAGAAGAGCAGTGGCATTCAAGATGAGCAGTGGCATTCCCGGCAGACGGAGAACGCGCTGGCCGGCGTTCAGGTCGGCGTGTATGCCAGTCTCACATAGATCGGCGCAAACGGCGTGGCCTGGGTGATTTCGATCAGCGCCTCGCGCGCAAGTTCCAGCAGCGCCAGGAAGAACACGATCGCGACGGGCGTGCCGCGGGTCGGCTCGAAGAAGTCACCGAACTCGACGAAGCGCGTGTTCTGCAGGCGCCGCAGGATGAGGCTCATGTGCTCGCGCACGGACAGCTCCTCGCGCGCAATACGGTGGTGAGCATTCAGCTGCGCCCGCTTGATCACGGCCACCCACGCCTCGCGCAGGTCGACGACGTTGACGTCGGGAAAACGCCGCTCGATCGTCTGCTCTATCGTCACTATCGCGCGCATGAAGTCGCGGCCGATGCGCGGCAGCTCGTCGAGCTGCTGCGCCGCGAGCTTGATTCGCTCGTACTCGAGCAGCCGGCGCACCAGCTCAGCGCGCGGATCCTCGGCTTCGTCGCCGCTGTCCGACTTGCGCATCGGCAGTAGCATGCGCGACTTGATCTCGATCAGCAGCGCGGCCATCAGCAGATACTCGCCCGCAAGTTCGAGGTTCTTCTCGCGGATCTGGTCGATGTACGCCAGGTACTGCACCGTCAGCGGCGCCATCGGAATGTCGAGCACGTTGAAGTGCTGCTTGCGGATCAGGTAGAGCAGCAGGTCGAGCGGCCCTTCGAAGGCTTCGAGAAAGACCTCAAGCGCGTCCGGCGGGATATACAGGTCGTCAGGCAGACGAAACAGCGGCTCGCCGTAGAGTCGGGCGAGCGCGACGCCGTCGATCGTGTCCGGCGTCGAGTCAGCCGCGGCGGCGAGCGCGCCGACGGCGTCGTCCTGCGGAAGCGGCTCGTGCGCGTGGGCCGTCGTCGAACTCAACGACCGGCCTTCGGCTGATAGACGTAGCCCGGCTGCGGCACGTCGGACTGGCGGAAGCGCGCGTATATGTCGGGATCGATGTTCTTGTCCCACCAGATCGCACGGCCCTGCTTCTGGCCGACCTCGATCGAGGGATCGCGCTCCTTCATCTCGCGCAGGAACTGGCCGAGTTCGGATTCGTAGGGTCTGGGCATGCGTGCGTGCGGTGGTCGTGTGTTGTCTCGAGAGCCGAAGTTTACGCGAGCGTCGACTTGAAGCCGCAGTGGTCACGGTTTTCGGCCCATGCTTGCCGTCGGCACCGAAGATCGCGTTTCTGCGCCGGCCGGTAGCGTCTGCTTTCGGCAAATCGCTAAGGACCGCCTATAAGTCGAAAGTTCGTGGACGTAGGACACTTTGGCTTGTGAGAAACCGTTCACTCAGCGGGCAAGCGCGCCCCGGTATGAGGGACGCTCGTCGGCAGCTAATTTGAGAGCCCACAAATGAGCGAGCCCCTCGTCGTGCATCTGGTCGACGGCACGTACGAGCTGTTTCGGCACTTCTATGGCGCACGCCGCTTCAATGACGGCAAGGACACGCCGCTGGGCGCTGTGGCCGGAGTACTCGGCACGGTTCTCGAGATGATCGAGGGCGGCGCGACCCACATCGGCGTCGCCACCGACCACGTGATCGAGTCGTTTCGCAACGATCTCTGGGCGGGCTACAAGACCGGTGCAGGCGTCGAGCGAGCGCTTGCCGCGCAGTTCCATCCGCTCGAAGACGCGCTGGCGGCGATGGGCGTCGTCGTGTGGCCGATGGTCGAACTCGAAGCGGACGACGCGCTCGCGTCGGCAGCGCATCTGGCGGCGCGCGACTCGCGTGTCGTCAAAGTCTGCATCTGGACGCCCGACAAGGACCTCGCGCAATGCGTTGTCGACGAGCGCGTTGTCCAAATCGATCGTCGCACCAAGGCGATCCGCAATGCGGCGGGCGTGCGCGCGAAATTCGGTGTCGATCCGCCGCTCATTCCCGACTACCTCGCGCTGGTCGGTGACAGCGCGGACGGCTACCCCGGAATTCCGGGCATCGGACCGAAAGGGGCGGCGCGGCTGCTGAGCCAATACGGAGCGCTGGAGCGATTTCCGCTCAGCGTGCTGGGCGAGCGACAGGCCGATGCGCTGCTCTTCAAGCAGCTCGCGACGTTGAAAACCGACGCGAAGCTGTTCAAGAAAGTCGATGCGCTGCGCTGGAACGGGCCGACCGAGGCCTTCGCGGCGTGGTGCGATCACATGGATCGGCCTCGTCTGCTGCAACGCACGGTCCGTGCGCTGACG
>DATEZE010000310.1:0-8918 GCA_035255845.1 Burkholderiaceae bacterium | reverse complement strand
GCCCGAACAGGTTGTTGACCCGCGCAAACTCGCGCAGGCGCCACCGGCCGAGCGTCTGTTCGAGCCCCGCCCAGAGGTTGGCGATCGTGTATCCGGCCGCGTACTCCGAATTGAAATCGTTGACCGCGACCGAGCCGTTCGCGATGACTTCGAGGGCGCCGGTCAAGCCGAGCGCCGGATTGCGATAGGCAAGATCGGCAAAGAAGCTTGCGTTGGGCACGCCCGGAATGCGATTGCCGGACGGCACCACCGCCGTGTTTGCGCCGGTCACCGGGTTACAGAACGCGGCCAGCGGAGCGCAGGTCCTGAAGTCGCTGTCGAAGCGCGCGTTGAGCAGTGTCAGCGCGACATGCGTCGTCAGCCCGTAGCCGAGACTGCTCTCGAGCATCAGCTCAGCACCCACTCGCGTCGACCCGCTGGCGTTCTGGTACGAGGAGCGTCCGCCGGTGTTGCGGGCGATCACGATCTCGGCGTCCGTTTGGATGCTGAACACCGCGACGTTGAGCCGGGTCGTCGCGCCCAGCTGCGCCTTGGCGCCGACCTCGAACTGGTCGCTGATCGACGGCTGCAGCGCGAAGTTGAGTCCGCTCAGCCCGTCGGGTCGGTAGGCCAGTTCGATGTTCGTCGGCGTCTCGAACGAGCGGCCGTAGCTTGCATACAGGTTGAGCGCTGGCGTCAGCTTGAACAGCAGGCCTGCGGTCGGCGTCCATTCGGCATAGCTGGTCGAACCGCTGTCGTCGGGGTTGCCAGTCGCGATGTAACGGTCGGCCGACGTGAAGTCGACCTTGGTGTAACGCACGCCGGCAGACACCGACCAGCGCGGCAGGAAAAGCCACTCACCCTGCAGATAAACACCGAGGTTATTGACGTCATTGGTCTCGTCGCGCTTCAGCGCGCCGATGACACCGAAGTTGTTGATGTAACCGGTGCGGTCTTCGCTCGACGTGTCGTATTCGGCGCCGGCGTTCACCGTCAGCGGACCGTCGAGCAGCTGCTGGCGCGTCGTCCAGCGCACGCCCGCGCCGCTCAGGTTACGGTCGAGCGACGACACGCCGCCCGAGCTCGTCGCGGCCAGCTGGTTGTCGATCGGTACCGCCAGGAACTGCTCGTTGCTGCGGCTGCCGACATAGGCGAGTACGCGCAGCGCGTTGCGCTCGTCGAGCGAACTGTCCCAGATCAGCCCGCCCTGAGCGTTGTCGAGCGACCGGCGTGTGTCGAAAGCAATCGCAACCGGCTGCGCCTGCCGCGGGTTCTGCTGCACCTGCGCTTGAGTCAAGCCGAGCGGATCCTGCGCATCCGGCTGATTGAAATAATTGGCGACCAGCGTCAGCTGATTGGCGGGGCTGATCTCGTAAGCCAGCTTGGTGTTGAACTGAGTCTTGCTCGCCGCGCTGTGGTCGCGGTAACCGTCCACGTTGAAATACGACGCGCTCGCCATGCCGTTGAACGCGCCCGTGGCGCCCAGGCCTTTGAGGGAATAGCGCTGGAAGCCGTAGCTGCCGAACTCGATGTCAGACGCGATGATAGGTGGCGTCGCGCCACTCTCGCTAAATACCTGGACCACGCCCCCCGAGTGGTTTCCATAGAGCGCAGAAAACGGACCGCGCAACACTTCGATCCGCTGCGCCGATCCGAGATCGAAGATGCCCGGGTTGCCCTGGCCGTCAGGCGTGCTGGCCGGCAGACCATCGTAGAACAGCTTGACGCCGCGGGTGCCGAACTGCGAGCGGGCACCGAAGCCTCGTATCTCGATCTGCAGTTCCTGCGCGAAATTCTCTCGGTTCTGCACGAACGTGCCGGGTACACGGTTGAGGTCTTCCGAGATGTTGACGCGTGCCTTGCCGTCCTGGATAGCCGCCCGCGATATCGAGTCGATTGACATCGGCAGATCGAACGCACGCGCCTCGGTGCGCGTTCCCGTCACGACGACCGGGTCCATCGTGTCCTGCGCCTGCGCGAACGCAGCCTCGCCGCAGACCCATGGCGCCGCGGCAACGGCAATTCGCAGCAATCCCGGACATGACTGCCGACAGCCGGCTCTTTCCATGGTCCACTCGCAAGGGCGACGGACCGGCAGTCTAGGACAGTCGTGCGGGCCTGCGGGAAATTATGAAGACCGCTGCGTCCGGCTGGAAAAAGGACGCTTGGGCCCGCGCAGCGCTCGTAGCGGCGACGCGCGGGCCAAGCGAAGATTACTGCCGCTGTTTGTCGCGGTTCTGGTCCTTGTTGCTTTCCTGACCTTGGCCGACGCGATTCTGATCTTTCTGATCGCTGCGGTTCTGATCGCCTTGCTGAGTACGACCGCTTTCATTGCGGCTCTGCCCGCCCTGCTCCTTGTCCTGCTCGCGGTTGGGCTGATTCGGTTGATTCGGCTGTGCCATTCAATTCCTCCTGCAATACGGCCGGCAGGATTGCCGGGCCCAAGAAGGAAAGCAATCGAAATGCCCGTTTGACAAAAGCCCGGCGTGACGACGGGCCTTGCCGGACAGCGAGGGATTACTTGAAGTTATAGGCGACGCGGCCATAGATGAAACGGTCATGAACGTCGACATACGAAATGTCGTAACCGGCCTGGAACTGGCTGCCTGCTGCACCGACGTTGCTGTACGGTGGACTGCGGTCGAAGAGATTTCGCACGCCAAGCGTCAGCACCAGGCCCTTGTAGCCGGCCCAACTCGCCTGCAGATCCCATGTCTGGTACGAGCCGACCTCGTGCGGGTCGGGCGGAACGTCCGTGACACCGTTGGCGAAGTCACTCGCGTTGCCGGGAACGTCGGTGTAGCCGGACTGGTAACGCTGCGCCAGCGTCGCGCTCCACGGTCCGAGTTGCCAGGTGAACGACAGATATTGTTTCCAGCGCGGCACCGGTCCGGGGATGTTCGCGTTCCAAGTGCCGACCGCGTGCTCTGTCGTCCCGTCCGGCAGTGCAATGTCGTACTTGGCGTAGTAGGTGCCGTTGAGTCCGACGGTCCACAGCCCGTACTCGTTTTGGAGGGCGCGCCAGTTGAAATTGAGGTCGTAACCCTGGACGTTGATGGTGCCCTGATTGATGTTGAGTTGCTGGATGTTAGTGATCGGCCCCGGCAGGGTCGGAAAGGCCGGCTGTACGGGTCCGCGCGCCACGAGCGAACCCCAGCGATCTAGGTCGGCAAGGATCGTAGGCACCGCGACGCCGCCAACGAGAATCCCGTTCTTGATGTCGATCCACCAGGCATCGACACCGACGGACAGCGTGTTGATCGGCTCGAGGATGAAGCCCAGCGTGTAGTTCTTCGAAGTTTCAGGCTCCAGAGTCGGATTGCCGCCGATCGTCGTCGGAAACTGCGTGGCGCAGTCGATCGAGCTGTTGGTTGTCGGACACCGCAATGGATCGCTGACACCGTTGGTCGAGACACTCTGCGTTTGCGGCCCGTAAAGATCCGAAAGCGCAGGCGCGCGGAATCCGGTGCCGGCGGAGCCACGCACCAGCACACCGCTCGTGGGATTCCAGCGACCGGTGACACGGCCGGTGGTCTTGCCGCCGGTGCCCTCGTAGTTGTCGTAGCGCAGCGCCCCGCCGAATTCCAGATTCTTGATCACCGGAACGTTGATTTCGCCGTAGATCGAATAAACGTTGCGGGTCACGTCAACGGCTGCCTGGTTGCCGCCATAGCCGGCCACGTCACCTTGGATCAGCAACTCCGACGGCTGCGCGTTGTATCCCTCGATCCGGAACTCGCCACCGAGCGCGAACGCCAGCGGACCCGCCGGAAGCATCACCAGTTCTCTGCTGGCAGTCGCTTGCAGGCTCTGCAGCGTGGCCTTGTTGACGTAGGTGTCGCCGGAGAAGTTCGACGCGAGGATCGCCGCCTGGATGTCGGGCGTGCTCGGCCCGAACGGGTTCACGAAGCCGGTATTTAGCAGAGGCAGGATCTTCGTCAATTGCGGAAATCCGCCTTCAACGCTTTCGGTCAGCTTGCTGCTCGTGTACAGATACGACGCGTTGTAGTCCCAGCCCGACACCGTCCCGTTCACGCCGATCACAAAGCGCGGGGTCTCGGCAATGTCGCGCGTCTGCCGTAAGCCGCTTTCCTGCGCGCGATAGCGCGCCAGCACCGCCTGAGTTGGATCACCGCCTTGCGACGCGATGTAGCCCGCTGGATAGTACGGACTGGTGGGCTGCAGCAGAAAGGTGTTCAGGCCGTTATAGGGCGAGACGTTGAACAGCGGGTTGCTCGGCGGCAGCGTGAACTGGTCCGAAAGCGGAACGGGCTGGATCTGCGTGAAGATGTCGCGATGTGTGTACGACGCTTCCGCGTATAGCTCGATCGCCGGCGAGAACACATAGCGGCCGGCCGCCATCACGGTCCAGTTTTCCGCTTCAGGTAGCAGGGTCACGTAGGGCGACGGGTCGTAGCGGCACACGTTCGGACTGAAAAACGGGCTGGTGACGCTGATCGGCCCGCAGTTGCCCTGGCGTGGATTGCCGATCGTCGCGCCGGTCTGGTCCGCGATGTTCGCCGGCCACGTGTTGCCAGACGTTGTGTCGTTGTTCACGTCCGACGCCGAGTCGGGTGACACGTTGATGCCCGATCTTGCGTAGTCGCGGTCGGCGCCGTAAATCGCCGCGGTCTTCTGGTAGGTCGCGAGAACACTGACGTTGAATTTATCCTTCTCGAGATTGCCGTAGCCGTAGGTGCCGGTCACTGTCGTCACGCTGCCGCCGCCCGATGCCGTCTGTCCATATTCGGCGCTGACGCCCGCGCCCGTGTACTCGCGCCGCAGGATGAAGTTGATCACGCCGGCGATCGCGTCCGACCCGTACACCGCAGATGCACCCTCCTTCAGCACCTCGACGCGCTCGATCGCCGCGATTGGAATGTTGTTGACGTCGACCGATGCCGAGTCGCCAACGCTGCCGTAAGGAGCAATGCGCCGTCCATTGATCAATACCAGCGTGCGCCGCGATCCGAGGCCGCGCAGCGACGCGGTCGAGAGCCCGCCGGTATTCAGCCCCGCGTTGTTCGCCGATACGGTGATCCCTGCGGCATCCACCGCGCTGATCGAGCGCAGCAGTTGCTCGGTAGAGGTCACGCCAGTGCGGGCGATGTCCTCCGCGGTCAGTACCTGAACCGGCAACGCTGTCTCGCCTGAGATCCGCTTGATGCTCGATCCCGTGATCTCGACGCGGTCCAGTTGCTGCGGCTGTGCGGCCGCCGGCGCGGCGGGCTGCTGCGCGCCGGCGCCGGTCGCGCCACAGGCACCGATCGCTGCGATCACCGCGGCGGCAATGCGCGTGTGTCGAATGCTCATTTCGTCTCCCGGTTGAGTCAGGCTCTGCGCCATCGTCCAGGCGCGACGGATGTTTAGCATTCGTTGTATCTACAGCTACTTGTAGCGGTGCGCGTTTGTCACAAAGATTGCAGCGCTGTTGCATCGGTGCCAAATCTGGTGCGAAGCGCTTTTAAACATCCACGGGCGGTGGAAGACTGCACGAATGAGCGCACGAGCGCAGGACACCGTTGTGATGCTTTCGTCGAGCGGATTCGGTCCGGCGCGCGAACTCGGCCAGCGCTTCGAACTGAAGCAGGCGCGCTCGCTCAGCTCGGCCCTCGCCCTGCTGAAAGCCGAATCGCCGCAGATCGTGCTGGTCGCCGACGACCTACCAGAGGCGCGCGCACTGACGCTGCTGCGAGCCCTGGTTCCGCTGTGGCAAGGGCCTTATGTGCTCCTGGCCGACGCACAGCGGGACGTCGCCGAGGACATCATCGCGCTCGAGGCCGGCTTCGATGACGTCTGGCAGCACACCATCGATCCGCGCCTCGCGCTCGCGCGGGCGCGCGTGCTGCTACGACGCTGGACGAATGCGGCCGATGCGTCGCTTGGTCCGCTGCATGCCTTTGGACTCGCGCTCGACCGTACGCGGCGGGTGCTCGTTTTCCAGCAGCGCGAGCTGATGCTGTCGCCGCGCGAGGCCGACGTCCTTGCCGTGCTGCTGCGCCACACCGGTCGCGTGGTCGAGCGCAGCGCCTTCGCGGCCGCCGGAGGGCCGGTGAGCGCGTCGGCCGTCGACGTCACCGTGGCGCGACTGCGCCAGAAGCTGGCCGCGGTGGGCGCGCAGCACGTACGCGTCGAGCCGGTCCGCGGTCGCGGCTACTGCCTGCGCATGCGCATGCTGCCTCCGGTTGCTTCGGGCGGCGAGGCTTTACGCAGGCGCGGCTAGGGGATACGATCGCTGCATGTACAGCTTTCACGGTCGTGATCCCAATGATGAAGGCCATTGCCACCCACGGCGGCCGGGGATTCGAGTGCCTTTGCGGCAACGCCCGCATGGCAGCTCGGGCCCTGACGTCGATATACGACGAGGCGCTGCAGCCATCCGGCCTGCGCGCGACCCAGCTTGCAGTTCTCTGGGCCGTCGTTGCCCTGCCGGGCAGCACGGTGAAGTCGCTTGCGCGGGCGATCGCTATGGACGCGACGACGCTGACGCGCAACCTGCGCCTGCTGCAGCGCGATCAGCTGATCGAGGCGACGGAGGGCGCAGATCGGCGCGAGCGCGAGATCCACGCGTCGGTTCGTGGTCGCCGCGCCTTTGCAAAGGCGATGCCGCTGTGGGAGGCCGCACAGAAAAAGGTCGAACGCAGCGCCGGGCGCGAGGCGCGCGAAATGAACCGGGTGCTGCTGGCGCTGTCGCGCCCGGCACGCCACTGATGTTTTTTGCCAGATAACTGCATCTACAGTTGATTATGCGAATAAACTAAGCGGTAAGCGACACGGCGCCATCAGAGCGCCGGCGCAGGGTATCTCCGGGGTGCAGGGCGGGCTGGGATCTTGCAGGAGTAACGCATGAGGATCCTGATGCTTGCCGAGCCCGACCGCATCTGCGGCGGGCGAGAAGTGCTCGAACGCGAAGGCTGCCGCGTCGACGTGGTCGCTGACATTGCGTCGGCGGTCGCCCAGGCCGGGCGCTGCCGCTATGAGGTCGTGACGGTGGACCTTGACCAGGTGCGGCTGGCGCCCGCCGAGGTCGTAGGACTCCTGCGGCAAGTCACCGACGCGCCATTGCTGCTCACACGCCGTTTCGTCGACGACGTCGACCAGATTGTTGCGCTCGAGGCCGGGGCCGATGCAGTGGCCGCACAGCCGCTATCGCCGCGATTGCTGCTCGCGCACTTCCGCCGCCTGCGGCGCCTTGCCGGCGAGCGCGCAGTGCCATCGCTGCTCGCTGCGGACTACGGACCACTGAAGGTCGATCCCGCGCGGCGCCGCGTGACATGGCGCGAGCGGCCGGTAGAACTCTGTGGCAGCGAGCTCACGATCGTCAGCGTGCTCGCGGCAGCGCGTGGCCGACCGGTATCGCGTGACGAGCTCCTTCAAGCGCTGGGCCGCCCTGAGTCGCTGTCACGTGCCCTGAATACGGCAATCAGCCGGATCCGGGCCCGCCTTCAGCGACAGGGTATCGACGAGATCCGCATTCAGGCCGTCTCCCGGTCGGGTTACCGCCTAGTGTTGTGCCTGGAGCGCGCAGATGTCGACGCGCGCGCGCGATTGCAGCTCCCGGCTCGCTCGCTTGCGGCGCGGCCCTGATCGCTGCCGTGACAGGCCGCTCCGTACCGACGCCGCGCACAGAATGGAAAGCTAGCGCCGGAAGCCGCCGCCGCGGAATCCGCCACCGCCACCGAAGCGGTCGCCGAAGCTTCCGCCGCTGAAGCGATCGCCCCAACTGCCGCTGCCCCCGCCAAAGCCGCCCGCTCCGTCTCCGGAACGGTTGCCCCAGCTGTCACCACCGCCCCAGCGGCTGCCCGAGCTGTCTGCGCCCGCGCCGTTGCGATCCCAGCCGCCGCTGCCCCAGCTGCTGGTGCGATCAGCGGCGTTATTGCGTGCCTGCTGTTCCTGGCTGGCCCACTGCGAACTCGAGACGCCGTTCCAGCCAGTGGTCGAGTGCTGCTGCAAGCCGCCACTGCCGTCGCTGCGATAGACGTTGCCGTCGGCGCCGGCATAGTGGTTGTTCTGTGGCACGCCGCTGTTCCAGGTCTTAGTCTGCCCCGTTTGCGCGTTGTAGGTGGTCGTCGTCGCATCGCGGCCGACCCCCTGCGGTCCTGCGGTCGCAGTGACGCTGCGATCGACCGAACTGCCGGCGGCCGTCGTGGCGTTGACGTTGGACGCATAGTCGCGCTGGCCGCCGCTGACGGTCTCGCCGCGCGTCGCCGAGCCGGTTGTCCCGGTCGCGGTGTCGAACGTCCGCGTGTAACCCTGCGAGCCCTGTCCGGTGTACGGATTCCAGCTGCGCTGCGCGTTGTAGTTGCCGGTCGTGCCGCGGTTGGTCGCATACGATCCGGCCGCGTTGGTCCCGAACGCGCCGCCGTTGTCGGCCCAATACGTGCGAGTGCCCGAAGAGACGCCACCGGGCCAACTGCGATAGACGTTCGCGCTCGCCGACCCGCAGCACGGATAGCCGTAGTAGCCCGCGTGGTAGTACGCGCCGCCCCAATAAGGCTCGGCCCAGTACGCGGCTGTCATGCCGAGCGCGAAACCGAAAGTGAAGCCGACATATGGGTTGTACACGGGCATCGCGGCGATACCGTAGGTCAGTGGCGCCCCGTACCAGACGCTGCCGATCCACGGTGAGTACGCGTAGCCGGTGCCGTAGACAACTGTGCCGCCCGTGTCGACGACGGTGCCGAGGTAGCCGGGTGTGTAGCCGGCATACACCACGCTGTCGGTATATCCGTACACCCGCACGTAGGTCACATAGTGCAGCGGCGACGCAACGGGGATCGTGTACATGACGCCTGGCACTGTCGTAGCAACGAGCCACGGACCCGTAAGCGTGGTTGACGTGAACCAGACACCGCCTGTCACCGCATAAAACGCGCCGGGATTCAGCTCGATGACCGGAACCTGGCTGTTGGCAACGTATTGCAGCGGCGTGCCGGTGA
>DATEZE010000309.1:0-3384 GCA_035255845.1 Burkholderiaceae bacterium | reverse complement strand
CGGTCTCACCGATCGCCTCGCGCATGCCCAACGCGTTGACCTGCGGTGCGACCGCGCGGATTGCGCGAACGAAATACGCCGGTGCGCAGCGATACGCGGGATCCGCCGGGTCCTTGATCTTGACGATGTCGGGCACCTGAGAGCGGGTATCGGCCGCATCGACCGGAGCCGTCTTAGCGATGCCGACGCTGCAACCGGACTGCAGGTCGATCGGCGCCAATACCGATTCGCCCATGCGGTCGAGGCCGTCGGTGTCGTACACGCTGCGCACTTCGATCAGTGCAAGGTTCTGCGCCTTCAAGGTTTCGTCGACGACGGTCGGCTGCGTGGCGTTCGGTTCCGGGCGCGGCTGGATCGCCACCGGATCGGTGTACATGAAGCCCGAAGGCGGGGCGGCAACAATCAGGAACGTCTGCTTCGCCGGATCGACCATATAGATCGAGTAGACCGCCGGCGCGTTGTCCTGCACTGGCAGCAGCGCCTGTTGCGCGCGTGTCATCGTGTCGTCCGCGAGCATCGCGCGTTCAGCGGCGGTCAGTGTCGCGCAGGGAACGACAACGCCGTTGCGCGTCACTTCGCAGGGGCGATAGGCAAGCAGGACGCGGTCTGTGCCGTCCCACAGCGGGAACGGTGCCGTAATGCGGCCGAACTCGGACAGCCCGCGCCCGAGGTCGATTTCCTTCTCGGTCCATTGCACCTGGCCACCCTTGCCCACAATGACCTGCGCGTTGGCCGGCGTGTTCTGCTCTGAAAAATTGGCGGCGTCGATCAGCATCAGCGCCCCACCCTCTTGTGTGCCTGACAGCGGCATCAGCGACGAAACCACCTTGCCGGCGTATGCGCCTCTCGGGTCCATGTCGCGCGGATGCAGGAAGCTGTTGCCGCCGCTGTGCGCGCCGTAGAGCACGAACATGTCGGTGCCGTCGGGCTTGACCCGGAAAATGGCGAAGCGGTTGCGCGGGCCGACGTGCTCCCAGCGCGAGAACATGATGTCGCCATTCGGCCGCACCACCTGATTGCGGTCGTGGCTCTGGTTGACCGATATCTGCGTGACGGCGCCGCCGTTGCGGTCGACGGTATGCAGGTTGAACACGCGCTCGCGTTCGTATTCATCAACCTGGAAGTAAGACTGACCGAGTGCCTGCGACTTGGTCGTCGTCTGGCGGTTCGAAGAGAACACGAAGCCGCGGTCGGCCGGCAGGTAAGCCGGATCGACGTCGTCGTCAGTGGTCGAGCTGGTGATGCGCCGGAAGATGCCGCTGGACAGCCCCGGGCTCATGTCGTATTCCCAGATGTTCCAGTGGTCCGTGCAGGCCGCGACGCCACCGACGCTCGAAGTGTTGCTGGTTGGGCAGCGCATCGCGAACACGATCTTCTTGCCGTCGTACGACACCTCGGGGTCGGACACATCGCCGTTGCCCTGGGTGATCGCCGCGGTGACGTTGAACTCGCGTGCGCTCGGCGACGACAGCTCGCGGATCATCAGATCGCCACCCTTAGCGAACGGAGCGCCGTTGGTGGGATTGACGTTCAGCGAGGTCGAGCGCTTGGCGTAGGCAATCGGCACGTTGCCGTTGATCGTCAGCGAGTTGCCGCCCGAGTCGGGGGGAGTCGTCCCCGAGCCGGAGCAACCCGCGACGACGATGGCCGCTGTGACCGCGACCGCGAACGCAGCTGCCCAACGCGCAAACCGGGAGTCCCTCATGATTGCCTCCATGGAACATCGCGGATGCGGGACGCAGTGATTGTCCTGAGACCCGTCCGCGGTGATTGCCTGAGCTATCGGCTGATTAATGGTCTGATTGATTTCGCGGGTGATGGCGCTAGGCCATAGTCATGAGTTCGGCGCGGGGCTTCCGCCAGACAGAAGCCCCGCAGTGAAGTGCAACTTGCCGGCCGCATCGACGACCACCGCGTCGGCATCAGCCACTGACTCGACGATCGGAAGGCCCAGTTCGGCGCCCAGAACGAAAACCGTCTTCGACAGCGCCTCGCTGGTGAGTCCGTCGGGCGCGATCACGGTGACGCTGCGCACCGCATGCGGCGACCGGCCGGTGCGTGGATCGATCAGGTGATGACAGCGCTCGTCGCCATCGTCGAAATAGCGCTCGTAGTCGCCCGACGTGGACAGCGCGACGTCCTCGAGCGGCAACAGCGCGATGACTTCGCCCTCGCGGCGCGGATCGCGAATACCGACTGTCCATGGCCGCCCACAGCGGTCTCCCAGCATGCGGCTGTCACCACCGGCCGCCACGACCGCGTGGCGCACACCATGGCGCGCGAGGATCGCCGCGCCGTTGTCGACCGCATAGCCCTTGGCAAAGCCGCCGAGGTCGATCCGCACACCTTCGCGCGAAAACCGCACGGTGCGAGCCCCGCGGTCAAGGCGCAGATGGCGATAGCCGATCGCCTCGCGGGCGGTCGCAAGCTGCGCCTCGGTGGGACGGATGCGCTTGCGATAGTCGTAGAGATGGCCGGCACTCGCGTAGGTGATGTCGAAAGCGCCCGCCGACAGGTGGGAAAACTCGACCGATCGGGCCAGCAAGTCGAACAGCTCGGTGCTGATTTCGACCGGCTCACGGGCGGCGTCGCGGTTGATGCGCGACAGTTCCGACGACTCCTTGTAGGGGCTCATCAGTCTGTCGATCCGGTGCATCTCCTGCATCACCGCATCGATAGCCTGGGCGGCAACGTTGCGGTCCACGTTCCACAGCTCGACGTGGATCGCCGTGCCCATGATGGCCTCGTCACGACTGAACCAGCGCCCGGCCGATGCAGGGCCGCGCGCCTCGGACGTGCGTCGCGCCACGCTGCGCAGCGCATTCAGCATGTCGGCACCTTGACTGCGCCCGCGGCACCCAGCGCCGCGCGATGCGGCCGGCGCAGCGATCTACAGGAGAGTGAAGCCTTGTTCAGCACGTATGAGGCATGGCTATGCGCGGTGTCGACCGGCGGTCCGGAGAGTGACATCCGCGAACATGGCAGTGAGTACGGGTTCGCCCGACTCTATCGTGTGCAGCGCCCTGCGGCGGCCAGGAAGCTGATTGGTTTGGGGGAGTCCGTTCGGCCGACCTTCGTCCGATCGGTCTAGCTTCGGTTGCAGCGTGACGCGACAGATGAACGCAAGCGCCCATGCCCCGGGCTCGCGCGTGCGCCTAGCTGCCGAGGCAAATGAGCGCGATCAACTCGGTGAAGCGCCGCGACCCTTGTGGAGTGGCGCGGTGCTCATTCGGCTTTGCCGCCGCACCGGTCGATTACTTCTTCTGGCGTCATGGTCACAAGTTGTCGACCAGGTTTACACAGCGTGCCCTACAGATCGATGGGGCTTTCACTTAATTGTTGATTTTGAACGCCAGAGAAAATATTGGCGCGAATCATGCTTCG
>DATEZE010000308.1:0-5922 GCA_035255845.1 Burkholderiaceae bacterium | reverse complement strand
TTTAGACCTTCCGGGTGGCGCCGATGGCGTCAATGCCGACAACGGAGCCTGCTGCATTTACCCGGTAACCGGCGAACTCTCTGGCAATGCGTGCGAACGTCTGGCTGCGCAATGCCTGCAACATCCGCACGACTGCCACTGAGTCGATGGTTTTAGCCCGGACCGCGAGAAAGTAGCGTTCTCTCACCTGCGGGATAAAAGCGAGACGATGCTCGGCCGCCGCGGCCCGCAGGCCGAAGCCGGCATCGGCACCCCCCGATGCCACCGTCGCCGCAACAGCGCGGTGCGTGAACTCCTCCGTGCCATAGCCGGTGACCTTGGAGCGGTCGACCTTCTCGTAGGCGATCATTTGGTCGATCAACAGTCGAGTGCCTGAACCGGGCTGTCGATTGATGAACCGAAGTCGCTGTCTGGCGATGTCGCGGAAGTTTTTTACCTGCATCGGATTGCCGCGCGGAAGGATGAATCCCTGATCGCGATCGACAAATCGGATCAGTCGGTCACGGCGCGCCCGCAAGTCGCGCATGATCAGCGCGCGGTTCCAGTCGGGACGGCTGCCGATCGGGACGTGAAAGCCTGCGACATCGACTCGACCCTCGGCAAACTCCCTTAGGGCAGGCAAGCTGCCCATGAACGAAAGTTTGAGACTGAGGCTGTATCGGTCAGGCAGTTCGGTCGCCAGCGCCGACAGCGCGAGGTCATGGCTTGCGGCGACCCGCAACTCTTGCCCCGTCGCTCGCATTTCCGCGGGCGGCGCCGAATCAAGTTCCGCGCTGAGTCCGGGGAGAATGCGCGCCAGGCGCCGGGTCGCCGACCGTTCGACGCCGATCAGCCGCTCTCCCGACGGGCTCAGGCTCGCTCCCCGTCCGCGCTCGAGCAGCACCAGCGGTTCCCCCAGCTTCCGTTGATAGTCGCGCAGCAGGCCCCACGCGGTACGGTACGAAATCCTGCAGTCCGCCGCGGCCGCCTTCAGCGACGTCGAAACGGAAATGGCCCGGAGCAGCGGCATGAGGCGGGGGTCCAGCGCCTCGATCCCCTCGGCCTCCAGCATCCACACCAGTGTCGGGACGACGCGCATTATGCAAACTTCAGCATATCTTTAGCAGCACGCGAGTCGGATATCATAAATCGTCGTTGACAAGAGATGCCAATCCATCGGCATAGCTTTGCATATTACTAGGATCCATGCGGGAGCGACTGCGTGAACAGCATTGCCGAAGCAGCCGCACAGGCTTTCGCGCTGATCCTTGCCGCCGACCCCGACCTCGTCGACATCGTCGTGCTGACCCTCGAGATCTGTCTCGCGTCGGTCACGATGTCATGCGTCATCGGCCTGCCGCTCGGCGCCGCGATCGCTGTGAACGAGTTTCCCGGCAAGCGGCTCGTGGTCGTCGTCCTCAATGCCCTGATGGGCCTGCCGCCGGTTGTCGTCGGGCTGTTCGTCTACCTGATGTTGTCGCGCGCAGGCCCGCTGGGCGCGCTTGGAATCCTGTTCACGCCGACCGCGATGGTGATCGCGCAGACCATTCTTATCGCGCCGTTGATGGCCGCGTTGTCGCGGCAGGTGGTTGCCGACGCATGGATTGACTATCGGGAACAGCTGCGGTCGCTCGGCGAAACCAGGCTCGGTGCCGCCGCGACCCTGCTCTGGGATTTGCGCTTCACGCTGGCTACGCTGGTGATGGCCGGCTTCGGCCGCGCGGCATCCGAGGTCGGTGCGGTCATCATCGTCGGCGGCAACATCAATGGCGTGACGCGCGTCATGACGACGGCGATCGCGCTGGCGACCAGCAAGGGAGACCTGCCGTTGGCCCTCGGGCTGGGCTTCATCCTGCTCCTCATCGTTTTCCTCCTCAATGCCGGTGCCTATGTCGTCAAGGAAACGACACAGCGGCGCTACGGCTGAGGCCTGACGTGAAGATGCATGCCCCGCTCCCGTTGCTGCCGCTTCGACTCTCCCATGTCGTGTTCAGGGTGGGACTGCGCCGCATCATCGATGGCATTTCGCTGCAACTCGACGCCGGTCTGCGCACGGTGATCCTCGGACCCAACGGCGCGGGGAAGAGCGTGCTGTTGCGGCTCTGTCATGGATTGCTCCAGCCGAGCAGTGGAACGATCGACTGGAACGCGCCCGAGATTGCGGGCGGGCCGCGCCGCCAGGCAATGGTGTTCCAGCGCCCCGTGCTTCTGCGCCGCTCGGCACTGGACAACGTGACCTACGCGCTCAAGCTGGCGAACGTTCCGATCGGGGAGCGCGAGGCGCGCGCACTGGAAGCGCTGCGCAAAGTGGGGCTCGAGGCATACGCGCGCCATGCGGCACGCGTGCTATCCGGCGGCGAGCAGCAACGGCTGGCGCTGGCCCGGGTGTGGGCGCTGCGCCCGGAAGTTCTCTTTCTCGACGAGCCTACCGCGAGCCTCGACCCGGGTGCCACTCACGAGATCGAGAAAGTGATCGAGGCGCTACATACGGCGGGCACCAAGATCGTGCTGGTGACGCACAACCTCGGCCAGGCTCATCGTCTGGGCGACGAGATCCTGTTCCTGCATCAAGGCCGGCTCGTCGAACGAGCGCCGGCCGACCGTTTCCTGAAACAACCGGCTTCGCTCGAAGCCGCGAAGTTTCTCGAAGGAGAGCTGCCATGGTGATTGCCCGCCGTGCGCTCGTTGCGCTGCTCGTCGCTCTGGTCGCGTTCGCGGCACAGGCGCAGGACAAGTTCATCACTGTCGCCTCGACGACCTCGACCGACCAGTCCGGACTGTTCGGCTTCCTGCTGCCCGTATTCCAGAAAAAGACCGGCATACAGGTTCGCGTCCTCGCGCTCGGCACCGGTCAAGCGCTCGACCTTGCGCGCCGGGGCGATGCCGATGTCGTCTTCGTCCACGCGAAGGCGGCCGAGGAGAAGTTCCTGGCCGAGGGTCACGGCGTCAAGCGCTACCCGGTGATGTACAGCGACTTTGTGCTGATCGGGCCAAAAAGCGATCCCGCCAAGATTGCCGGGGGCAAGGACATCCTCGAGGCGCTGAAGAAAATCGAGGCGGCCCAGTCACCGTTCGTATCGCGCGGCGACCGAAGCGGAACGCACATGGCCGAGCTGGCGTTCTGGAAGGACGCAGGGATCGAAATCGACAAGAGCAAGGGGCCCTGGTACCGCGACACGGGTCAGGGCATGGGGCCGGCGCTGAACACGGCATCGTCGATGAACGCGTACATCGTGGCCGACCGCGCGACCTGGCTTGCGTTCAAGAATCGGGGGGATCTCGCGATCCTGGTCGAAGGCGACAAGCGCCTTTACAACCAATATGGTGTCATGCTGGTCAATCCGGACAAGCACCCGACTGTGAAGAAGGACCTCGGGCAGACCTTCATCGACTGGTTGGTCTCGCCGGAAGGCCAGAAGGTGATCGCCGATTACAAGATCGGCGGCGAACAACTCTTCTTCCCCAACGCCGGACAACCGGGCGCATGAAAGCGCGCTCGTTCATTCTTGGCATCGTGCCGGCACAGGCGATACTGGCACGTCACGGCTTCGCCCTGGGTAGGACCTCCTAGTCGACACGACGAATGTCGACCTTATGCGCAGAATCGCCAGGGCGAGGGTGGCTGCCAGGGTCGCTGCGATCCCTGATCTCGTCGTTTCGAGACTTCCTTTCCGGCAAAGTGCTGCGATGGTGGGTCCGACTGCGCTAGCCGTTACGGCCTTGTGCTTGGTCAAAGGTGGGGCGGCCGTCCGCGTCGGCGTTGGTCATGCCAGCTGACGTGACGACGAATCCCATTTTTTCGAGGAAGCGGCTCCAGCGCGGGTCGCCGTGCAGATTGCGTAGCAATGGCCACGACTGCATCTGAGGCAGTCCGGAGTCGCGTTGCAGGTAGGCGCGCTCCAGCCACTCAAAAGCGCGATCGGCATCGCCGCAATAGGCAAAGGCCTCAGCGATCTGCAGCGCACCGTCGTCGGCACACCGCTCGATCAGTTGTTTCAGCGTCGCTTCGGACTCGGCGCTTCGCCCGAGCGTGTGCTGGGCCATTGCGATTCCCGACAGTCGCAACGCCTCGATCCCTTCCTGTTGAAAGGCTGCGAGGGCTCCGTCCAGCCGGCCCTGTTCCAGGCGCAACGTGCCGAGGATGGTCGGCAGCAGACCGGCACGCGGCTTGAGCTTGAACGCCTGATCGAGCGCCGCCTCGGCCTCGTCGAGCAGGCCCGAGTTCAGACAGCGGAGCGCCAGATTGCCGTGCGCGATATAGCTCAACGGATCGACCGCCGCCGCGCGGCGCGCAAAGGCCACGCTTTCGTCCTTCCGCCCCAGGCTGTCGGCGAGCACCGACGCGGCGATGACCGCGCTGCGGTCGCTGGCACCGAGTTCCAGCGCGCGCGCGCTGGATGCGGTGGCGCCGTGCCAGTCCCATTCGTGGCACATCTGCACCCATGCGAGTTCGGTGTACCCCTCCGCCAACTCGGGCTCCAGTTCGATCGCGTGCAGTGCAGCGGCGCGGGCGAGCTCGAAGGTCTGCGCCATCGGCGCCCAGGCGTAGTCCGCCTGGTTGGAGTAGGCGCCAGCCAGACCGGCCCACGCCAGTGCGTAGCGCGGGTCGAGCTGCAGCGCCTGGCGGTAGTAGCCGATGGCCGTCACGGTGTCGTCCGGGTTCATGCGGTCGACCAGGAACCGCCCGAGCAGGTACAGCTCATGCGCCTGCGCATTGAGCGTGCGTCCGCGCGTCGCCACACGCACCTCCTCCCGCACGCGAGCGCTCGCCGCGGCGTCCGCCCGCTCGCCCAGCAGCGCCGATCGCAGCTCCTGCACGACGGAGCCTGCGATGTCGTCCTGCACCGCAAAGATGTCGTCCAGCTCCCGGTCGTAGGTCTGTGACCACAGGTGTGAATCGCTGGCCGCCTGCACGAGCTGCGCGGTGATGCGGACGCGCTGGCCCGACTTGCGCACGCTCCCTTCGAGGACTGTCGACACGTTGAGCCTGCGCCCGATCGTCGGGACGTCGATGTCCTTGTTGCCCTTGAACGAGAACGCGGAGGTACGCGAGGCAACGCGCAGCCCGGGGATCTTCGCGAGCACGTTCAGCAACTCTTCGGCCAGGCCGTCGGCAAAGTGCTCGTTCGCGGCGTCGTCGCTCAGATTGACGAACGGCAGCACCGCAATCGACGGCGCCGTCGCATCGAAGGGCGCTACGGTTCGCGCAGCCGCGTCGGCTGCGTTGCCCACGGCCGCGGGCTGATCCGCGGCGTGCATCACCGGTGGCGGCAATTCGACAGCCGACAGTTCGCTCAGCCGATCGATGCGGCGATCACCTCGCGCGATCTCGACCAGGCTGGCCTGCTCGGCCGCGGGGACCTGCAGGCAGGCCGCCAGCCGTTCGGCCAGTCGGTGCGACGGGCGTCGCTCGTCGCCTTCGATCTTGCGCAGTGCGGAGACCGAGCAGTGCGCGCGTTCCGCCAGTGCGGCATGCGTCAACCCGAGCGCCATGCGGCGCCGACGCAGCCACAGACCGAACGACACCGAGCTCGTCACGTCCGTCCTCGGGAGAGAAGCCGCCCGCTGCTCGTGGGGCGCGGACTTCAGTGTGTCACTTTTGGGGCGAAAAACGCCACCTGCGGCCTGCGGCCGCTGCCTACTGTTCGCCTCTGATCAGACCTATCCCAGCAACGAGTCCAGCCGCGAGGAGTCGCGATGCAGTCCACAGGGTTTCATCTGCAGGCCGGTTCGTCCGAAGGCGTCCGTCCGCTGCTCGCCCGTCTAGTCCCGGTCGCGCTCTCGGTCTGGGCCATCGTCGAGTTCGGCGATATCACGACGGCGATCGCCGAAGGCCGTCCGGGCGCATGGATGACGATCGGCACGGTAGTCGTCGTGCTGATTTCTGCCCTCGTATCCAGCATCGCCGGCTTTGCCTTCTCCGCGCTGGCGGGATGCGCGCTC
>DATEZE010000307.1:0-22460 GCA_035255845.1 Burkholderiaceae bacterium | reverse complement strand
GCCCGAACCGCGGGGCGCGAGAGTCGTTCGGTCGGCACGATGAAGTCGAATTGCTCTTCCTGCATCGGGATGAAACCGAGCCGGTATTGGCTGGCCACGGTATCGATCGCGATTCCCCAGTCCGCGCGTTGCTGGGAAACCGCCACGGCAACGGCGTTGTGCGATTTCGTTTGCGTGCCATAACCGGCTGGCCTGTTTTCGCCCAGGCATCGGTCGATGATGACGCGCGTGCCGCTGCCGGCGTTGCGATTGACCATAACGCAGGCTGCGTCGCCCACTGCTGTCGCGACGGCCTCGCCGAATGACTTCCCCTCGAAGCGACGATCCCCCGGCCGGAACACGAAGCCTTGCATCCGCCCGTAGCCCGGCACGAGCGTCAGCGCGTCGGTGAGCATGGGACGGTTGTACTCGCCTGTGGCGGGGTCCATCAGATGGATGCCCGCGATGTCGCACTCGCCGCGCTTGGCCGCGGCCAGTCCACCCATGCTGCCAACCATCATCAGCTTGACGCGAATGCCTTGGCGCATCAGCTTGCCCACCAGCAGATCGAGTCCGACGCAGTGGCTACCGATGATCACGAGATCCGCAGGTTCCAGTTTTTGTCCGAGGAGCGTCACCTCCACGGTGCTGCCGGAGTCGAGGATCTCCGTGTGCTGGTCAATCGTGATGAAGCCGTCGGCGCCGCTGAACGTGGTCACGGAACCTGAGCCCTTGCCCATTGGGTAGGCGAAGTGGCCATCCGGTCCCTGCACCAAGCCGATCAGGAGATATTCGGTGCGCCCCCGCTCGGAGTTCACTCGCATCGGCAGCGTCGCTGGCACAGTTGCGCGGCGTTCGGGCGGCAGACCGGCAAACGCGCGGATCACCGGCGCGACGAACTCGTGGAAAGTAAAGATGGCGGAGGTGGGAAACCCGGGCAGTATGACGACGGGTTTGCCTTTGGTGACCGCAAGGCAGATCGGCTTGCCCGGCTTCAATGCGACGCCGTGGGCAACGACACCCGGGTCACGCAGCGCCTGCACAACCCGGTACGAGATATCCCCTGCGCCTTTCGATGTTCCGCCGGAGAACACGACGACGTCTGACTCCAGGCCGCGCTTGAGCGCGGCTGCCAATGCCTGCTCGTTGTCTGCAATCACACCCAGGTGCACCGCAACTCCGCCGAGCTCTTCGACGGCGGCACCGATGATCGCCGCGTTGGAGTCGTACACGGCGCCAGTCCGCAAGGATTCGCCGGGCGCAACGATTTCGTTGCCGGTGGAGAAGATGGCCACCCGAGGGCGACGAAAGACCGTGCATGCCGGGCGTCCCAGTGCGGCGAGCACGCCGATCTCGCGAGATGTAAGACGCTGGCCCGCGCGTAGCACCGTCTCGCCGCGGGCGATGTCGGTGCTTGCGTAACTGACGTTCTCGCCGCCGGTGAGGGGCCGACGGACCTCGACAAGTCGAGCATCAGCGGGGCCGAAAAGCTCCGAATGCTCAACCATCAGGACAGCATCGGCGCCGCGCGGCAGCATGCCGCCAGTGGCGATGGGGGTCGCGCGCCCGAGGGTGACGGGCAGGGAAGGCACGATTCCGGGTGCAAGCACCTCGTCGTTCAGCTGCAGCGTGCGCGGTGTCTCCTCCATCGCGCCGAACGTGTCCTGCGCCCGCACCGCGAAGCCGTCGACGTTGGCGCGATCGAACCCCGGGACGTCGATGCCTGCGACTACATCCTGGGCGAGCACACGGCCGAGGGTGTCTTCAATGGGCACCAATTCCGGGCCGAGCGGCGCAAGCCGCAGGTGCTCGCGAAACTTCGCCGTGGCCTCGTCGCGCGAGACGACATTGAGGAACTGCGTCTGCTCGGTAAGTGCTTCCCCGCCTTTCGCACCGGATTCGGAAGGAGTCGGCATCGAGCGCACTCAGTCGTAGAGAAATACCGTGACTTCCGAATCGGGACCGTAGCCCTCGCATTCGGCCGGCACGATCACAAATCCATCGGCCCGGGTCGTCGAGGAAAGGATCGAGGCCCCGCTGAGCGCGATCGGATCGACCCGGCCATCGACTAGACGAACCCGGCAGTAGTCCACGCGACCGATGGCTGAAACGATCTTGCGCGCGACGACCGCTAGCAGCGTGCGGTGCGGCCAGTCAGGCGGCCGTCCCCCGAGCAGGCGGATGGCGCGACCTGCAAAAAAGTCATAGGCGCACAGGCACGAGACGGGATTGCCGGGCAGCAGGAATACCAGCGTCTCGCCGATGAGACCAAGGCCGGCGGGACTTGATGGCCGCATCGAAACGCCGTGTATCGCCAGTTCTCCGAGCTCTGCAATCAATCGCGGCGCATAGTCTTCGCGGCCGACACTGGAGCCGCCCGAGACAAGGATCACATCTGCGCTGGGCACGAGCAGGGCTGCGCGAATCCTGTCCGGATCGTCACCCAGTCGGTGATGTGATTCGAGCACGCCGCCATCACGGCCGATAAGGCCGCGCAGCATGTAGGAATTTGCGTCGTACACCTCGAAAACGTCTTTTGCCGTCCCCGGCGCCCTCACTTCGTTGCCCGTGACGAGCATGCGAACGCGTGGCTGCCTGACGGCGGTCACGTGGTCGAGGCCCAGTGACCCGACGAGCCCCAGGTCCTGCGGACGCAGACGCCGTCCAGCGCCAAGGGCAACGGAACCGGCTCGCAGGTCTTCGCCGCGATGGCCGACGTGCTGGCCCGGGGCAACGGGCCGAGTCACCACGATCTGCCCGGCAGACTCTGTGGCGTACTCGGCAGGAATAACTGAGTCGACGTTCTCCGGAACCGGAGCGCCGGTCATGATCCGGACCGCCGATCCGGGCGGGAGTTCCCCCGTGAACGCCTGGCCGGGCATGGCCTGACCCAGGACGCGAAACTCGAGCGGGTTGTATTCGGTCGCTCCGGCCGTTTCCGCACCGCGCAGTGCAAAGCCGTCCATCGCGGCCCGATCGAAGCCGGGGACGTCGAGCGGCGCGATCACGTCTGCTGCCAATGTGCGGCCGCAAGCCTCCTCGAGCCGTACCGACTCTGCGTCCAGCCGTGACGCATGCCGGTCGATCCACTCCAACACAGCTGGCACTTCGCTGCGCTCCCGAAAGCCATGCATACGGACATCGGGAATCGAAGTGATGGCGGCTTTGATTTGGCGCTCAGGGGGCAAGGTACGCTTTCGCAGCACGTTCAGGTCGGTCCGGGCAACGCGATCAACAACGCAGTGGCCGATGACGGCACACCGGGCGCCTGATGACCCGCGGCGCACGTCCATTGTCGCCCAAGTCACGCTGCACTTTGGCAAAGGTGGACTGCCGGCGCTAAGGCCGACGTCAAAGGGGGACCCGGCTCGTTTCCCTCAGCGCTGCGCGCAGGAGGAGGGCTGATCCTGTGCGGATTTGCGGTGTGCTACTGGCCCGCGTTCGGAATGAAAAGTCGCTCCCCGCGAAGTCTGTAAGCGGCGATCGCGGCCTGTCCCGTCAGCTAGGCGATTTAGTCGGCAAACTGCTGCGATTGCGCGGCCTTCCATGCGGATGCTTCGCGGGATTCACCACGATCACGCCGTACCGGCTGAACACTTCGACCAGCACCGCGAGCTCGCCGTGACTCTTGAGTGCAAGCCAGGTATCCCTATCGGTCAGCACGCATGCTCTGGAGGCGGTGGCCATGTTCAGCGCGTCCCATGCCGCACCCGCACTCCCCATTGCCGCCGCCGCGCTGGCTCGCCGGCCCCGCGGTGGTCCAGTAACGAATCTCGGCGCTGCGCGCTCCGCCTTTGTCTCTACGCGAAACGAAATCCTGCCCGGTGCCGGCCGCCACCACCTTCACGTCCAGACCTTTAGCCTGCTTGAACAGCGGCAGCAGATATGCAAACAGCCCCGACTGGTCGGTGGAAGTGGTCGATGCCGGCGTGAGGCTCTCCGCGCCGGCGGAGCAACTCGCGATGCATAGGATGGCGGCAATGACGAATTTCGCCTGGCTCATAGACGCCATCTCAGGTCCCCCTCGCATGAAAGCGGCGGCGTGGCCGTAGCACCCCGCAGGAATTCCTGCACCGGAAGATCCGCGTGCATGCGGCCGTCTTGCAAGCAGAGCACGCGGCTCGCAAGCCGCTCGACCAGTTCGAGTGCGTGGCTGCTGAAGACGAGCGTCTGCAGGCGCTCAGCTGCAAACTGACCGAGGAGTGTTTCAACTTCACGGCTCGCATCCAGGTCCACGTTGGCCGTCGGGTCATCGAGCACCATCACATCGGAGGCCATCACCCACGCGCGCGCCAGCGCTAACCGCTGCTTCTGACCAGCGGACAGAGTGCATGCGTTGCGCTGGGCGAGCGCGGCCAAGCCGACGCGCGCCAACGCCTCGTTGGCATGTTTGCAGGCGTCGAGCCACCGCGCGCCGCGCAGCCAGAGGCCCAAGGCGACGTTGCGCTGTGCGGTCGTGCGCAGCATGAAGGGACGCTGGAACAACAGTGTCTGACGCGTAGCCGCGGGACGCTGCACTGTCCCCACCGTGGGCTGGACCTGGCCATTCAGCACGCGCAGCAACGTGGTCTTGCCGCTGCCATTGGGGCCGACCAGCGCGACGCGTTCGCCGGCGCGGATCGATAAGTTCACCGAGTGCAGCGCCAAGTTTGAGCCGTAGCGCACGCTGACCCGATCAAGCTTGAACAGCGTGCGCCCGGCGACGCGCACACGCCGGGCGTTCAACGACGTGATTAGCGGCTCGAACAGTTTCATGCGACTCGGATCCGCGCCAGCGACCCCAACCACCGACAACCAGGCTGAGTCGAGCTAGGCAAGCAAATACAGCCCTGCGGCGGCCGCCCAGGGGATTGTGTCCATCAAAGGACGGATCGTAGGCAGGCGTGCGGCTGTTAAGGCCGTGCTGGCTGGACCACCTTAGGCAAACTGCTGCATATGTGGCGTCGGCGAACTGTGAGCTTTGCGGCAAACTCGCATGGTGCACAAGGTCGAACTGTCGTATGTCCTGGCGAGCGGGCGCGCGCCGGAGGCACTGATCCGCAATCCGCTGATGGATCTGTTGGCTGCAGTGCGCGGCCAGGGATCGATCTCAGCTGCCGCGCGTGCCTTGGGCCAGTCATACCGGCACGTCTGGGGGGAACTCAAGCGCTGGGAAAAGGAACTTGGACAACGTCTGATCGTCTGGGACCGCGGACAGCCTGCGCGGCTGACCGAGTTCGCTGACAAACTACTGTGGGCCGAGCGGCAAGTGCAGGCGCGCCTGGCACCGCAGATCGCTGCGTTGCACGTCGACCTCGAGCGAGCCTTCGCGCTGGCCTTCGACGTTTCCGCCAGTGTGCTCGTGCTACGCGCCAGCCATGACAACGCCCTGGCGCTGTTGGGCGAACACTGCATGCCGGCCCGTTTGCACCTCGACACGCGCTTCACCGGCAGCGTGGATGCGCTCCATGAACTGAATGCTGGACGCTGTGCGATCGCCGGCTTTCACGTGCCGCCCCGCACGACGAACGGGAGCCTAATCGCTCGAACCTACAAGCCCCTGTTGCATCCCGACCGCCACCAGTTGATCGGATTCGCGCGACGCGTCCAGGGGCTGGCGGTGGCGCGTGGCAATCCCCTCGAGCTGCACACGATCGCCGATGTGGCAGCGCGCGGTGCACGCTTTGTCAATCGGCCGCCCGGGACCGGCACCCGGCTGCTGCTCGATGCACAGCGCGAACAGCAGGGCATAGCTAGATCTTCACTGGTCGGCTATGACAACGAGGAGCCTTCGCACGCCGCGGTGGCCCAGGCCGTGGCCGCAGGCCAGGCGGACACGGGGCTGTGCATCGAGGCGGCCGCGCGCTCGCGCGACCTCGACTTCGTGCCGCTGCTGTGGGAAGACTATTTTCTGGTGTGCGACACCTCGACGTTGGCACAGCCGGCGGTTCGTACTTTGCAGACGGTGCTGCGCGGTGAATCCTGGTTGCGGCGGCTCTCGACGCTGGCTGGATATGCGCCGGCGCGCAGCGGTGAGGAACTGTCGTTGCGGGACGCGTTGCCGTGGTGGAACGAGCGTGCTGATGGAGGGTCGACTCGAGGCGCTCGAAAAGCAGGACGTTGACCGCTCGTCCGCAGTTTTGCCTCCTCGCGCGAGCACGATCAGGCAATGCGCGTGCGACATCGAACGCGCGTATCGCGCGCGCCAGCAAATTCATCGGCGCTCGTGCTGTGCCAATTCAGCGAGGGTGTTGATATTGGCGAAGGCATCCGCTTCGTCGTCGAAGGAAACCTCGACCACACTGAGGCTGGCGTACCAGAAGTCGATCTTGCGCTCGCCGCGGGCCAGGAAGTCGGTTAGGTGAGAGCGCACGCGAGTGCAGACCAGCGCGAAGACTGGATGCGGCTGACTGCCGGTACGCGCGACGGCGACGTCGGCGTCGACCGCGCTGCGCGCCGTCGCCAGCCGCGTGACGAGGTCGTGCGGCAGGAACGGCGAATCGCAAGGAGCCGTGACGATCAAGGATGCATCCGTCGCGTGCAGGCCCGCATCCAGTCCCGCCAGGGGCCCGGCAAAGCCACCCACGCGATCCGGCACGACCGGACATCCGAACTCCGCGTAGCGCGCGAGGTTCTGATTGGCATTGATCAGGACGCTCGCGACCTGCGGACGCAGGCGGTCGATCACATGCTGGATCAAGGGCCGGTCCTGCAATGACTGCAGGCCCTTGTCCACACTCCCCATACGGCGTCCCTGTCCGCCGGCGAGCACCAGCCCGCAGATTTCGGCGTTCACGATGCGCTTACCGCCTCGAAGCGGTGTTGCCCGGTGAACAGCAGAAAGTGCTTGCCCGACGCGCGGCCGATCATCGTCAGGCCGACTCGGCTCGCAATGCGCCAGCCCATTTCGGTCAAGCCCGAACGTGACACCAGGAAGGGAATGCCCATTTGTGCGGCCTTGATCACCATCTCGGACGTCAGCCGGCCCGTGGTGTAAAAGATCTTGTCCGAGCCGTCGATGTCGTCGAGCCACATGCGTCCCGCGATGGCATCGACGGCGTTATGCCGCCCGACGTCCTCGACAAAGACCAGGATCCGGCTGTCGGCGCCCTCGTTCGAGACGAGCGCGCAGCCGTGCACGGCGCCCGCGGCGTTGTAGATCGTCTCCTGCTGGCGCACGGCCTCGAGCACGGCGAACAGCGACGCTTCCGGGAGGCGCACGTCGTCGCGCAGGCGGATCGAATCGACTTCTTCCATCAGGTCGCCGAACATGGTGCCCTGTCCGCAACCGGTGGTCACCGTCCGCTTGGCGAGCTTCTTCTTCAGGGACTTGACGCCTCGTCGCGTAGTGACTGCCACGGCGTCGGTTTCCCAGTCGACCTGCACTGCTGCGAGTTCGTCCAGCGACGACACCAGGCGCTGGTTGCGCAGATAGCCGATGGCGAGTGCCTCCGGCGCCTGGCCCAAGGTCATCAGCGTGACGACTTCGCACTTGTCCACGTACAGTGTCAGCGGATGCTCACCGGCGATCGGCGTCGGCACGACGATGCCGCGGTGGTCGACTGCATCGACAGGAAAGATCAGTGGTCGGGACGCGTTGGTCAGCAGCGGTCGCATCGTCGGTGGAATCCTGGACTTGTGCCGCGCTTAGGGTGCATCACAGATCAGCGCGCGGCTAGCAAAAGACCCTGCGCGCCTGTTCCAGTTTGCGCTCGTCAATCACAGGAGGGACTAATCTCTGCAGAGTGAAAGAAGATAACATCAACGCCGTGCAGAACCCGTTGCGAAGACCGGCCGCGGTCGTGACCGCCAAGCGAATCGTTGACAACCCGTGGACATCCGAAATCTGGGTACCCGTTGCGGTCATCGAGCGCGATGGCGCGCGCGATCAATCGCCGATCCTGCTGGAACGCAATGCGTCGGGCGAGCAGTGGCTGCACCTCGGCTTTAAGGTCGAACTGAATCGCACCGAAGCCGAGGGCTACTACCTGAACCTGACCACGGACCAGCCAGTCGCGTTCGTGGAATGGGAACTCGCTGAGAGCGGCGCGGATCCAAAGTGGGTCACGCTCAGTTATCACGAGGCGGCTCGGCGCTTGGATGGCGGTGCCCAGGTCGAGGCCGTGCCGATGCCCAGCGAGTGGCTGCCGTGGGTTGCGGCTTTTACGCAGCAGCATCTTCAGGTGCCGGAGAAGAAGCGCCGTCCGGCACCGGCGTCGTTCCTCGGCGCCAAGCGCGACAATGGATGAACTCACGGCTGTATCGCATGCTCATCACGGTGTGCGTCACGCGCACGCGACGACAGGTATCTGAATGAGCGCTGATCCGGATTCGTTCCTCGCGCGGTGGTCGCGGCGTAAGCGGGCGGCGGAGCGTGAGGCAGAGCGGCCTGCTGACGTTGCTGCGCCGGAGGAGCCTTCGGCACCAACAGCAAAGGTTGGAGGCGAGGCGGTGGCGGGCGACGGGCCGGTCTCCGCGTCTGCGTCGGCGCGCGTACCGACCCCGTCGACTGAAGTGCCGTTGCCGCCTATCGAATCGCTCGATGGCCTGCGGTCTGACTACCAAGCGTTCTTCCAACAGCCCGTCGCTGACGACCTGCGCCATGCAGCGCTAAAGAAACTCTTCGCCGACCCGCACTTCAATCAGATGGACATGCTGGATGTGTACGTCGACGACTACACGCAGTTCGAGCCGCTGCCGGCCGCGGTGCGAATGCGCCTGCCGAGCGCGCGCGATTTTCTGTCCGATTCCGAACGCGCTGCGGTGGAAGCGGCCGAAGCGCCGACCAGCGCGGCGGGCGATGCTCGAGGTTCGGCGGTGGGTGCCGTGACAGTTTCTGATGCCAGCGCTGAAGAACGCGGCACCGCTGCAGATGACGCGAGCGTCGATGCGACTTCCGGCGTGCCCGCTGCACCGGGCGCAGCACCTGCAGCGTCAGACGATGATCCGGCCAGACCGTTGGACATCTCGTCACCGCCTGCCGGTCAGTCGGGCAAGGTAGCCGCATCCGACCCATCTTCTTCCTGAGCCCGCATGGCCGCACCTGGCAACACGCTAAAAGTCTGCAACTGCAATCGCACGATGACGTTGGACGGGGCGGCGCTCGGGCGCGCGCTCGGGCGCGAGGCGATCCCGATCTACACCGAGTTGTGCCGTAAGGAGGTCGACGGCTTTACCTCGGCGCTCGAAGCCTCCAACTGCACGGTGGCCTGTACGCAGGAGGCCCCCCTGTTTACGGAGCTGGCCGCCGGCGCTGGCGCTTCAACGGAGCTGAACTTCGTCAACATTCGCGAGGCGGCCGGATGGTCGGCTGAAGGCCCCTCCGCGACTGCGAAGATCGCCGCCCTGCTGGCGCTGGCGGATCTGCCCGAGCCCGAACCGGTCGCAGTGTCCTCGTACTCGTCGAAGGGCGAACTGCTGATCATCGGCCCGGCCGAGGCGGCAATCGCCTGGGCTGAGCAACTCGCCGACAGCCTCTCGGTCGCGGTCCTGATCACGACGGCCAGGGGCGCGGAACTGCCGGAGATCCGTCGTTACCCGGTGTGGTCCGGGACGCCGCGATCTGTGCAGGGATATCTGGGCAAGTTCGAGGTCCAGTGGCAACAGGTAAACCCTATCGATCTGGAGGTCTGCACCCGCTGCAACGCGTGCATCAAGGCCTGCCCGGAGGATGCAATCGACCTCACCTACCAGGTCGATCTCACGCGCTGCAAGTCGCACCGCGCCTGCGTTAAGGCTTGTGGAGCGATCGGCGCCATCGACTTTGACCGTGCCGAGTCGACGCGCACCGAACAGTTCGATCTGGTGTTCGACCTGTCCGCGCAGCCGTTGCTGCGCATGCCCGAGAAGCCATTCGGTTACATGGCGCCGGGCGCCGATCCGCTGGAGCAGGCGCAGGCGGCGACGCGGCTGGTGCAGATGGTGGGCGAGTTCGAGAAGCCGCGATACGTGCAATATGAAGAGAAGCTCTGCGCGCACAGTCGCAACACCAAGACCGGCTGCACGCGCTGTCTCGACGTCTGCGCGACGGACGCCGTCCGGTCGCTTGGCGACAAGATCTGGGCGCATCCCTTCCTCTGTATGGGATGTGGTGACTGCGCCACCACGTGTCCGACGGGTGCGCTCCGTTTTGCCTATCCCGGCGTGGCGGACATCGGTACGCGCTTGCGCAAGCTGCTGTCGGTGTATCGGGGGGCCGGCGGCAAGGATGCCGCGCTGCTGTTCCACAACGGCAAGAGCGGTCGAGCACTGATCTCCCGGCTGGCGCGAGTGGGCAAGGGGCTGCCGGCGCGGGTAGTGCCGATCGAAGTGCACAGCGTCGCGGCGATTGGCATCGACGTTGTGCTGGGCGCCATCGCCTACGGTGCGAGCCAGATCTTCTCGCTGCTCGATGACACTGGCGCCGACGAGCACGGCGCCCTGCTGGACCAACAGGCGCTTCTCGCCGGCGCGATCCTCAACGGACTGGGCTACAGCGGCACGCACTGGCAGGCCGTGCGTGCCGAGGAACCCGCGGCGCTGCAGGTAGCGCTGTGGTCGTCGCAGCCGGCAGCGAGTGTCGCGGAGCCCGCAAAGTTTCACTTGTCCAACCGCAAGCGCGAGACGCTCGATTTCGCGATTGATCATTTGGTGCGGCAGGCGTCGGCGCCGCCGGAGCAGATCGCACTGCCTCAGGGTTCGCCGTTCGGCACCCTCGCCATCGACGCGTCCCGCTGCACCCTGTGCAAGGCCTGCATCGGCGCTTGCCCGAGTTCTGCACTGCAGGATGCGGAGGATGCACCCAAGCTGCGCTTCATCGAGCACAACTGCGTGCAGTGCGGCCTGTGCGAGATCACATGCCCCGAGCAGGCGATCAGCCTGGTGCCGCGTCTCCTGGTGACACCGGCGGCGCGTCAGCCGGTCACACTGAACGAAGCCGAGCCGTTCCATTGCGTGCGTTGCGGAACGCCGTTCGGCACGCGACAGATGATCGACGTGATGACGGGCCGTCTGGGCGCGCATCCGATGTTCGCCGGCACCGCGCTGCGCCGCATCCAGATGTGTGCCGATTGTCGTGTGATCGACATGATGCAGTCGCCCGACGAGACCTCGATCTTCGACATCAAGCGATGAGCACGGCCAGTGCAGCGAGGAGCGTGACCTTGGAGCCTGAGGATGAGGGGCGTCTGCAGCTTTACGCGCTGCTGGCGCGTTTGTTCGCCGCCGGCCCGGACGAAGGTCTGTTACGTGCGCTTGCGCAGTCGGCCGGAAGCGTCGAGGGCGACGGCGCCCTGGCTCAGGCCCTCAACGAGCTGGCTCAGGCGGCGGCGCACACGTCGGCGCGGGACGCGAAGCTGGAGTTCGATACAACCTTCATTGGAGTGGGCAAGGCACCCGTCAGCACTTATCTGTCGCACTACCATCCGGGTACGCGCAAAGAAACCGTTCTGGTAAAACTGCGCGACACGCTGACTGAGCTCGGACTCGCGCGTACTGCCGCTTCAGCCGAGCCGGAAGATAACCTCACCGCAGTGTTGGAAGTCATGCGCCATCTCGTGGCCGCCGGTTCGGATCTGCAGTCGTTGCAGCGGCAGCGGGAGTTCTTTGCCGGCTACCTGCAACCGGCATACAGAGCGTTTTGTGACGCGGCGCACAAGGTGGACCTCAGTGACTACTACAAGGCAACAGTTAACATGCTTGAAGTGTTTCTCGACTCCGATCTGGCTCAATTCGAGATGGGCTAGTTACCGCGCAGGGAGACCGAGCATTGACTGCCCGTTGACGCTTAGGGGATGATGGATAGCGCTATGAAGGAGCATTCATATGACTAACGTAAAGCCAAGCCGTCGCGGCTTCTTCAAGGCTGTCGCGATCGGTGGCGCAACTGCGGCGGCGGCCATGGCGACGACCATCGTCGCCGAGCGCAAAGCTGCGATACGTGCGGCGGGTGCCGATGCTTCGACGCAGACCGGTTATCGAGAAACCGCGCACATCCGAAATTACTACCGCACGACCCAGGTCTGACGGGAGACCCCGATGCTCACGAAAAAGTCTGCGGGTGCCGCGACGGCCCAGGGTCGCCTTGCACGCGCTGTTTCCGGAATGCGCGGTCGAACGATCGATCGACGCACGTTTCTCAAGCGCTCCGGCGTGACCGCTGGAGCCGCCGCGTTCGCGGCTCAACTTCCGTACGGTGCCATCGGCGAGGCGCAGGCGGCTACGGCGGCTGCGCCGGAGGCCACCGGCGAACAGGTACGCCGCACGGTGTGCACGCACTGCTCCGTCGGCTGCGCGGTCGATGCGGTCGTGAAAAATGGCGTGTGGGTGCGGCAGGAGCCAGTGTTCGATTCACCGCTGAACATGGGCGCGCACTGCGCCAAGGGTGCTTCGGTGCGTGAACATGGCATGACTGAGCACTCGCACCGGCTGAAATACCCGATGAAGCTGGTCGACGGCAAATACCAGCGCATCAGCTGGGACCAGGCGATCGACGAGATCACCGCGAAGATGTCGAAGATCCGCGAAGAATCCGGTCCTGACGCTGCCTACTTCATCGGCTCGTCCAAGCACAACAACGAGCAGGCCCAACTGCTGCGCAAGTTCGTTTCGCTCTGGGGCACCAATAACTGTGACCACCAGGCCCGCATCTGCCACTCCACTACGGTCGCCGGTGTGGCGAACACTTGGGGCTATGGCGCGATGACGAACTCGTACAACGACATGCTGAATACGAAGGCGATGTTGTACATCGGGTCGAATGCGGCTGAGGCGCACCCAGTGTCGATGCTTTTCACGCTGCACGCGAAGGAGACCGGCGCGAAGATGATCGTCGTCGATCCGCGCTTTACTCGCACCGCGGCCAAAGCAGATCACTACATCCGGCTGCGCGGGGGCAGCGATATCCCGTTCCTGTACGGGATGATTTACCACATCTTCAAGAACGGCTGGGAGGACAAGGCGTACATCGCTGCGCGGGTCTACGGCATGGACAAGGTCAAAGAGGAGGTCATGAAGTGGACCCCCGACAAGGTGACCGAAGCCTGCGGCGTACCCGAAGACCAGGTGCTCCTGGCGGCCGAGATCATGGCCAAGAACCGACCCAGCACGATCGTCTGGTGCATGGGGCAGACGCAGCACACGATTGGCAACGCAATCGTGCGCGCCTCCTGCATTCTCCAACTGGTCCTTGGAAATGTTGGCGTTTCCGGCGGCGGAACAAACATCTTCCGCGGCCACGACAACGTGCAGGGCGCGACCGACGTCGGACCAAATCCCGACTCCCTGCCCGGCTACTACGGCATTGCGCCGGGATCGTGGTCGCACTGGGCGAATGTCTGGAACATCGACCTGGACTGGCTCAAGAAGCGCTTTGCATCCGAAGCGTTGATGACCAAGCCCGGCACAACGGTCAGTCGCTGGATCGATGCGGTGCTCGAGCCGAACGATGCGATCGGACAGGGGCCGAACCTGCGGGCCGTGTTCTATTGGGGCCACGCACCGAATTCGCAGACGCGCGGGCTCGAAATGAAGAAGGCCATGGACGCGCTCGATCTGCTGGTCGTGGTCGATCCGTATCCGTCGGCGACCGCCGCGTGGGCGGCCATGCCGTCGCCTGAAGGTTCCAAGGTCAATCCGAACCGCACCGTTTACCTGCTTCCCGCGTGCACGCAGTTCGAGACGTCGGGCTCCGTCACGGCCTCAGGCCGTTCGGTGCAATGGCGTGAGAAAGTCATCGAGCCCTTGTTCGAGTCGCGGACTGATCACGCAATCATGCTGCGCTTTGCGCAGAAGTGGGGCTTCGCCGACCAGTTGCTGGGCAAACGAAATGGCAAGCAGAACATTCGGACGATGCCGGGTGCCGGAGGCTGGGACGAGCCAGTAATCGAGGACATTCTCGCGAACGACATCAACAAAGGCACGTGGACCATCGGCTACACCGGTCAGAGCCCTGAGCGGCTGAAGCTGCACATGAAGCATATGGGCACCTTCGACGAGAAGACGCTGCGGGCCAATGGCGGTCCGTGCGACGGCGATTACTTCGGGTTGCCATGGCCGTGCTACGGCACGCCGGAGATGAAGCACCCGGGTTCATCCAACCTGTATGACACCTCCAAGTCCGTGATGAACGGCGGGGGCAACTTCCGCGCCAACTTCGGTGTCGAGCGGGATGGCGTCAACCTGCTGGCCGAAGCAGGCTCGCACTCGAAAGGCGCCGAGATTACGACGGGCTACCCCGAGTTCGACCATGTATTCCTGAAGAAGCTCGGCTGGTGGAATGAACTGACCGACGACGAAAAGAAGGCGGCCGAGGGCAAGAACTGGAAGACCGATCTTTCCGGCGGGATCATCCGGGTCGTGATGACCAAGCACCAATGTCATCCGTTCGGTAATGCCAAGGCGCGTGCCCTGGTCTGGAACTTCCCTGATCCCGTCCCGATCCACCGCGAGCCGTTGTACAGCAATCGTCCCGACCTGGTCGCAAAGTACCCGACGTACGCCGACCGGAAGGACTTCTGGCGCCTCCCGACGCTTTACAAGACCGTGCAGGACAAGAACATCGCCGACAAGGTCTACGAGAAATACCCGCTCGTGATGACCTCTGGCCGCCTGGTGGAATACGAGGGCGGCGGCGATGAAACGCGTTCGAACCCCTGGCTGGCCGAACTGCAGCAGAACATGTTCATCGAGATCAATCCGAAAGCTGCCAACGACCGCGGCATTCGCAACGGCGAATGGGTCTGGGTCAACACCCCGACCGGCGCGAAGCTCAAGGTCATGGCCCTGGTGACTGAGAGGGTCGGCCCGGACACGGTGTTCATGCCGTTCCACTTTGCCGGGTGGTGGCAAGGCAAGGATCTGCTGGACAGCTATCCGGAGGGATCGGCGCCGATCGTTCGCGGTGAGTCAATAAACACCAGCACGACCTACGGATACGACTCGGTGACGATGATGCAGGAAGGGACGAAGTGTTCCCTCTGCCAAGTCGTCAAGCAGGCCTGAGAAGCCTCGAGGACGAACAAGGAGACTCACGATGGCCCGCATGAAATTCATCTGTGATGCCAACCGCTGCATCGAATGCAACGGTTGCGTCACGGCCTGCAAGAATGCTAATGACGTCCCATGGGGCGTCAATCGTCGGCGCGTCGTTACTCTGAACGATGGCGTGCCCGGAGAGCGCTCGATCTCGGTGGCCTGCATGCATTGCTCGGATGCACCGTGCATGGCGGTTTGCCCGGTCGATTGCTTCACCCGGAGCGAAGACGGTGTTGTGTTGCACGACAAGGACCAGTGCATCGGCTGCGGTTACTGTCTGTATGCCTGCCCCTTCGGCGCACCGCAGTTTCCACAAGCTGGCGCCTTTGGTGCGCGCGGCAAGATGGATAAGTGCACGTTCTGCCAGGGCGGACCTGGCAAGGGCAGCGAGGAAGAGCAGTACAGCAAGTACGGTCAAAACCGAATCGCCGCGGGCAAGCTTCCACTGTGCGCCGAGATGTGTTCCACCAAAGCGCTGCTCGCCGGCGACGGCGACGTCATCGCCAACATCTTCCGCGAGCGTGTCACCGTGCGTGGCAAGGGTTCCGAAGTGATCGGTTGGGCCACGGCATACGGCACACCGAAGGGCGGCTCGACTCCGCCCGCAGCGCCGGAAGGGAAGAAATGATGCGGGCGCTAAGGACGCTGGGCGTGGTGCTGGCAGCGCTGCTGTGGGCGATCAGCTTGTCGGCGTGCGGGGAGAAGAAGGTCACCCGCTACGAACAGGGCAAGTATTCGGGCGCACCCGTCGCCGCGCCATGGGACTCACCGCAGTTTGGCGGCAAGCAGGCGGAATGGGAGGCGGCCATTCAGGCGCGCACGCAGGGTCAGAACGACTACGTGCGCATACCGGCGGAGTAGGGAGACGCCACATGACGATCCTCTCTTGGCGGGCCGGACTGGCAGTAGCCGTTCTGGTCTTCTCGGGCTATGCGGCCGCGCAACCGGCGACCCCGCAGCAGCAGGAAGGCGCGCGCCAGCAAACCGAGCGAAACCTTACTCAACCGTATAACAACGCGCCGTACTGGCGCGAAGTCCGTTCCAGTACTAGTGACCCGGGCTTCACCCAGCTTGGGGACTCGCCGGAGCGGGGAGTGCTGATCCAGTCACGCGGCGAAACCTGGAGGCAGGCGCGCGTGCCGCTGGCACTAATCGGCGGGCTGCTCGTTGCCTTGGCGATGGTGTCACTCGGCGGCTTCTATGCCATCCGCGGTTCGATACCGGTCGGCGAGAGCGGTTCAAAGATGATGGTCCAGCGCTTTCGCCCGGCGGATCGATACGCGCACTGGACGATGGCGATCGTCTGGGTGACTCTCGCTATCACCGGATTGATCATTACCTTCGGCAAGGTGCTGCTGCTTCCGATCATTGGCCACACGCTCTATTCATGGCTGGCGGTGGCGGCCAAAAATCTGCACAACTTCGTTGGACCGATTCTGATCGTCGGCGTCGTGTGGATGATCATCCGGTACCTGCGGTACAACTGGCTCAACAAGGACGATTTCATTTGGCTGACGAAGATCGTCGGCAACCTGACCGGGCACGAATACCCCTCGGGAAAGTTCAACGGCGGCGAAAAGCTCGTTTTCTGGTTCGTGCTGGTTTTGTTCACTCCGCTGTTAATTGCCTCCGGTCTGGTGCTCAACTTTCCGAACTTCGGCCAGACCCGGGCCACGATGCAGACTTTCAACGGCATCCACATGATCCTGGCCTATCTCGCGATTGCGATGGCGTGCGTGCACATTTACCTGGGCACGATCGGCATGAAGGGCGCTTACCGCGCGATGCGCAATGGCTTCGTCACCGCCGAGTGGGCCAAGCATCACCACGAGCTCTGGTACAACGACATCAAGGCGGGCAAGGTGCCAGAAAGTCCAATGGTGTCAGAGACTGCGGTGCCCGAGCCTGTTCGCCGCGCGGTCCTGCTGAGTACTAAGTAACGTCATCGGGGAAGTCATGGTGAGATACATCATCGTTGCTGTATGCGGACTCGCATCTGCTGCGGGCGGATTGGCCGCGCTGCCGCCACCAACGCCTGAGCAGCAGGCGGCGGCGGCGCTGAATGCGGCCAAGGCGGCACACGCGAACAAGGTTGACGCCTACACGCTGTGTGTGTCGCAGACCAAGGTCGCCGACGCGTATGTCAAGGAGCAGAAGGCCCAGGGCAAGGTCGTTACACCCGAAGCGACCCCCGCCTGCGTGAATCCGGGGGCCTTCGTGCCGCCGGCGGAGACGCCGGCAGCGGCCGCTGCCCCGGCGCAACCCGCGGCCGCTACCGCGCAATCTGCCGCTGCTCCGGCGCAAGCTGCGGCGCCAGCCGCCAAGAAGTAGCGGTTTCGCTCACGTCCAAGCAAAGGCGCCCCGTGGGGCGCCTTTGTATTTCCGACCATTCCCCAATTGCGCGCTCAGACGTAGGGTCACGCTTGTAGCCCACGCTGACGCCTGCATTCGCCGGCTGACCTCATCGCAGGCACACGCCAGCAGGCAGGTGCTGTCGTGTGTCCGCCTCAGGCCCGGCAGCTCATCCAATTCCTGCTATAGCTCGCGGCCGGTTGTACGACAACGGTGGCATCGCTCGGTTTGCGCAGGCCGCTACCGGTCTCGAGCTCCAGCTGCTTCGCGTACTTTTCGAAGAACTTGTCGAACATCTCGCCGCCTCGAGTACCCACCGCGTGCAGGTGATCGCTGCGGGCATCCCACTCCAGCAGCACGGCAGCCAGCGGCTGCGGCGCCGGGCCGTCGATCACTCGCGCGCCGTGCAACGGGTCGTAGCGCGAGTTGTCGCCGCAGCAGTGGATCACGTACGACGGCTCACCGCGGCCGCCGCTGCGCAGGCCGATGAAGCTGATCGCCGGCTTGGGATACATCAGCTTGTGCGCACAAATCGCCGAGAACGCGACGATCGATTTGCTCGGACCCACGCCGGCCGGTGCCGCGTAGTGTCGTTTGTCTTCGGTGACCAGCTCGGCTGCCTTCACCTCGTGCTCGAACGCGATCAAGAACACCGGTGAAACCGTATACGGGTAGTTGAAGAGGAACGCTTCGCCCGTCTTGAGCTGGCGTGCCGTCCACGGGCTGCCGTGTGAGTCGACCAGCAGCGAACGCGGATAGCGCTGCACATCGCCGAACGCCACCACCGGCAACGCGCCGGAGGCGACCCACGCGCCGGCGACGCAGGCGGCCTGACGCATCAGGTCGCGACGGCGCGCGGCGTTGGGATTCGACTGCACACGAAAGACGCTACACGAGCTGCGAAGTCCGATCAATGCGTTCGACCACTGACGCTAATCGAGCCCGTTGAACGTACACACGAAATCGGCAATGCCGCTTGCATCGTCGAGGTCAAACTGTGGCAGCGCTGTGTCAAAACGACGGTCGGCGGCGACTGCGACAATGTGCGGATCGTGGGGATGCAGAGGTTGCTTGGCGTTCGCCCGGCGGAATATCTCGATCTTCGGGATGGCCTCCCGCTTGAATCCTTCCACCAGCAACAGGTCGCAAGGGGAGACGCGATCGACCAACTGCTGCAACGTCTGCTCGGGTTCGCCCCGCAACTCGTGCATGTGTGCCCAGCGCACGCTGGACGAGAGCAGCACCTCCCTGCATCCCGCTCTCCGGTGACGGTACGAGTCCTTGCCCGGCATGTCGACGTCAAACTCGTGATGCGCTCTCTTGATCAGAGAAATCTCGAGTCCGCGTGCCGTCAGCAGCGGAATGACGCGTTCGATCAGCACCGTCTTGCCGCTGCCAGACCAGCCCGCGAAACCAAAGACTTTCATGTAGGCATTGCCGCGGGGCACACCGCGGCCCGATCGGGTTAATTCCGAACTGGGACTCTAGCAATGACAGCTTCAGGTTGCCCCGGGCCAGCTCGATGTGTGCGCTTGCTCGCCTACGAAATCGTGCTGGCCGCAAGCGTGACCTCCGCTGGCTGAGGCTAGTCCGGGCGTCTTAACCGGGGCCGGTCACGGCTCGTTCGTCCCAAAGGACGATCAACAGCCGGGCGTCACCTGTCGATACTCCTTTCAGGGGCACCTCCTTTGGGCGCCCCGGGGGAGGCCGCGATGAGCCCGTCCGACGACGATCGCCTGGTTGCGTTCGGGGACCTGCCGGTGTTTGCCGGCATGTGGTCATTGGTGGCCCTGGTCGTCCTCATCACCGCCGCCTGCATGTGACGCCAAGCGCGCGGCGTCGTCGCGCTGAGTCAGAGCACTGCTGTCGCTACGCAGGCCCGCGGCGCGCGGCGATCAACTGCCAGACAGCGTGCTTCTCGGCGTCCGAATAGCGGCTCCAGCCGGCGATTTCATCGATCGTGCGCAGGCAGCCGCTGCACAGTCCCGTAGCCGGGTCCATCTGGCAGATCGAGACGCACGGCGAGGCAACGCTCGACACGACTGAGGCGTTCGCGCTAGCAGCGGGATCGACGGCAGTCATTGAAGAATTTTCGCACGCTGCGGTTGCACGGCTGTTCTGGCGAGCGCGCTAGTGCTCGAGTTCGGCAACCCGCTGCGCCGAAGCCATCGGGCGAAGCGCGCCGCAGTTCTCTAACCAGCCTCGACCAGCGCGAGCGGGCGCTCGACCGCGAGTCGGAAGCGCCCACGGCCGGTTTTTTCTATGCGGATCTCAGGACCGCGCTCCTGTAGGCGCCGCACCAACAGGATCAGGCGCGCCTCAAGGTTGTCGGTGATGTCGGGCAGGCGGATCGATGTATCGAGTCGCAGTTCGCGGTTTGTGAAATCGGTGCGGCCGTTTTCAACGTAGTCCCGCACGAGTTTGCGGAAGATGGCGCCGGCGACCCCTTTGATCAGATAGTCGTCGCCGATGAACACCGAATTGTCGATCGGATAATGACGCACAGTCACGGCCGCGCCGCGCGGGGGCCGCGGGCTGCTCGGCACCTGCGCCGGTTCCTCGGACAATTCGGCCGCCTGCTGCAACAGCGCGATGGTCGTGCCGAGCTGCGCGGCGACGGCTTCCAGTGCATCCTCGTCTTCCCACGAGAAGCGCGCGTCCTTTGCGCTTTCGACGAATAGGACTCCGACGACGCAGCCGCCAACACGCAGCGGAACCGCGACCTGTGATCCTGGCGTCGTCAGCCCCGGCAGTGGGATCTCGGTCTCGATCCCTTGCAGTCCGTCCAGCGTCGCGCGTTCACGCATCGTGCGGCTGTAGGCGTACTCGCTGGTCGCGTGCGAGATGCGGATCGCGGTGCCCTCGCGCGCTGCTACGCCGATGATCCCGTGGCCGAGAGGGATCTCCGAGCCGACGCCAGAGGCCGGATAACCGCGGCTGGCCACGGTGTACAGCCTGGCGCGGCCACGCTCGATCAGCAGAACCATCGAGTGGTCGATGCCAAGATCCGAAGCGAGCACGGCCAGCACATCGTCGAGCACCGTGCGCAGGTCGGTGGCCGCGGCCAGCAGGGACGAGACCGCCCGCACGGCCGCAAGCAGACCAACGCGCTGGCTCGGCGCGGGCATTTCGGGACCGACGAGGTGCTCGATCTCAAGCACCTCGTAGACGTCCGAGCCCTGCAACTTGAATACGGCTGCCATTCCCGTATGCGACGCGATGCCAGCCAGGTACGCCTTCATCCGCTCGAACAGCGGGCCATCGGCCTCGGTGCGCAGGTAACGGACGTGCAGCACGTAGCGCGCGGCGGTGCACGGGTCGACCAGGAACACCGCTGCGCGCGGATTCGCAAGGATGTTCGCACGGGTCTTGTTGAAGAACTGAAACGACAGGGCGACGTGCGAACGATCGACGTAGTGCACATGCGAGACATACGTCACATTCGGTGCCCCGTCGGCGTCGCACGTTGCGACGAGACTCGGGACGACACCCTCGAGGCAGGCGCGGATCGATTCCAGCGGCGGATCGATCATGGTTGTGCTCCGGCCAGCGGTTCGCCTGCACGCGGCCCCGGTGTCTGCGCAAAGGCGCTCATCGGTGTGAAGCGAATCGCCTGCACCTGGTTCGGCGCCGACTCGAAGATTTTGCGCACCCAGATCTCGGGATAACCGAGTGGTGCCAGTTCCGCGACTGCGGCCTCGACGTGCGCCGCGACCTGCGGCCAGTCGCCGTGTTCGAGCGGACCGGGCAGGGCGTCGTCCCCCTTGACCTGCAATGTGCGATGCGTCGTGGGCTCGCTGAAGACCACGGCCACCCGCCTGGTCGCGTGCAGGTCGGCTAGCAGGCGTGCCGTTTCGCTCGTGCGCACAAAGATCACGAGTCGCTGCGGCCGCTCGAGGACCCGGAAGCCGACGCAGCGCACGACAGAGGGAACGTGCTTAACGCTGCACGAAGCGGCGGAGACCATTACCCGCCGCTGCAGGAACTGCAGTACGCCGGCGTCGAGCATTGCGTCGGCCATAGTCAACGATCTGCGGCACGGCGCTTGACCGTGACCTTCTCGTTGAAGCGGGCCACGTCGATGATGACCCGCTCGTGCGTGCCCTCAGAGATCAAATCATGGCCATCGTGGGCGCTCGCCCGGAATCGCACCTTGCGGCCCTCGACCTCGATGACTTCGCAGCGGACCCGCACTGTCAGACCCGGTGGCGTCGCCGCGAGATGGGAGAAGCTCACGTGTGTGCCGAGCGACTGTTCGCGCGGCCAGTCAAGATATGGCTTGATCGCAAGCTGGCATGCGCCCTCAAGCAAGCCGATCAAAAAGCCGGTCGCGAACACTTCGGGCATCTCGCCGAACTCACGCCATTCCGGATACAGCTGGGGCACGGTCTTGCTGTCCGGCACGGTGTAATCGAACACAAAGCTGATGCCGGCCTTGAGGTCGGGGCTCATCAGGATCCTCCGCGTCGGGGATTCTATGGCGCGCGACTGCGCTTGGTGCACTGGCACAATCCCGCGCAATGCATGCGCGCCGCCCGCTCGACGCGACCGCCTACGGGCTAATGGTCGTCTGCGCCCTGCTGTGGGGGCTGCAGCAGGTGACGGTCAAGGTCGGCGCGGCCGGCGTCTCTGTGGTGATGCAGGGCGGCATCCGCTCGCTGCTGGCCACGCTGCTCCTGCTCGTCTGGGCCGGGGCGCGTGGCATTCCGCTGTTCGGCCGCGACGGCACGCTGTGGGTGGGTCTGGCCGCGGGACTGCTGTTCGCCGTCGAATTTTTCTGATCTATTTCGGCCTCGGGCACACGCTGGCGTCGCGCATAGTGATCTTCATCTACCTTGCGCCGGTGTTCACGGCGCTCGGCCTGGCATGGTGGGTCCCAACGAGCGGCTTGCCCGCGTCCAGTGGCTCGGCGTCGCGGTTGCGTTTGCCGGCATCGTCGCTGCCTTTGCCGACGGTATTGGCGCGCGCGACCGCGAGACGCTGCTCGGCGATGCGTGTGGTGCGCTGGCTGCACTGCTGTGGGCCGCAACCACCGTGCTGATTCGCGCGACGCAGTTGGCGGCGGCGAGCGCCGAAAAGACGCTGCTGTACCAGCTGGCGATCTCGGCGGCATTATTGCCGCTCGCATCCGTGGCCAT
>DATEZE010000306.1:0-6101 GCA_035255845.1 Burkholderiaceae bacterium | reverse complement strand
TGCTCATGAGCCAGACGCACGACGCCATCGTCATCGGCAGTGGCCAGGCCGGCCCCGCGCTCGCGGTGCGGCTCGCGGAAGCCGGCCGCACGGTCGCGCTGATCGAACGCAAGCACTTCGGGGGAACCTGCGTCAACAACGGCTGCATCCCCACCAAGACTCTGGTCGCGAGCGCCCGCGCCGCGCACGTCGCACGGCGCGGCGCCGACTACGGCGTCCAGATCGGCGGCGACATCACGGTCGACATGAAGGCGGTCAAGGCGCGCAAGGACCGCGTCGTCGCGCATTCCATTGAGGGTCTCACCAAGTGGCTGCGCATGCATAAGGGCGTCGAGACCGTGCTTGGCCACGCGCGCTTCGTCGGCCCGCATGCCGTCCAAGTCGACGGCCGCCGGCTCGAGGCACCGCAGATTTTCATCAACGTCGGCGGGCGCGCGTCGCTGCCCGATTGGCCTGGGCTCGACAGCGTGCCGGTGCTGACCAACTCGTCAATGATGGCGATCGACTTTCTGCCGCCACACCTGATCGTCGTTGGCGGCAGCTACATCGGCCTCGAGTTCGCGCAGATGTACCGGCGTTTCGGGTCGGAAGTGACGGTGCTCGAATACGCCGACCGGCTGATCGCGCGCGAAGACGAAGAAGTATCCGCGGAGGTGCGCAATATCCTCGAACGCGAAGGCGTTCGTTTTCACCTCGGCGTACGCGACGCGCGCGTCGAGCGTGACGGCTCGGGCGTGCGCATCGCGCTCAAGGCGGGCGGCGCGGATCAGCTCGTCGCAGGGAGCCACCTGCTGGTCGCCGCCGGCCGACGTCCGAACACCGACGACCTCGGGCTAGACAAGGCCGGCATCGCCACCGACCCGCGCGGCTTCATCACCGTCGACGACGCGCTGCAGACGAACGTACCGGGCGTGTGGGCGCTCGGTGACGTCAACGCCCGTGGCGCGTTCACGCATACGTCGTGGAACGATTACGAGATCGTCGCCGCCAATCTGCTCGACGGCGAGCAGCGTCGCGTCAGCGACCGCATTCCGGTGTATGCGCTGTTCACCGATCCGCCGCTCGGCCGCGTCGGCCAGACCGAGGCTGAGGTGCGCGCAAGCGGTCGCGACGCATTGATCGGCCGCATGCCGATGACGCGCGTCGGCCGAGCGCGCGAACGCAGCGAGATGCAGGGCTTCATGAAGGTGCTGGTCGACGCGAAGACGGAAAAGATCCTCGGTGCGGCCCTGCTTTGCATCGAGGGCGACGAAATCGTGCATTCGCTGATCGATGCAATGGCGGCCGGTGCGACGTACCGCACGATCCAGCGCACGGTGCACATCCATCCGACCGTCAGCGAACTGATTCCAACGATGCTCGGCCTGTTGAAGCCACTGAAGGAACAAAGGGAGAAGGCCGAAGCCTGATCGCTCTTTTCCTCCTCGCCGTGCTTGCCGCAGGCGCGATGGGCTTTGCGATCTAGCGCGGCGGCACCTGCACCGTCGCCGCGGTCGAGGAAGTGCTGAGCCGGCGGCGCGCGCACCGGCTCGCTGCAATGCTCGAAGCGTCACTGTTGGTCACAGGCGGGCTGGCGATCGCGCAGCTCGTCAAGTGAATCTTCGCGTCGCTGCCCACCTATTGCGCAGCGGCATCTTCTTCACTCCCACGTAAACATATGCGCGAGTCGCAAGACCCGACTTCAGCACACACGGACCGACGCCATCTGATACGTCGCAGCCGGCCGCTGCCTTCTTTCTTCACCTTTGACGCGGAGATCACTTATGGATGAGGACCTCAAGAAAGCCGTTCGCAAGGCACAGGCGACGTCGAAAGAAGCGTTCACGAAGGAACGTGGCGCGTTCAAGTCGTTGCTGCTCGCCAATCCGAACTACTTCGGAAATCTCTCCGACAGCCCGTTCAAGTCGATCCTGCCGATCTCCGGCAACACGTTCTACGAAGAGCTCGGATGCGTCGGTTATCAGCCGCAACAGCGCCGCCTCGAGGGCGTCGTGTACATCTATCAGCCCGGCGGCTACGGCAGCGACATCTGCGGCCCCGGAACGACCGAGTTCGTCCGTTTCTACTTGTCCTTCGATCACGGCGCCACCTGGGTTGACCAGGGCATGACGAGCTTCCAGGCCTACAACATTCCGGCCGGCACCGAAGGCAGCAAGCGGCTCGAGTATGCAGTGTCGCTGCCGTCACATCCGCCGCGGCGCTTCTGCCTGTCCGACCTCGTCGTGCGGGTTCGCGCGATCCTGTCATGGAACAACCCGCCACCGCCCAACCAGCCGAACTGGACTCCGGTCTGGGGCAACGTGCGCGAGGCGCGCGTACTGATCGAGCCGTTGCGGCTGATACCGCCGAAGCACATCTTCGACTTCGCGAAGGTCAAAGTGCCACCGATGCTCGAAGAGGTGATCGATCTCAACGAGCCGATCGCGACGAAGCAGAAGACACTCGGTGTGTCGGAGCTCGCAAAGCTCTATGCGGGCAAGGGCGTGCCGGTACATCGCTTTGCGTTCAAGGAGCTCCATTCCTTCGCGGCGTCGGCGAGTCCGCTGGCCGCTGAGTCGTTCCTCACCCAGTTGCCTGGCATCCAGATCGATGCCGGCATTCTCGACCTGCTGTTCCCCACCGATGGCGACACCAGCTACGAAGAGCTGAAGTGCATCGGACTGGATCCGAACCATCCCGACACGCTGGTCGGCGTCATCGAGGTGAAGAAGGCGTCCGGCTACTCGGGCGGCCCGTGCACGGACGGCAGCAAGGAGTATGTGACCTTCTGGGCCGACTTCGACGGCAACGGCAGCTTCGAGACGTGCCTCGGCACCGCATCGGTGACCGTCTACGACGTCGCCGGTACTGCGCCGCAGAGCATCTTCTATGCCGTGCGCCTGCCGGTCGACCTGTCGTCGCACCGAAAGCCGTGCCAGGAGGGCCCCACCGTCGTCCGCATCCGCGCGATCCTGTCGTGGAACGTTGCGGTCGCGTGCGCGAATCCGAACCAGGTCCCGACCTGGGGCAACCGCGAGGAGACGCTGATCAACATCGCACCGGTGACACAGGTGCCGGCGGGCAAGATCGCGATCCTCGGCGGCATCCCGGTGTCGATGATCGACAACACGACCGGTCTCACGACGCCCGACGCGGTGTTCGCGACGAACAACCAGGCGCCCGACGCGCTCGGCCGGCCATGCCCGTTCGCCGCGCGCGTGTCCGTCCAGGGCGCACCAATCCAAGGCTACACGTACCAGGTAGAAGTGAGCCCGGACAACACGGTGTTCACGCCAGTGCTCACGGATCTCGTCGTCACCGACCAGTTCGGCGGCACCAGCATCCACAAGGCGAACAACGTGACGAAGCGCTTCGACTACCTGCCGTTCACGTCGAACGTCAACGCATTGCTCGCGCAGTGGGACTCCGCAGGCGACGCGAAATGGTACGTGCGGCTCTCGGTGTACGACTCCGGCGGTGTGTTCCAGGGCAGCGACACGCATGTCGTCCAGCTCGACAACACGGGGCCGGAAGCGTCGATCGAGATCACGACGGGGCTCGGCAATTGCGGCAAGTTTCTGCCGGGCGAGCCTCTCGGCGGCAACTTCGTCGCTCGCGACACGTATCTGGGGAGCTACGGCGTCGGCGTGGAGCCGAACATCAACGTGCCGCCGATCGGCGTGCCAGTACCGAGCTCCGGCAACGTCAACACTGCCGTCGCGCCGGGTGACTCGTGGACGCTCGACACGACCGATATGCAGCCATGCGGCTACGTGATCCGCGTCGTCGCCGTCGATCGCGCGATCGTCAACAGCCAGTCGGTGGGACACGTCGCATCGGACAGTGCGGGCTTCTGCCTCGAGCCGGCGCAAGACGAATGATGTCGCTCGCCTGGTTCGTAGTCGGCGTCCTCGGCGTCTGGCGGATCACGCATCTGCTGGCCGTCGAGGACGGCCCCGGCGACGTCCTGGCGCGGATGCGGGCCGTCGTGCACGACTGGCCCGCCGGACGCCTGCTCGACTGCTTCCTTTGCACGAGCCTGTGGGTAGCCGCGCCGTTCGCCGTCGCCCTTGGAAGCGAACGGGCCGAGCAGCTGCTCCTGTGGCCCGCGCTTTCGGGGGCGGCGATTCTGCTGGATCGGGTCGTCGAGCGCGCGGCATCGCCGCCGCCGGCCCTTTACGTCGAGCATCCGAAGCCAACACCGCGAGGTGAACATGACCTGCTGCCAAGGTAGGCTGCGCGAAGCGGCGCGTGGCTATCGCGCGCCTGATGCGCCGGTCGAGTTCGAGTATCGCGGCCGAAACGCGCTGACCGCGATCGGGTCGGAGACGCGCCGCATCTACTGGTTCGAAGCGCCGGGCTCCCGCGTTCGCGTGCATCCGCGCGACGCGCCATCGCTCGACACAGTTCCGGTTCTGCGCCGCGTTTGACCTTCCTCTGGTCGGCTACCGCCACTTTGCTTACCGGTTCGACTTGGCCAACCCGGTGTCCGAAATGACGTTCAGCGGGCCACTGGTCGGCGTCGGCTTCCGGTTCTAAGGCTGCTTTCGATCAATCTTCGCTTCCTGCGCCGGCGGAGATGCCGATCGCTCTCGTCGCAGTGCAGCAGCCGTGGATACAATCCACGCCTGCATGGACCCCGATAAGCCTCGAAAGCCGCCCGCGAAGCCGCTCCCCGTCAAGCCGGCTGCGCCGACCAATTTCATCCGCAATCAGATCGCAGCCGACCTCGTGCGCGGCACTTACGAGCCCCGCCATTGGGCCGGCAAGCCCGGCGTCTACAACCTGCACGCCAAGGCTCCCACCGATCCGGCCAAGATCCGTACTCGGTTTCCGCCGGAGCCCAACGGATATCTGCACATCGGCCACGCCAAGAGCATCTGCTTGAACTTTGGCCTGGCGCGCGACTTCGGCGGGCGCTGCCACATGCGCTTCGACGACACCAACCCGGTCAAGGAGGACCAGGAGTTCGTCGACGGCATCCTCGACACCGTGCGCTGGATCGGCTTCGACTGGGAGCATGGCGGCGAGAGCAACCTGTACCACGCGAGCGACTACTTCGAGGACATGTATCGCTTTGCCGAGTACCTGATCGAGACCGGGTATGCGTACGTCGACGAGCAGAGCGCCGATGAAATGCGCGAGACGCGCGGCACGTTGATCGAGTCCGGCACGAATTCGCCATTCCGTGACCGGCCGAAGGACGAGTCGCTGACGCTCTTCCGCGAGATGCGTGCCGGCAAGCACGCCGAAGGCAGCATGATCCTGCGCGCCAAGATCGACATGACCTCGCCCAACATCAACATGCGCGACCCGGCGATCTACCGCATCCGCTTCGCCGAGCATCACATGACCGGCGACGCGTGGAAGGTCTACCCGATGTACGCCTACGCGCATCCGATCGAAGACGCGCTCGAGAACATCACCCACTCGATCTGCACGCTCGAGTTCGAGGACCAGCGGCCGTTCTACGACTGGGTGCTGGAGCGCATCGTGCCGTTGCTGCGGCGGCCGCAGTACGAGGCCGCCCGCGCGGCGCTCGAAGAGATCCGCGATGCCGGCACCGAAGCCAAACGCGAGTTCGCACTCCACTGCCGCAACGTCGTCGAGGAAAAGCGCGACAAGCTCGGCGCCAGCCGCTACGAGCGGCGCGCCGAAGCGATGTTCGCGAGCTGGAGCAAAAGCCCGGACCTCGCCGCGCAGGACGCCGACGAATTCTTCAAGCTGCTGCTCGAACACACAGAGTGCTTCACGCCGCTGCTGCAATCGGCGTTGGACGAGCGCAAGGCCAACCCATTTTTGCTACCGCACCAGTACGAGTTCAACCGGCTCAACCTCACCTACGTGGTGATGAGCAAGCGCAAGCTGATTCAGCTCGTCGAAGAGAAGCACGTCGACGGCTGGGATGACCCGCGCATGCCCACCATCGTGGGCCTGCGCCGGCGCGGCTACACACCGGCGAGCCTGCAGCTCTTTGCCGATCGCACGGGCGTCAGCAAGAGCCCGCAGTGGATCGACTACAGCTTGCTTGAACAGGCGTTGCGCGACGACCTCGAAGCGCGCGCGCCGCGTGCCACCGCGGTGCTGAAGCCGCTGAAACTCGTGCTCGAAAACTACCCGGC